>NZ_JAPZSU010000020.1 GCF_027531905.1 Flavobacterium sp. | reverse complement strand
GAAATTCTATGGCGAAGAATAAAATATCAATGGTTAGATTTTGATGCTTATAAATCATTCGAAAACCTCAAAGAAAAATTAAATTTTGTCCTGACTAATTTTGGAACTAAATACGACATTAAATTTTAACCATTACTTATAACACCGAAACACAAACAAACAAAGCTTGGATTATTTCTCGTTTAGGCGAAATTTACCTTAATTATGCTGAAGCACAATTCAAACTTGGTAACGAGAGCACCGCTATTCAGTACTTAAATTTAATCAGACGACGTGCAGGAATAACAACACCCTTAGCAGGACTAACTGGCACATCCTTAGAAAATAAAATCCGCAATGAAAGACAAGTAGAATTATGCTTAGAAGGACACCGATATTACGATGTTCGTCGTTGGAAAATTGCCCAAATAACAGAGAACAAACCTTTGATGGGAGTGATTATTACTAAAAATAGTAACGGAACAAGAACATTCACTTACAAAAAAGTTCAAGACAGAATTTTTAAACCTGAACACTATTTATTACCTATTCCAAGAGACGAAATAAACAGAACTGGTCTTGTTCAAAATCCAGGTTATAATTAATAAAATCATTTTACCCCAAATTCCCATTGGTAATAAAAATTAACTTTATAAACCGATGATCACTCAAACCCACCATATAATTTGTGTGGGTTTGTCTATTAAAATTTGCCACAATACACAAGTAAAACCTAAGGCCAAGAAGGATACTATTCAATGATCTTCTATAACTTTAAAGTAAATTAAAACTACATGCCTTACCTTTTTATAACTAAGCATTGGCGTGAAAAACTTGGATTAAACAAGAAAAAACGTATTCTTTGTCTTGGCCAAAACAACAAATCAAGCAAACATCTTATAATTAATAACAATACACTAACAAAATAAATTAATGAACCAATCTCTCAAGACAAAACGACACTATTTTTTACTTGCCATGGTTACTTTTTGTTTCATAATAAATCAATCATTTGCGCAAAAAGACCGTCGATGGCAAATCGAACAAGACGGTTCAATTTCTTGGCAAATCAACAATAACTCCATCCCTCATGACGATCATATAGAAATGAGTGGAAAAAAAATTTCCTGCGTCCTTCGGTATGGTGTAGCAGCCGATGGCTCTTTTCATGCCACGCGTAGCTTAGTTTGGCCTATGCTAAGAACAATTCCTAATAACACCCATGCAAGCCTTACACGACAATTTTCTCAAGATGCTTTCGATTTGGTAACCGTAAATTACAAACCAATTACGTCTGAAAAAGTAATTGCATTAACACTTAATGGAACATTGCTAGTTAAGAGTATAGCCGGCAATACACTTGAACTAACCCGACAATTTTTTCCATCAACAACCTTAGCGGGCTATTCCGAAATTTATTCCATAAAAAACATTTCGAAAAAAACCTGCGTCATAGAAATCCCAAAATCAAATATGCTTTACACCTCCGATCCTACAAAAGGAACAGAAGGCAGTTACAACTTGCATGTAGATCTTTATAATGACGGCAATTTTAATCTTAAACCAAATGAAGTCATAACTTTTTCCGTTTTTTACTCAGGAGTTAAAGCAAATGAACAGCCACCTAAAGCAAATGCAGAGATTGAAAAAAACAAACGCCTTGCTTTAGTGCATGAACTTTCCAATAAATTGATTCTAGAGACACCCGATCCAGTATTAAATACAGAATTTAACTTTGCCAAATTACGCGCTTCCGAAAGTATTTTCGAAACCAAAGGAGGAGCCATGCATGGACCAGGAGGTGAATCTTATTACGCGGCAATTTGGGCCAACGACCAAGCCGAATACATCGGCCCTTTTTTCCCTTATCTTGGGTATGACTATGGAAATCAAGCAGCATTAAATGCCTATATTCAATTCTCAAAATATATGAATACTGAATACAAACCCATTCCAAGTTCAATCGTTGCCGAAGGAACAGATATATGGGATGGTGCGGGTGACCGTGGTGATGCCGCAATGATTGCTTATGGGGCAGCGCGCTACTCCCTTGCAAGAGGAAATATAAATGAAGCCAAACAATTATGGCCATTGATTCAATGGTGCTTGGAGTATTGCCATAGAAAATTAAACCCGGAAGGTGTAGTAACTTCCGATTCTGATGAACTCGAAGGTCGTTTTCCTTCCGGAAAGGCAAACCTTAACACCTCTTCCTTATATTTTGACGCGCTTCATTCAGCAATATATCTAGGTGCATCCCTAGGAAAAGACCCAGCACAACTTCAAACCTATAAAGCTCAAGCTAAAAAATTAAAAACAGCTATTGAAAACTATTTTGGTTCTAATGTCGAAGGGTTCGCAACCTATAAATACTACAAAGAGAATGATATTCTTAGAGCATGGATATGTACCCCACTTGCCATGGATATTTATGATAGAAAAGAAGGAACGATAGCTGCGTTATTTTCTCAAAGATTATGGACTCAAGATGGTCTTGCGAGCGTTGCGGGTGACAAAACATTTTGGGACCGATCAACTTTATATGCATTAAGGGGAGTTTTGGCTGCAGGAGAAACAGAAAAAGCTCTGGATTTTTTACATTACTATTCTAATCGCCGATTATTGGGCGAGCATGTTCCATATCCTGTAGAAGCTTACCCAGAAGGTGATCAACGACATCTTTCAGCAGAGAGAGCGGCTTATATTGTAGAATTTTTACCGAAGGATTGTTTGGCATCCGACCTACAGGTTTGCAAAGCTTTAACTTCACTCCACGCCTTCCTAAATCTTGGCCCTCCATGAAACTTCGACATATTCATGCATTCGAACGTGATTTTGATATGACCGTTGAACGAATAGGTAAAAAGCTTAAGATCACGATAGCTGATGGTCAAAAAATAATAACCAATACATTGATTAAAGACGGAGATAAGATTAATGTCAATCTATAATAAAACAACCAGCTTTCTATTAAAAAAGAAAAAAAAGGGATAATCACCAACTTTTGAACTTGATCCCCACTTTCTCCCCTTTTTCGTCCACAATAAAAATAAAAAAACCTCCTAATCAATCGATTAGGAGGTTTTTAAGTACCCGGAGCCGGAGTCGAACCGGCACGGTTTCCCACAGGTGTTTGAGACCAGCGCGTCTACCAATTCCGCCATCCGGGCTTAGCAGACTGAAATAACAACAGTTATTTCTCGCAATAAAGAGATATTTAGTGGTAGCTAAGTATCTTTTTCTTTAACACGGTGCAAATGTAAAAAATAAAATTAAATCTTCAACAAAAAATACTTAATTTTTTCCTTTCAGTGTTGAATAAATTTTATAAATTTGCACCTCGTTAAAACGACACACACTAACTAACTACTCCCGAGGCAAATACAGCGACAACGCTTTAATTGATTATTAAAGTCCCATTGTAAGCGCAGCGGAATTAAACAACAAATTACATGTCACACCTAGAACCAGAAGCTAAAATTTTTGCGTGTTCACAAAGTGTATATCTTGCAGAGCAAATTGCAAAAAATTACGGAATTCCTTTAGGAAAAGTTACCTTAGCTAAGTACAGCGACGGAGAATTTCAACCTTCCTACGAAGAGTCAATTAGAGGATTACGTGTTTTTATCGTATGTTCTACATTTCCAACGGCAGACAATTTGATGGAATTATTAATGATGATTGATGCAGCCAAAAGAGCTTCAGCAAGACACATTACAGCAGTAATTCCTTATTTTGGTTGGGCTAGACAAGACCGAAAAGACAAACCAAGAGTTCCAATTGGAGCTAAATTAGTAGCTAATTTATTAGATGCTGCAGGGGCAACCCGAATTATGACCATGGATTTGCACGCGGATCAAATTCAAGGATTCTTTGAAAAACCGGTAGATCATTTATTCGCTTCCACGATCTTTTTACCTTATGTAAAAAGTCTAGGACTAGAAAACTTGACCATTGCCTCTCCAGATATGGGAGGTTCAAAAAGAGCTTATGCCTATTCTAAATTCCTAGAATCAGACGTAGTTATTTGTTACAAACAAAGAAAAATAGCTAACGTAATTGATACCATGGAATTGATTGGTGAAGTAAAAGGAAGAAATGTAATTCTAGTAGACGACATGATCGACACTGGAGGAACATTGGCAAAAGCAGCCGATTTGATGATTGAAAAAGGTGCTTTGAGCGTAAGAGCCATTTGTACACACGCAATTTTGTCTGGTAGCGCTTACGAAAAAATAGAAAATTCAAAACTAAGCGAGTTAATCGTTTCGGATTCTATTCCATTAAGAAAAGAATCTAATAAAATTAAAGTGTTGAGTTGTGCACCACTTTTTGCAGAAGTAATGCATATGGTACACCACAACAATTCCATTAGTGGGAAATTTATAATGTAGCATTAGTGAATAGCACTTAGTCATTAGTAATTAGCAAGAAAACAAGGCTAATCACTAATAACCAATTACTAATCACTCCAAAAGAAGAGTTTAATTAATAACTATATAAATATTTACAATGAAATCGATTACAATTAAAGGATCAGAAAGAGAAAGCGTGGGCAAAGTGTCAACTAAAGCCTTACGTAATGCTGGAGCGGTTCCTTGCGTGTTATACGGAGGAAATCAAGCGGTGCATTTCTCAGCAGAAGAAAAAGCTTTCAAAAACTTGGTTTACACTCCAAACGCACACACAGTTGTGATTGAACTTGGAAATGGTAAATCTTTCAATGCTGTGTTACAAGATATTCAAGTACACCCAGTATCTGACAAAATCTTACACATCGATTTTTTCCAAATCCACGAGGATAAAGAAATCACAATCGAAGTTCCTGTAAAAATCATTGGTAACTCTAAAGGAGTTATGGCAGGTGGTGATTTGCGTATGAACAACCGTAAATTGAAAGTAAAAGCTTTACCAAAAAATCTTCCTGATTATGTTGAAGCTGACATTACTCCATTAGACATGGGTAACAAATTGTATGTAACTAAAGTACCTACACCAAACTTCAAGATCATGCACCCAGACAACACTGTTATCTGTCAAGTGAAGATTTCTCGTGCGGCTATGAAAGCAGCTCAAGAAGCAGCAAAAGCAGCAAAAGCTCCTGCAAAAGGAAAGAAAAAATAATTTTTTTTCGATCATTATATCAAAGCGTCAGTTACACAACTGGCGCTTTTTTTTATCTGAACTTATTTCAAATTCCATAATTCTACAAAGGAGCACACCTCCCTTCTATTAATCACGAATCCTCCTGCTGTACGCTGTATCTTTACTGCCGAACCCCGTCAGCAAAGGATGCCGCTCCCATCAGGGCTACACTACACGATCAATATCCTTAAGTTAAGGATTAAACTAGGAAATTGATTGCTGATTTTTGATTAACGATTTTTGATTGCTGATGATAAAACATGAAAATCATTTGATTTTTATTCACTTGCACCAAAATCTAAAATCAAGAATCGTTAATCTTCTATCTAAAATCTCTCAACTTAATACTATTGACTACACGACTCCTTTCCATAACAATTACAGACTTTCCATTTAACTTCTGCACTAAATACACTATTTTTGCAGCTTCATAAAATAGATTCAAGTTTTGTTTCTATCACGAAAAAAGCAGTGATACAAAGCAAAATAAAACCAGTGGTTCACGAACACCAAAAAAATATAGAGAAAGTGAGTAAAAAGTTTTTAATAGTAGGATTAGGTAACATCGGCGCTGAATATGTCAATACCCGTCACAATATTGGTTTCAAAGTACTCGACTTTTTGGCTAAAAAAGAAAGTCTAGATTTTCAAACCGTAAAACTTGGGGCTTTGGCAGAATACAAGTTCAAAGGGCGAACTTTCTTGCTTTTGAAACCCAATACCTATATGAATTTGAGTGGCAAAGCCGTAAAATACTGGATGGACCAAGAAAACATTCCTTTAGAAAACATAATGGTCATTACAGATGACCTTAACCTCTCTTTCGGAACCATCCGCATCAAAGGCAAAGGAAGCGACGGCGGCCACAACGGATTAAAAAACATCAATCTTATCTTAAACACCCAAAATTACACTCGTTTCCGTTTTGGCATCAGCGACCAATTCAAAAAAGGACAACAAGTAGATTATGTTTTAGGAGAATGGGACGAACAAGAAAAAACAGCGCTTCCTGAACGATTAGAAATAAGTACAGAAATTATTAAATCGTTTGGCACCGCTGGACTTAACAATACGATGAATGGCTTCAACGGAAAATAAAAAAAGGGAAACAAAATAACGTTTCCCTTTTCTGTTTTATAAAGACCTAAAAAACAGCTATTGAATGACTATTTTCTTTACTTCTTTTCTGTCACCATCTTCGACAGTTACTATATATACTCCTGCCATTATTGCCTTTAAGTCAATGGTCTCACTAAAATTGGTCGTTTTACCATATTGTTTTTGATATACTTTTCGCCCTAACAAATCTGCTACCGAAACCTCCACAGGCAAATTAGATATACTAGAAAATTCAACTTTAAAACTACCGTTAGAAGGAATAGGAAACAATTTGAGATCAGCAATGCCCAACGCTTTTGTACCTAGCGTCGCTTTTAGGGTACAAATTCTCACCGAAGCCGAAGTAATAGAACCACCATCGTTTTTATAAGCATCTCTCACTCGTAAAAGCCATGTCCCCGCAGAATTTTGACCATTAAAACCACTTAATGCATCATTAGGCTTGATTATCTGCAAAGCACTATTGGCACAATCTAAAACTTCTCCACTATCAACAATTTTTAATGTTAATGGGGTTTTAGAATCACCACAAACTCTTTGCAACAATCGAACCGTAGTATTTTGGGGACTTACAATTTCTAACTCTACATCGGACATAAAAGAATGAGACAAAGCAACCTCAACCTCAACATTAGTAATTATTCCTAAATCAGCTGGGGCTTCAATTTGCCTTGTGGTGTAAGTGTTTACCCCATCTGGAATAGTAATTGGCGTTGTAAAAGGATAAGAGTTACAAGCCGTAACGGTAGTATAGCCAATTGCAAAAGAAATTGGATTTATTGAATAAAAAATAGAATTGGTCGGCTCTACCAAAACCCTACACTTTAAAGCACTTACCTCAGGCACAACAATCGACTGAGACCCGTCGTTGGGTGTATTGGAAATCAAGGTAATTGGAAAAGTGAGTCCGTCATCCGTAGACAACTTGATATTTACATTAGATGCTCCAGGCAAAGCATTGGCGCCATTTACATTCCAAGTAATGGTTTGAGTAGCCCCTTGAATCCAGCTCAAATCCGTAGTAGCTTGAGAAGTCACCTCAAAAGGACCTGTTGTATTACTCACATTTACCAACATTTGATCGGAGGCGGTTTGTCCTGAACCCAAAGCAGCATTATCTCTTGCGGTGAAAACAAAACTCATTGTCCTACCAATGCTACTCAATGATTCCCAAGAACTGATGAATTTATTGATTAAAACTTTATCATAAGAAGGGAAATAACGAACTAAAGAAGCCGTTGGCAAAATAGAACGAAACAAAGGGCCGTCAGCCTTATCAGCTAGCGCTAAACTATTCGCTCCAAATGTTGTAATCGCAGAATCATTTTGCTCCCATACGTAAGTAAAAGCACTTGTTGTAGTGCCGCTTGTAGTTCCTTTCAACACAAATGGAGTGCTTTTAGGAATCGTATAATCAGGTCCTGCATTTACTCCAAAAACAGCCGTGGTTATAGCTGTTGGAACAGGACATGTTTTGGTAGCTAGATTTTCTTGAATTTGTTTAATACTAACAAATGCAAAGTAATCATCAGAATTGGATTGCACATCATAGTCAGTAATACCTGCATACCCCATGACAGTCGAACCACTTCCAGGCTCTACATTCGTTCCGGTATCTTCAATATCATGCGAAAAAGTATGGGTAGCACCTAGCTGATGCCCAAATTCATGCGCCACAAAATCGATATCAAATGTATCTCCTTCAGGTTTATTATTTGACGGAGAAGTATAGGCACTTCCTTTACCTGAGTTACACACACAGCCTATACAACCAGCATCTCCGCCCCCACCAGAAGCTCCAAATAAATGACCAATGTCATAATTTGATTCACCAATAACACTTGTTAAAGTTGTTTGTAGCTCTTGATTCCATTCAGTAGGTGCTTTTCCTCCAGTTACTGCTGTATAAGGATCGGTTGCTGCATTCGTATAAATCACCTTACTGTTATCTGCAATGATAACCAATTTTAAAGCCAAATCCCTATTAAAAACCCCATTGACTCTTGTCATGGTAGCATTCATAGCGGCCAAAGCACCTTGCACAGTTCCCTTATGATAAGCTGTATATTCGCCGGTACAAGACAAGGCCAATCGCATGGTTCGAAAAACACGATCACTCGACGCAGTAATCGTTGACTTAGACAGTAAGCTTGTAGTCAAAACTTTTTCTTCTGTAGTACAACTCAGAGGTAATTCGCCTTTGGCATTTTTATCAGATTGATACAACACATACTTTTGAGTTTCGCCTTTTATGGGTTCCATAAATTCTGCAGGTTGACCATTGTTACGCAAAACCATCGTTTGAACCCCGTAGTCTGAAACACTAAAATAAACGGTTGCATTGGGATCCGTAATACCTTTTCCACTAAATGATTGAATATTGGGAAATTGCGCCTGTAAAATCGGATCAAAATTAGAAGATTCCCAGACTAAAAAACGTTCTATTTTTCCAAAAATATTCGGCAAACTTATTTCTTCTGTCGCTTGTTCGTAAGTTTTTCCTTTTACTGAGCTTAAAGTTGATATGAAAACTTTGTTGTTCAATTCATACAAACTTTCATTTTCTCTTTCTGCTTGGGACAAACTCCGACTAGAAATAGAAGCTTTCGAAATAGGTTTCCAAAACACACTATTTTGGGCTTGAGCAAAAACAGCAACACAAAATAGAACTAAAAAAAGTATCTTTTTTTTCATTAAATGGTGATTTTGAGGTATTAAAGTTACTACATTTATCTTGATCGTTTCTAGCTTTTTATCTTAAAAATAAAAATTTGTTGTATTTTTTTTCTAAAAAGATAAACAAAAATTACAAATAAAATGTCACCTCTTAACATTATTCAACAAAATTAGAGTAAAAAAACAAGAACCTCAATGCTAGAAACACTCTAAAATTATTCAAATTAAGAATATAAAAGAGTTGTATCCCATTAGTGACTTGAAGTAATAGCTGCTTTGGTTATTTTGAAAATGATACTCTTTCTGTTGTTTCTTTTAAAATAGATAGTATAAATTTGCAACTTTTAAATTAGTCATTTTGAAGATTTTTCACTCCATAAGCGAATTTGTTGCTACCAAAAAAACGATACTAACTTTAGGTACTTTTGATGGCGTTCATTTTGGACACAAAACCATATTAAACAAAGTAACCCAAAGCACCTTACATGGGACTTATGAAAGTGTAGTCCTAACTTTTTTTCCACACCCCAGAATGGTGCTTCAAGAAAAATCAGATATTAAATTACTCAATACGATTGCTGAAAAAATTGAATTATTAGAGCAATTGGGTATAGAAAATTTGGTGATACACCCTTTTGACACCACTTTTTCTAAATTAACTGCCGAAGAATTTGTTAGAGATATCTTAGTCAATCGCTTTAATATTCAAAAAATTATCATTGGTTACGACCATCGTTTTGGAAGAAACAGAACCGCTAACATTAATGATTTAATCACGTATGGCAAAATCTATAATTTTGAGGTAGAACAAATTACTGCGCAAGAAATAAATGCTATTTCGGTAAGTTCAACCAAAATAAGAAATGCTATTTTGGAAGGCGACTTAACATTAGCTGCGACTTACTTAGGCTATCCTTATCCCATTTCTGGAAAAGTTGTTAAAGGAAAGCAATTAGGAAGAACTATTGGCTTCCCCACTGCCAACATTGCCATTGCTGAAGATTTTAAACTAATACCAAAAAATGGGGTGTATGTAGTAAAAAGCCACATCAATCACCAAACCATTTATGGCATGATGAATATTGGTTTTAATCCAACTGTGGGTGGCGAAAAACAGAGCATAGAAGTCCATTTTTTGGATTTTGACAAAGATGTATACCACCGAGAACTTACCATTTCTATTCTACATCGCTTGCGTTGGGAACATAAATTTCAAACTATTGATTTACTAAAAGCCCAGTTAGCGCAAGACGAAAGTGATTCAAGAGACTATATAGCGCGTTTATAATTTGGTTAACAAAAGTTAATCTTGGATAAAATAAATTTTCAATTCATTTTTTTAGTAACTTTATTGGTAAATAATTCATTTTCAATATTATAATTAACCACTAAAAAACTATATTATGAAACTTTCAAGAGAATTTCAAAACGGCTTTCTTATTTTCCTTGGGATAGCTATCTATTTTTTGGTCATGAATGTTATCGGTTTATCAGATGTGTTCTATCTGCGTTTATTCAACACCCTTTTTGTATTGTATGGAGTAAATCGCACCATAATGATGAATGTCCATGATGGGCAGGTTCTACTTGCCAACAATGCGAAATCGGCTATGAAAACTTCATTAATTGGCGTTTTTTTGAGTATCATCGGATTAATTATTTATAGTTACCTGCAGGGCGGAGACGAATTTGTACAATCACTATCCAAAACCTTTCTTTTTGGTGGCAACCCTTCCGTAATGACATATAGTATTTGCTTACTCTTTGAAGGCATTGCCTCAACCGTTGTTGTTACTATGCTGCTTTTATTGTATTGGAATAATCGCATGGTAACGGATTCCTAGTCGCCAAATAAAAAAAGCTTTTAGTGGACTCAAATTGCTACTT
Source organism: Flavobacterium sp. (assembly GCF_027531905.1). Lineage (GTDB taxonomy): Bacteria > Bacteroidota > Bacteroidia > Flavobacteriales > Flavobacteriaceae > Flavobacterium. The sequence continues at coordinate 65,274 of NZ_JAPZSU010000020.1, read as the reverse complement.
CAAAACAATTTGATTACTTTTGTCGCACTAAAAATGCATCTATGAGCAGTACAAAACACAATTGGACCAAAGAAGAAATCATTGCCATATATAATAAACCCTTAATGGATTTGCTATATGAAGCAGCATCTATTCATAGAACCAATCATGATCCAAATGTGGTTCAAGTTTCAACTTTGTTATCTATAAAAACGGGGGGTTGTCCTGAAGATTGTGGCTATTGCCCACAAGCCGCAAGATACCACACCGAAATAGAAGGTAATGATTTGATGTCTGTAAGTCAAGTGAAAGCACAGGCCTTGAGAGCCAAATCAGGAGGGTCCTCAAGAGTTTGCATGGGAGCGGCTTGGCGAAATGTAAAAGACGGACCAGAATTTGATCAAGTATTGGAAATGGTTCGTACGATCAATAAATTAGACATGGAAGTATGCTGTACTTTAGGGATGCTTACCGAAAATCAAGCCAAACGTTTAGCGGAAGCTGGTTTATATGCTTACAATCACAACTTAGACACCTCAGAAGAATATTACAAAGAAGTAATTTCAACGCGTGGTTTTGAAGACCGTTTACAAACTATAGAAAATGTTCGTAAAACCAATGTAACCGTTTGTAGTGGAGGGATTATTGGAATGGGAGAAAGTATCGAAGACCGCGCTGGAATGTTGGTAGCACTTTCTACCTTGAATCCTCAACCGGAATCTGTGCCAATTAATGCACTTGTTGCCGTTGAAGGAACCCCAATGGAAGAAGAAAAACCAGTGGAGATTTGGGAAATGATTCGAATGGTAGCCACTACTAGAATTGTAATGCCGGAAACTCAAGTGCGTTTATCTGCCGGTAGAATGAACATGAGTAGAGAAGGACAAGCTTTGTGTTTCTTTGCGGGAGCCAATTCTATCTTTGCAGGAGACAAATTGCTAACCACCCCAAATCCAGATGTAAATGAAGATATGAAAATGTTTGAAATGCTTGGCTTAACTCCACAAAAACCATTCATTAAAATCATGCAGCCCGAAACCGTTGAAGCAGAAAATTCAAAATTTACTGCTCTTGGTGAAAAACCAAAATGGTCTAGACCAGGTCACACGATCGAAAAAAACATAGAAGCTTCTCTTAAGAATAAGTGAAAATATTTTACCATAAATTAAAGCTTTATTAACTTTGCTCTTAGCCTAAAAACTAAGAGCTTTTTTTTTAATTTTTAATTTCCATCTATGAAACTGAATCTTACTGAAATTGAACGTGTTGAAACCATTTCGAAAGAGGATTTTTATACTCAATACATTAAAAAACAAAAGCCCGTAGTTATCCAAAAATTGACCCAAGATTGGCCTGCATACGAAAAGTGGAATCTCAATTATATAAAAACGATCGCAGGGGACAAAATCGTTCCCTTATACGATGATCGCCCAGTATCGCATAAAGACGGATTCAATGCAGCTCATGCTAGCATGAAAATGGCCGATTATATTGATCTATTGCAATCAAAACCCACAAATTATCGTATTTTTTTATACGAATTAATGAAAGAAGTACCCATACTTCAAAATGATTTTAAATGGCCTAATATAGGACTTCGTTTGGTCAAACAATTGCCTATGTTGTTTTTTGGAGGCGAAAACTCTAAAGTTTTTATGCATTATGATATTGACTATTCCAATATTCTACATTTCCATTTTCATGGTAAAAAGCAATGCATGCTATTTGCCCCTGATCAAACCCCTTATTTATATAAAGTGCCTCATGCTTTAATCACAAGAGAAGATATTGATTTTGATAATCCAGATTTTGAAAAATTCCCAGCCTTAAAAAAAGCGCAAGGACTCATCACAACATTAAATCACGGAGAAATGCTTTATATGCCTGAAGGCTATTGGCACTACATGAAGTATCAAACTCCTGGTTTTTCTATGAGTTTACGAGCCTTCCCAAGAAGAATTTCTAATTTATCCAAAGCTGTTTATAATGTTTTTATCATGCGCTATTTTGATACTGCCATGCGAAAAATAAAAGGGCAAGCATGGATTGATTATAAAAATAAAAAAGCCTTAAAAGACACCGAAAAAATTTAACCGCAAAGACACAAAGACGCAAAGTTATACAGTATTGCTTTATGTTTCTTAGTGCTTTCTTTGTGGTGCTTTATGGAAAAAATTAAATCGGATAAAGTTGAAACAGTTAACCAATTAACCAATCTAACTGTAAAAGAAAAAGCCTTTCAAAGCACTATAGCCTCTGAAAGGGTTTTTAGTTAAAAGCTTTCTTTAGTAAATAATCTTCTTGTTACTGATGGCTCCGTTGGCCAACCTGGTTTTTACAATGAAAGTTTGTTCACTGGAAAGCAAAGTCGAAATCGACCATTCTTTTGCATTAATTTTAGATTTATCGTAAACTTTCCGACCTAACAAATCAAACACCTGTACTTGTACTATCGCTTCTTTCGAGGACGTAAGGTTGATTTTTCTGTTTTTCACACTTATAATTAATGCCTTATTCACTAATTCATTATCATGGGTGTCTAATGTTTTATTAGTATACTTCAATAAAAATCGGTCATTTTCCACCCCATTTATGGCGGTAAAGGTGTACTTCCCTTTGGTCAACTCATGAAGGGTGTTGTTTTTTTTATCCTCCAACCAAATCTCTTGTCTCGCCAAAGCCCCGTCTCTGTTGTCAATGCTGATGTCATAGGAACCAGCAATAGTACTCCGATACCCCAAAGGCACTATATCAGTTGCTTCAAAGGGCAAGGCACGTCCTTGAATACTCAGGTTTCTCCCTTGGTTGATGCTATAAAAATCTACAAATTCATGCCCATCAAAACTCGGCCCGTCATACAAATTATCCCAATCGTTGGTTGCGCCTGTAATGTAGCCAACTAACAATTGTTTGAAAGCGCCTCCACTATTGGTCATGTTCAACCAAATGCGGTTTTTTTCGATAGCTGCTGTTTCTTTGACTGTTGCTTGTTTGAAAAATTGAGTGTTTTGACCAATTACTCGCATACTATTTTTAAATTCAAACTTACTATTAACTGGAATACTGGACGTTGTCCCCACAAAAAAGGATTGACCAGATGCAATCTTACCCGATGGAATTGGACCTCCTGATACGGCGGCATCTTTTACCGCTCCTGTACCTCCTGTACGGTTATAAGTTGCGTAATCATCAGCTACATAAATATAATTTGAACCACTTTGTTGAATAGGCGTATTATGTGTCCAAAAATACAAAGCACCATAAATAATCCTTGCATTATTCTCATCAGTCATAAACAAATCAGCATCAATGGCTGAAGGATATGGATTTCCTATCAAATTGTATTGATCACTTCCCACCGGAAAACGATATGTTCCATTATTCGGAATTCCTATAAAAACAGCTTGATAAACTGAAGGCAGCGTGGTAGAAAAATCTTGTGGACCTCTAATAATATAGCCCCTTCCGATGGTCATTACCGCAGAAGGCAATTCCTCTTTCCAGTCATTAGCTGCCCCATCAAAAGAGAAAAATTTATCAAAAAGTGTCAATGGTGAGACATCGATTAGTTTCTGATTTTGCACAGGACTCGACCAATAAGTATAATCCATTTTCCGAATTGGAGTCGTATTTCTTTTCATTTGCAATACCCCAGAATTACTACTCTGATCATCTAATTGATGCAAACTTGCCTCATTTTCAAGTATCAAAAGTCCGCTCCCGTCATATTGGTATCGCAAAGCTAAAGTATTTCCAGCGTTGACTTTTACTTCAAAACCTGAAGCAATCGAACAATTGCAAGCATAGGTAGTGTTGACAATGGCAAAATGATCCTCAAAAAGCAATTCTTTCCCCGGAGTTGGCGCACCATTAGTCCAAGTTCCAGCTATTCTTTTGGTTTGGTCTACACACAACATGAGTCTAGCAATTCGATGTTTCGTAATTCCAGAAACTGAATTGAAGGTACCTCCAATCAACACTTTTTCATCTGAAGTTAAAGCCATGGTAGAAAGTGTACCATTCAAATTGACCAAAAAACTTCCGTCAACAGTACCATTCGCTTGTAAGCGAAGCATCCTTTTGACTGTCGCTCCATTGTAAGTTCCAGAAAATGTGCCTCCAAGTAGCAGTCTACCATTCGGCTGAATCAAAATATCACGAACCGTTCCGTTACTGAATCCTGATCCTATACTGAAACTAGTATCTAAACTATCATCAGAATTTAGGCGAACGATTCTTCGTCTTGCATTTCCATTAAAAGCAGCAAAAGAACCTCCGACCATAATTTTGCCATCGGGTTGAACCGCTAAGCTATAAACGGCAGCATCAAACCCAGTTCCGATCGAAAAACTAGTATCTATGCTCCCATCAGCGTTTAATCGAATGATTCTGCGAGCAGAAATTCCGTTAAACATCGTAAAATGCCCACCTACTATTATTTTACCATCCGATTGCAAAGCTATGGTTTCGACTATCCCATCTTCGGCACCAGAACCCGAAATAAAACTTGAATCTAAACTGCCATCAGGAAATAAACGCGCAATTTTTACAGCAGGAATTCCATTGTAAGTAGAAAAATTACCCACGATGATAATTTTTCCATCCGACTGAATCGCTACTCCATACACTTGTCCGTTGCACCCTGATCCAATATTAAACGAAGCATCAACACTACCATTAGCTAATAATCGAGCAATTCGATTAACAGCTATTCCATTAAACGAAGTAAAATTACCGACAATGATTATTTTTCCATCGGATTGTACCGTTGCATTTCGAATAGTAGCATTAGCTCCTTGACCAGAGCCATTAAAACTGATATCCATTTCGCCTGCTTCGTTGAGTTTAGTGATTCTAGGAGCGACTCCACCATTAAATTGTGTAAAATTCCCAACAACTATTACACTTTTGTCTGATAGCGGAAGTAATTTTGAAACGCTGTTGTTCAGCCCCACTCCCGAAGTTAGATATCCAATATCCAAAGCGCCTTGCGTATCAATCTTGGCTAATTTCCCTTGATTTTGATCATCAAAAATGGAGAAAGAACCTCCGACAAACCAAGAAGTATCCATCAAGTATTCTAAGGCAAAAACACTGGCAGAAGCTGGACCATTACCCATATCAAATGCGGTATTTATGCTACCATTTGGATTGAAAAGTTGCACTCTATTGACTGCTACTCCATTATAAGTTCCCGAGAAAGAACCACCCAACATAAGTTCTCCACTAGAATTAATCAAAATAGTCTCAACTGCCCCCAAACTAAATCCTGTGCCAGAAACAAAAGAAGAATCTACAGATCCGTCGGTGTTTACTCTTACAATTCGATTGGCTACATTTCCGTTATAAGAGGTAAATGAACCTCCCAAAATGATTTTACCATCGGTTTGAATGCCTATGGCATTGACGTTATTGTTAAAGCCAAGCCCACTTGTAAAACTAGTATCCAAACTACCATCGGCCTTCAATCGAGCAATTTTACCAACACTAACACCGTTGAATACATCAAAATCTCCTCCAATAATAATTTTTCCATCGGATTGAAGTTCAACTTTTTCTATCAAACCCGAAGCTCCTGTTCCAATCGCAAAAGTAGTATCCACTGTTCCATTACCTAAAATTTTCACAATTCTATTGGTAGTAGTTCCATTAAAATTCGTAAAACTTCCCACCAAAAAAATACTCCCATCGGGATGTAACGTCATATCGTATATGATATTATTGGTGGCGCCAAGCGAAGACGAGAATGAAGCATCACGAGTTCCATCTGAATTCAAGCGGACTAAACGTCCCACTGTTGCACCATTGAATTGGGTAAAAGATCCAGCTACCACGATTTTACCATCAGGTTGCAGTAGACAAGCATAAACTTTATTATTGAAACCTGTTCCTAAAGTAAAAGACACATCCTTAGATCCATCAGGCATTAACCGGCATAAATAAGGTGTTGCCATCCCATTAAAAGTTAGAAAATCCCCACCAACTATCAACTTCCCATCGGATTGAACGGCTAAAGTTCTAACGGTATTATCAAAACCATCCCCTAAAAGACCATCGTCGTAGGTGTTAAAGGTAGGATCAACTTTTCCTTGTTGACCAAAAACTGGAATACAACCAAAACTAAGAACTAAAAACAAGAGCAACGTATTCTTTATTTTCAAAGGCATAAAATTAAAATTAGAGCACTATTAGTATTTTTATAAATTAACAGTATTTGTTGTAATAAAAATATTAAGTTGCATTCTAATAGACAATACCCAGATTTAGTGATATTTAAGAAAAATATTTCATGTTAAAACTAAACCCTTTCAAAGTAAAAAAACCTTTCAAAGTCAAGTACTCTGAAAGGGTTTACAATTAAACAGTTATTTTTTTAATAAATAATCTTCTTATTGCTGATGGCGCCGTTGGCCAAAGTAGTTTTTACAATCAAGATTTGATTACTCAAAGATAAATTCGAAAGGGTCCATTCTTGAGTGTTGATTTTCGATTTGTCGTACACTTTTCTTCCTAACAAATCAAAAACCTGTACTTGTGTTATCGCTTCTGCCGAGGACGTAACGGTGATTTTTTTATTTTTAACACTTACAATTAAAGCTTTATCCACCGGTTCATTATCATCTGTTCCTAAAGTTTTGTTGGTGTATTTCAAGACAAAGCGGTCGTTCTCTACTCCGTCTATTGCTATAAAAGTATATTTACCTTTGGTTAAATCATGCATGGTATTGGTCTTTTTGTCTTCCAACCAAATGGCTTGACCTGCCAAAGCGCCGTCTCTGTTGTCGATACTAATATTGAAAGTTCCTGCAATAGTACTGCGGTACCCCAAAGGCACTTCGTCTTTTTCAGAAAAGGGTAAAGCACGCCCTTGAACGGTCAGATTTTTTCCTTGGTTGACACTATAAAAATCGACAAACTCTTGCCCATCAAAAGTTAGTCCATCATATAAATTATCCCAATCGTTGGTCGCTCCAGTAATATAACCTACTAGCAATTGCTTAAACGCTCCACCGCTGTTGGTTAAATTCAACCAAATACGGTTTTTCTCGATAGTGGTTGTTTTTTTGGTATTGGTTACTTGTTTAAAAAACTGCGAATTGTTACCCGCCACACGCATGTTATTATTGAATACAAATTGAGTAGCAGTAGGTATGGCTTTGGATTCTACAAAAAAAGATTGACCAGCAGCAATTTTTCCAAGTGGTTTATTGGAAACCATTTCTTCATTTGGATCCATAACTCCATTACCATTGGCATCTACAAAATTTCCAACTCCAGTTCCGGTTCCACCAGTTAAGGTATAACTCGCATAATCATCAGCGGTATAAACATAGTCCGAGCCACTCTGCGCGATTGCAGTATTGTGCGTCCAAAAATACAACGCACCATCAATAATATTAACATTATCAATTATAAACTTATCCGCATCAATTGCTGATGGGTAAGGATTCCCAAGTAGATTCATTTGATTAGCACCAGCAATAAAGGAATAATTCCCATTGTTTGGAACGCCTTTGAAAGCTACTGGCTGTGCATAAGGCATGACAACTGTTTCTGGATAAGGTGCCCCATAAATCCCAGGTTTGGGCGTGCGGATAATGAATCCAACTCCAGGTTTCATTTCGCCGTCATCAAAAACCCAATCATTAGCCGAACCACTAAATCTAAAATACTTATCCCATAAGGTATTTGGGGATAATAATTTTGCCGTTTGCCCACTTACTGGCGAAGCCCAATACGTAAAATCAAAATTTTTCATTGGGGATGATTTACGACGGTATTCTATAGCTCCGGTATTCGTGGCATTTGTGGTTTGTACCAAGCTTGCGTTGTTTTCGAAAATTAACTGCCCGTTGGTCGTAACGGCATTCGTGATGGTCAAAGTAACTCCAGTGGGAACTGTTGCGATAACCCCGGAACTTATAGTCAATGCACAAGCCGTTAAATTCGAAGTAAAAGGAGAATTGGGTACTACTGTTGAGACTATAGCATTTTTTGTGGCATCTGGGATACCATTACTCCAAGAAGAACCATTCCATGTGGTACTTGAAGAATTTATAATAGGAACATTTATTGTTGGCAATGAAGTGCATCCTCTTGTTACAGTAAACGTATAATTACCTGCGGTCAATCCTGTAACCGTATAACTCGTTCCAGAACCTGAATACGCTGCAGTAGATGTACCTATTTGATTGATTGTCCAAGACCCTGAAGGCAAATTATTCAACACAACACTACCTGCTGATGAACAAGTAACATTTGTTATGGTGCCAACTGCGGGAGTACCAGGACTATCAAGAACAACCGTTTGATAACCTAGAGGCGTATTGACATTTGCACTTGTACTTCCATTACATCCAACGGCTCTTACTCGATAATAATAGGTACCAATACCTAAGCCTGTAACATTAAATGAAGTGACAAATCCAACATTTAAATTACTGTATCCTGAAACAAATGAGGTAAAACCACTTCCAGTTGAAACATCCAATCTATAACTTGTCGCCGAAGATACAGTATTCCAATTTGCCTTAAAACTAGAACAAGTAACTTCTGTCCCTGGAGTATATGTTGGCGCTGTTGGGGTACCAGTTGTGCCGGTAATTATGGTCACAACATTGGAGCTATACACACAGCCTGAAGAATTCACGGTAGTACCTTTTAAGTTTCTTCTATAATAAACTTGAGTCGCTGTCACGGGATTAGTACCGGGAACGATATAATCTTTACCTGTTGCGCTAGCAATATCTGTCCAATTAACATTGTCTGTTGAGGATTGCCATTGAAAGCTTACTGGTGGTATTTTATTATTGCTATTATCCTGCGTTGCTACACCAGATCCAGTTAAAAGAGTGTTTGTATTGACACATCTAATAGTCGTCCCCGCAGGAGTGATCGCATTTATAGTGCTTAACGTTGCAGCATCAACTGGAAAAATAGTAAAATCAGATACGTTTTCTCCACCCTTTTCATAAAAATCAAACTCCAATAAGCTGTTTCCTGTCAAAGAAACCAAAACATTCCTAAAATTACTTGGCCCTTGTTGCTCCCATGCATTAAAGACTAGAACTCCATCTATATATAATCGAACTCCATCGTCTCCTCTAACATTCACGAAATAACATCCTGCTGGATAGACCGCTGATGTAGTTTGCATTTTATATCGAACCGCAAAAGTATCCGTGCGAACCGTTTGTGAGGTGCCGCTAGCCGTAAAAGGGAAACAAGTATCGGTACCTCCATATCCTTGAACAAATGACCTTGTAGTACCTGAGACCGTATTTGCTTGTGTAAAATTCCCTAAATAATTAGCAAAAGCATTAGCGTCTGTTGGGGGTACTCCTACAGCATTAGAAAAATCATACACATGCCCTACCCATGAATTGGTTCCTGCTGCATTAGGATTGTCGATAGTATTATTACCACCGATAAATGTTGCCGTTAAAGTATCCGTATTGGCACTACTTTGGCAAATTGTGGGTGTAAATTCAATCCTCAAAACACCTGTAAACGAAGCCGTCCAATCCAAAGAGGCACTGGTAGTAGTGCTAGATGCTGAGAAATTGCTTAACGCAACAGCTGGTGTTGCATTATTATAAAGGGTTATTTTTTTTATTAAACCTATGTTGGTAGCGGTGGTTGCTATTCTGTATTGTAAACCTTGAATAACATTAAGCGTTACATATCTATTAAAAGGAACGGATGAAAAAGTAACGCCTCCAATATTTGGACTAGCTACCTCACGATTATAACAGATGCTTTGCGTGGCACCAAAAGAAGTGGTAGGTGGCAGTGTGCAAGTAAATTCATCTGCTCCCATATAAGGTTTAACACGATTCTCCCCATCTATATCTGTGACAACAGCTGCTAATGCAATACCTTGTAGCGATTCATTATTCAAAGTTTGCTGCAATCGTAAAGTTGTATTTGATACAAAATCTGGAGTTATATTTTTAGCATTAGCTTCTTTGGCTGTAGCAGATTTCCAATTCGCTAGCGTTGTTTTTAAATTCGAAGGAGTATAATAATCGCCCCAGGAACCAATATGCTGAGCAGAAACATAGTTGTTATAATCTAAATTCAGAAACTTACTCGTATCCATTCCAGCTGAGTAGAAAGCAACTCTGGTGCTTCCACTTGTTTGAGCGTTTATAAAAATATTATTACGTATATCTAATGCATTACAATTACTTTCTATATAAATGGGAGCAGATATCCCTGAAGTTTGATTCACTCCCAAACGAACGCTATTATAATATATCTTAGTATTATTAGCTCCATCTAGTATGATTCCAAAACCATTTTGTGTTGCTGTTCCTCCACCTCCAATTGAGGCTACATTTGAAACAACATTATTGGCTAATGTAATATTATTACCCGTTATATAAATCCCAAAAGCAGTTTTGGCGATACTACTTATCACATCACTAACTTGATTATTTGAAATGATCCCATTGTTCGCGGTTACCACTATTCCTCCTGCAAAAGGGAAATTTCCATAGGCAAGATTAGTCTCAGATAAATTAGACAAGATGTTATTGGCTATAATAAAATTTGAAGTTTTAGTTAAAACTATACCTGCAAAAGGCTTATTTACAGCATTTGTAGTAGTATTTGTAGTGTTACTAACCGTCCAATTAGCATTTCCTGTTTCATCTATTCCGTTCACATACAACAAATGCTTCACATCAACAAAGTTTACATTATTGACTGTTGTATTGGGATTATTAGCATTACTAGCCGTACTAATTGAAGAGCCTCCAGCAAAAATTCCTAAGGAAAAATCACTTACAGCTGAAAAATTCTGTTGTATGTTAAGATTTCTAACTTGATTGAACGAAGCCGTATTTCGTAACCAAAAAACAGTTTTTGGAGAAGTGTGCACTGTTGAGTTATTATAAACCGTCAATGCTTTGTTTACCGAGCCATTATTTCCATCAAAAACAACATAATCCGCACCATTCAAATCAATAACACTTGCTACTTCTGTTGCACCAGAATTGTTAGCTCGAATCAAAACTGTTTTACCTGTATTTGGTTTTATGGTTAACGTATTAACAGCACTAGCACCTGCAAAAGCATTGATAGTAATAGGAAATGATTCTGAAGCCGAATAAATAGCATCGTCTAACAAAAAAGTAACCGGACCCGAAACACCAGAGCTGTTAATTCTGGCTACAGCATTGGTAATCGTATTAAAGGGAGCAGGTTGTGACGCACCAATAATGTAATTGCCCGATAAGGCTTGACCTAGTCCAAAAAATGGTAAAAACAGTAAAAAAAACCATAAATTCCTAAAACATACTTCATTTATCCTTGCAAAAAATCCTGATTCAAACATGTAACCTTTTCTTAAATTTTATTTATCTCCTTTTTTAATCTTTTAAAAATCAATATCAAACTCAATAGTTTAAAAACGTAATGTGCCTAATTTTAGGGGTTTGCAAAATTATGGATAACAACTCTAAACTAAATATCATTTACAATAATATTAGCTATTATTAAACGTATTTTACTTTAAAAATTTCAGAAACAACTAATTTTCAGTGTCTTATGTTTATTAAGTATAAAAAACTTAAACAATAATAATCTGAATAAATTTACAAGCGAGCAAAAAAAACCCTTTCAAAATACTGGACTTTGAAAGGGTTTGTAAAAAATAAGATACTTTTTTTAGTAACTAATCTTCTTATTGCTGATGGCGCCGTTGGCCAAAGTAGTTTTTACAATCAAGATTTGATTACTCAAAGATAAATTCGAAAGGGTCCATTCTTGGGTGTTAATTTTCGATTTGTCGTACACTTTTCTTCCCAACAAATCAAAAACCTGTACTTGCGTGATCGCTTCTGCAGAAGACGTAACGGTGATTTTTTTATTTTTAACACTTACAATAAGAGCTTTATTCGCCAATTCATTATCCTCGGTACCTAAAGTTTTGTTGGTGTATTTCAATACAAAGCGGTCGTTCTCTACTCCGTCGATCACTATAAAAGTATATTTCCCTTTGGTTAAATCATGCATGGTGTTGGTCTTTTTGTCTTCCAACCAAATTTCTTGATTGGTCAAAGCACCATCTCTATTATCGATGCTGATGTCGAATGATCCAGCAATTGTACTTCGGTAACCCAAAGGCACTATATCAGTGTCTACGAATGGCAAAGTGCGTCCTTGAATGGTTAAGTTTTTTCCTTGGTTGACACTGTAGAAATCTACAAACTCTTGCCCATCAAATGTTGATCCATCATACAAATTATCCCAATCATTGGTAGCTCCCGTAATGTAACCCACTAACAATTGTTTGAAAGCACCGCCACTATTGGTTAAGTTCAACCAAATACGGTTTTTTTCTAATTTGGTTGACTTCTTAGTATTGACTTGTTTAAAAAACTGTGAATTGTTACCGGTTGCACGCATACTGTTATTGAACACAAATTGTGTAGCAGTGGGTGTAGGTTGCGATTCTACAAAAAACGATTGACCTGCAGCAATTTTTCCAATTGGTCTATTGGAAACCATTTCTTCATTTGGTTCCATAATTCCATTACCATTGGTATCTACAAAATTTCCTGTTCCTGTTCCACCAGTTAAGGTATAACTCGCATAATCATCGGCGGTATACACATAATCCGAACCACTTGGTGCAATAGCGGTATTATGTGTCCAGAAATACAATGCCCCATTGATAATACCACTATTGGCATTGATAAATTTATCCGCATCAATTGCCGATGGATACGGATTCCCTATCAAATTGAATTGACCTGCCCCTGCAGTAAAGGTATAATCCCCATTATTTGCAACCCCTTTGAAAGCCACTGGTTGTGCATAAGGCATGACAACTGTTTCTGGATAAGGTGACCCATAAATCCCAGGTTTGGGCGTGCGGATAATGAATCCAACTCCAGGTTTCATTTCGCCGTCATCAAAAACCCAATCATTAGCCGAACCACTAAATCTAAAATACTTATCCCATAAGGTATTTGGAGATAATAATTTTGCCGTTTGCCCACTTACCGGTGAAGCCCAATACGTAAAATCGAAGTTCTTCATCGGAGAAGAAGTGCGACGGTATTCTATAGCTCCAGTATTCGTGGCATTGGTGGTTTGCACCAAGCTTGCGTTGTTTTCGAAAATCAATTGCCCATTGGTTGTTACAGCATTTGTTATTGTTAACGTAACTCCTGAAGGAACTGTGGCAGTAACTCCTGTATTAATCGTTAAGGAACAACCTGTTAAATTAGCTGCAAAAGGAGAACCTAAGGAAGAAGCTATGATAATGTTTTTAGTAGCATCAGGTGCAATACTGCCAACCCATCCACTACCATTCCATGTGGCACTAGAAGCGTCAATGATGGGAACATTTGGTGTGCTAGCTGAAGTACAAGTTCCATTTTTTACCGTAAAGGTATAATCTCCAACCGCTAATCCTGTAACGGTATAACTCGTGCCTGATGAAGTATAACTTCCTGGCGCAGTTCCTGATTGGGTAATAGTCCAACCATTTTGCAAATCACTCAATACAACACTACCTGTAGTTGAAGAACAAGTAACATTTGTTATCGTGCCAACTGTAGGGGCTACTGGTAATGGATTTACCGTTATGGTTCCCGTCGCGTTTACTGCACCCGAACAACTTCCTGTTAACGGAATACTATAATTGAATGTCCCTGATTGTGTTGGAGTACCACTAATTGTAATGGCATTTGATGCCCAAGCAGCTGAAACACCAGTAGGCAAACCTGAAGGACTACCAATACTTGTAGTACCAATAGTAGTATGAGTTATAGGTGTCATTAAGGAATTTTGACACAAGGTAGGACTAGACGAAGCGGAACTTGCGGTTTTACCAACGGTTAAGCTAATTGCTTTCGTAGACGAACAGTTTGCATTAGTTACTATCATTGTTCCTGTATAGGTACCTGCGGGTGTTCCTGCGGGAACAACAATTCCTGTTAAACTGCCTCCAGTAGTAAATGCAGTACTACCCTGATCGGCTAAAGTATTCCAATCAATTCTATAGCTCGTTGGTGAATTAGTAGTGGCTGTATAAGCCATACTTGTGGTTTGAGCACCAACACTTTGGCAAACTGCTAAAACTACAGCAGGTGTTGCTGTAGTCGTAATCGTTGGCCCATTTGTTCTATTAATATTAACATAAGTAGTAGAAGATGAAATACAACCTCCAGCTGTTGTTACAGTAACTGTAGCTTCATTCAAACCATTATTTGTAAAAGTTGCAATTGGATTTTTAATGTTTGTTGCAGAAAATGTTACTCCAGCCGAACCTGTCCAAGAATACGTAACTCCAGTACTAGGCACATTTTCTACATCTAATTGCACAGGAGTTCCTGCACAAGAAGCTAAAGTATTAAAAACTCCTTTTGGAATTGTAGTCGCAGAAGGAGTCACTTGACTCGAAGGCACTAAAACAATGTTGTCTATAATCGTACCAAGTGTACTAGAACCACTTAAACTATTAAAAAACTCAATTGCAATAGAAGTACTTGAAGGTGTAAAAGTAAAAGTTTCTGTAGAAGGGATATTACTTGTGGTAGTAAAAATGGTAGACACTGGTGTAGTCCCGCCAATGACTTTAACATCTACAGCACCAGGACTTGTAGCTCCTCCCCTTAGTGCATAGACAAAACTTAAGGTATAAGAAACACCTGGTGTTACTGTTACCGTTTGTCTTAGTGACGCTTCACTATCTAATTCAGCGGTAGAACCAGGATTACCGGTACTAAAATAAATATTTTCAGGATTAGTCTCAACATAGCGACCTTTAGTAGTTGCAAATGTCCATCCTGTTCCTCCATTAGCAAAATCTCCATTTGTAATTAAGTTGTTGATACATGGAGTAATTGCTATCTGATCAGAGGATGTACAGCTGCCATTGGTAATGGTCCAACTCAATACAAAAGATCCTGATACTGAAGGTGTAAATATAGCAGCAGGATTAGAAACATTACTAAATTGAGTGAGTGAGGTATTTGGCCCACTAATTATTGACCAAGCTCCAGTCCCTACAGTTGGCGTATTTGCTGATAAAGTATAAGAAGTTGAATTACCTGATTGATCTACACCAGCATTGGAAGATGTAGGAGCAGGATTAACTGTAAAAGTACTAGCGCTTGTAGCTGTACCACTTGCTTTAGTAACTGTTACTAATCCGGTGGTACCAGATCCTACAACTGCAACTATTTGAGTCGAAGAAATTGAAGTAATTGAAGCTACTGGTGTACCACCAATCCTAACATTCGCGGCAGTTGCACCAGTTAATCTTGTGCCATTTATAATAATCGTTGAACCTGCACAACCATTTGTTGAACTTAAACTAGTAATGGTTGGAGGAACTGGCGTCCATTTGTAAGTTAAACCATTTGTTGGAAGTTCCCCAGCATCATTTCCCGTATTACAAATTGCGTTATTAGCAGTTCCTGCTGTTGAAGAAGTCCAGTTATTCGTTACTATTCTATTATTAAAATCTGAATTATTTGCCCCTCTTAATCCAACTTCTGTTGCTCTATCGGTTGAAGAGGAGGTTCTACAATCACCATAAACTACTTGAATGGTGTTAGAAGTCTCATTTAATCTTATTTGAAAATTAAATGATTCAGTAGATGCTGCCCTATCAGCATATCGCTTCGCATTTGCCCACTGCACTACAAAAGTTCTATTGGGTGCTGTTCCAATTGTTTGATAAACAATACTAGCCCCACCATCAACTAAATCAATTGCCAAAGCACTTATCGCTCCTTGATAACCTCTAGTTGAGGATATAGGATTTCTAAACTGAGCTTCGGAAATTGTGGTACCAAATGTCAAATACCCATCAGAATTGACAGAACAAGTAGTATATTCAACCTCATTAAAATAAAAAGTGAAACCTAGTGGAATTGAGTTCGGGGTTACAGAATCATCCCAACTAACATTATGAGCAACAGTGCCTCCTGATAAAGATGCATAAGTTTCTATCGATTGTGAAAAAGTATAACTAGAAACTTGCCCAAATCCCAATTGAACCATCAACAAAACCGCAATAAGTAAAATTCTTTTCATAAAAAATGTTTAGTAATTTTATAACAAGCCTCTGTAAATAAACAACATAGCGTAATTCTACATAAATAAGCAAAGTCGCACAAAAGTAACCAATATTGATAAAAAAACAAGTAAACCCTTAATTTATAGTGGTTATAAATTCCATTTTACAATACCACCAGGCAAGCTTCAATTTAGACAGCTTTTTGTAGGTATAAAACGCTATTTTTGTAACAAAAGATCAAAAAACTTATTCATGCTAATGGCTACTTTTTATACCTTCCAACAAGCCCAACACAAAATAGAACACTATTGTACCTATCAAGAGCGCTGTCACGAAGAAGTGGTAACCAAATTGAGAAGCATGCGCTTAGAATCCCACGAAATCGACCAACTTATTGTGTATCTTATTGAACAGAACTTCTTGAATGAAGCGCGTTTCGCTTGTAGTTTCGCCCGTGGAAAACACCGCATCAAACACTGGGGAAAAATCCGCATTACCAACGAACTCAAAATGCGTCACATCAACAACACCTTGATTACACTTGCCTTAAAAGAAATCTCCCCTGAGGAATACTTGGAAACTTTTAATGCTTTAGCCGAAAGGAATTGGCAATCTATTGCAGAAAAAAATGCGCTTAAAAAAAGGAAAAAGTTTTGTGATTATATGCTTCGTCGTGGTTTTGAGAGCAACTTAGTTTATGAGAAAGTAAAGGAATTGGAGCTTGGGAACGCGGATGAGGCGGATTTTTTATAGTGCCTAAAATTTAACCGCTAAGTTCACAAGAAAAAAACATCGAAATCATCGAAGTTTTTTATAAATAGGCTATGTATTTTGAACCATATAAGGCAAATAAGGGCATATAAGTTTTCCTTCAGCGTTACAACAATTGCATTACTTTTACTTTGTGTGGCTTCTTCGTGTTTCTTTGTGGTAAAAAAATTTAACCGCAAAGAGCGCAAAGGATTACGCAAGGGACGCAAAGTTTTAAATAATTAATTCTTTAAAATCCGCGGAATCTGCGTGCAAAATTTAATCGCAAGGACGCAAAGGCGCAAAGTTCAACAACATTCCTTTGTGTAGCTTCGTGACTTCTTCGTGTTTCTTTGTGGTGAAAAACTTAACCGCAAAGTTCGCAAAGATTTACGCAAGGGACGCAAAGTTTTAAATAATTAATTCTTTAAAATCTGCGAAATCTGCGTGCAAAATTTAACCGCAAGGACGCAAAGGCGCAAAGTTCAACAGCATTCCTTTGTGTAGCTTCGTGACTTCTTCGTGTTTCTTTGTGGTGAAAAACTTAACCGCAAGAACGCAAAGATTTACGCAAGGGACGCAAAGTTTTAAATAATTAACTCTTTAAAATCTGCGGAATCTGCGTGCAAAATTTAACCGCAAGGACGCAAAGGCGCAAAGTTCAACAGCATTCCTTTGTGTAGCTTCGTGACTTCTTCGTGTTTCTTTGTGGTAAAATTTTAACCGCAAGGGCGCAAAGCTTTAAACAATTAACCGATTAAACCCATTTAAAATCCGTTTCATCAGTGAAATCCGTGGCAAAAATTTAACCGCAAAGGGCGCAAAGGATTACGCAAGGGGCGCAAAGCTTTAAACGATTAAACTTTTTAAAAATCCGTGAAATCTGTGGAATCTGTGTCTAAAATTTAACCGATTAAACAGTTAACCAAATTTTACAAACTCAACAACACCGAAACGGCATTGCCTCCAAAACCAACAGCGTTAACCAGCACTTTTTTCATAACCCTGTCAGAGTTTTGAACTCTGAAAGGGTTGGCGTCACTAAGAAAAGGCACTCCGATAAACTTGTTATGTTGCAGCATCAAAATGGCCATTTCAACACTTAAAATTCCGGAAGCACCAAACGTGTGGCCAATTTTCCATTTATTGGTAGTCAGTAATGGCAAATTTTTTCCAAACACTTTTTCAATCGCTCGGTACTCTGTCAAATCCCCTTTGATGGTACCTGGCGCATGCATTACAATAGCATCAACTTCAGACAAAGGTGTGTTTTGCAGAGCCATTGCCATCGACTTTTGAAAACAAATAGCTTCTGCCGAGATTGAAATATTATGTTCCAAAATTTCTGTAGCGTAACCTATGCCTTCAATAAAAGCCAAGGCGTTTTCCTTCTTTCCTAATTCTAAACAGCATACTGCCGCACCTTCACCCAAAACCATTGTGTTTTGCTTTTTATCCAAATCCAAAGCACGGTTGGGATAGTCACACTGAACTTGTTGAAGTGCGACAGGCTCATGATGACCCTCTTTGTTTTGAGTATAAATCTTCAAAGCACGCATTTGGCCTATCGTAAAATCAGTCAAGGGCGCTTCACTACCCCCTACCAAAAACTGATTTGCCATTCCCGCTCGCAACCAAGCGACTCCATTGAGTAAAGCATGCAAGGCAGTAGAACAAGTAATCGAATGCGAAATTTCGGGACCATTACTTTGCAAATCATGCGCCACCCAAGACGAAATATTCCCCAAAGTAGTCGTGGGAGAAGCTAAAGTTTGGGCTTTTCCCGTGGTTAAATATTCTTGAAAATGTTTTTCGAACAAATCGGTGGCACCTCGAGACGAGCCGATGTTGATACCAAAACTGCCTCCTTTTTGCCAACCTGCCTGCGCCAACGCTTTTCTTGCCGCGACCATAGCATACAACACCGACTTATCTAATGACTTGTACTTAATATCCGTTTGCTGTAATGCCAAAACTTCTTGTTGTGAAGCGGCATCCAAAGCAGCTACCCAAGTCTTTTGATGGTCTAAAAATTGCTCCGAAAAACAAGTTGAAGGATGTTGATAGTTTTCCCAAATGGTCTTCGGGTCATTGCCCAAAGGGGAAATAGAGGACAAAGCGGTTATAGAGATAATTTGTGACAAAATAGACAATTGTAATTTACCGCAAAGGTCGCAAAGAATTACACAAAGTCCACAAAATAATTAAAAATCTATACAAATTGATTTTAGCTATACGCATAAATGGAACGCGGATGACACGGATAAATAGATTGAAATTTGCACAGATTGAAATTGAAAGACTATCGTGATGGGAACACGGATGACACAGATAAAGCGGATGGACGCGGATTTTTTTTTGGTATTGAAGATGATAAACACAGATTGCACAGATTTATCTCAAAGAGTAAAACTTCGCGAACCTAGCGTAATCCTTTGCGTGCCTTGCGGTTAAAACTAGCAACCTGATTGGAACACGGATAACGCGGATTAATTTTACTAAAATAAAAATCTGTGGAAATCTGTGAAATCTGTGTCTTTTTCACCTCGAAGACACTACAGTTTTAATTTGTATCAATTCGTAAAAGTCGTGTTTAAAAAACTACACTATTTCCAAAGCACTCTCGACTACTTCATACACTTTTTGCAACTGTGCATCGGTAATTACGTAGGGCGGCAAAATGTAAACTATATTCCCAACTGGACGCAGAATTACTCCATTTTCAATAAAAAAATCATAGAGCCTATTGCGCAATGAGCCGTAATAACTAAAGCTGCTATTTGTCTTGATTTCCAAAGCGAAAATCACCCCAAAAACTCTAGTAGTGCTTACTTTTGGGTGTGTACCGATATACTTTTGAAAGTCCAAATGGCGTTGATGAATACGTTGAATGTTGGACTGCATCGTTTCGGTTTGCAACAATTCGATACTGGCTAGAGCAGCAGCGCAACCCGTTGGATTTGCCGTAAACGTATGCCCATGAAACAAGGCTTTATTGATATCATCATCATAAAAAGCATCAAAAATCGCTGTAGTGAAAGTCGTAATCGCCATAGGAATAGTGCCACCAGTCAAGGCTTTAGACAAACACATCATGTCTGGCAACGTTTTTAAATAATCGCAGGCAAAGTTTTTTCCGGTTTTCCCAAAACCCGTCATCACTTCATCGGCAATGGTCAATACTTGGTTTTCTTTGCAAATTTGAAGCAAGTTATCCAAAGCTTCAGGTGCATACATCACCATTCCTGCGGCACCTTGTATTAAGGGTTCAAAAATAAAAGCCGCACAATTTTTATCCGTAATTGCTTTTTGAAGAGCTGCTATACTTTCCGCTTCCTTTCCTTCCACTGGAACGGGAATCCGAACAACATCAATCATCATTCCTTGAAAAGCTTCGGTAAAGAAAGAAATCCCACTCGCCGCCATTGCTGCAAAGGTGTCGCCATGAAAAGCATCTTCAAAAGCAATAATCGTCGTTTTTGAAATTCCGTGGTTAAAGTTGTACTGTAAAGCCACTTTTATCGCAATTTCGACAGCGGTAGAACCATTATCCGAAAAAAAGAGTTTTTTCTGATTGCTAGGTAAGATTTCTACTAGTTTCTCGGATAAAACAACAGCGGGTTCGTGCGTAAAACCTCCAAAAAGTACGTGCTCTAAGGTAGTAAGTTGTTTATAAATCGCATCCGCAATAAAGCGATTCGAGTGGCCATAAGGATTGACCCACCACGAAGCAATGGCATCAATATATTCTTTACCACTTTCGTCCCACAACAACGCCGCTTCGCCACGGACAATTCCGACTGGTAAAGCCGCTGTTTTATGTTGAGTGTACGGATGCCAAAGGTGTTTCTGGTCTCTTTCTGTAAGCTTCATTGTTTGGGAAGAAGGAATATTTGCTGTATTCATAATTATAAACTCAATAATTGCTCTCGAAACAAATCGGCATATTCTGCGATGACATTCGTATCAAAATAGGGTTCTTGGTCAATTCGTCCAATACATTTCAATCCTGTTTTGCTTAAAATAATCGATTCGGTTGCTTGATTTTCATCTCCAGAAAAAACGATTCCAGCCACCGCAATGTTTCGGTTTTGCAACGCCTCGATAGTCAACAACGTATGATTGATACTCCCCAGATAATGACGGGAAACCACAATCACTTTATAATCGGGTTGAATCAAATCGGCAATCGTATCCGTTGTATTCAGAGGAACTAAAATTCCACCAGCGCCTTCTATTACTAGATGATTTTCGGTTACTGGCTCTTTAATTTGAGTTAAATCAATGGTGATTCCATCTATTTCTGCAGCATAATGCGGGCTCGCTGGAGTTTGCAAAGCATAACTGTTGGGATGAAAAACAGTTTTTTGATTGGACACGTAGGCCTTTACTTTATGACTATCGGAATTATCTAAATCTCCTGCCTGAATGGGTTTCCAATAATCGGCTTCTAAAGCTTGAGTAATGATAGCGGCTGCAACGGTTTTACCTACATCGGTACCAATTCCTGTAATAAATAATTTCATATGTGTAAATTTTATTTTTAAGCGGTCACATATGTTATGCTTCGCCAATTCACTTCGTTCGGGTCGCCTTTTTATATATGGGTGTTTGCTTGCGCAAACTTCTAGTTATTGGCGATTTCATATTCTAAATTGCCACGGATAAAACGGATGAAACCGATTATCGCTGATTTTTTAAATTAACTTTTCTATCGTTTATATATATAACACGTTTAAATTCTGGTTCTTCGCCGAAGTTCAGTAACAATCCAACTTCTATTTCTGTTGCTTTTAAATAGTTCATTAATGTTCATTCAACTAACTAAACTGAAATTCATTGAATTTGTGACAAAAATAAAGCACAAAACTTTATGTTTATTATTTTTTTAAAATCATAAGCCATTATCTTTTCCTTTTCTAGCAAAATCTTTGAAATTCAATTTAAAAACTTAAAAGTAATTTTAAACAATAGCCCTTTGATTGAAATTATTTTTCACCACATAGAAACATAGAATCTATAGTTATACAAAAGAAAAAATAGACGTTTTACTTTTCACATAGTATTACTATGCGTAAAATAGTATTATTTCTACCATATTCTTTCTATTATTTGTTTTTATCTATGCTTCTATGTGGTTATATTTTTATTTAAAGTTCGCAAAGAATTCACAAAGTCCACTATGATTCTAACACAAAAAAAGCAACCCGAAAGTTGCTTTACTATTTATTCTTCTTTTAACTCGTCTAAAACGGTTCGGATTTCTTTGGCGTATTTGCCGTAAAAAAAGTGCACCCACCATTCTAAAGCTACGCCCATAAACAACATACTAAACAAAACCGAAACAAACAGCGCTATACTATTGGTACTATCGGTAAATAATGTCGCGCCATTAGGCAATGTAAAATATAGAACCCCAACCAAAAACAAAATCATAAAGGGCGTTAAGGCAAACCCAAAGGTCTTGTAAAGTTCCATATTCAAGCGAATATCAAAATAGGTTTCGTATAAATTGTCTTTGGTATTCAAAGCTGTTTTGTTTAATCGTTTATAAAAAATAAACAACTTAATTAGATAATAAGCACTAACCGCTACAAACAAACTGAACAACAAATAAAAGGGAGTGATGGCTTGCTCTGGAAATCCATTTAAATAAGGCGCAAACCCTATAAGAACAATTGATACAATTTGATAAATTAATTCGTTTTTTAAGTTTTTCTTTATCTTATCCAGCGGTGTATTGGCTTGTTGCATTTTCTCTAATTGAGTGGGAACAACCACATTGCTTGTGTTTTCGTTGTTCCATGCTGATTGTATATCGTTAAAATCCATATCCTTGATTTTTTATAATTTCTTTTACTTTTTCTTTGGCTCTATTCAATTTCACTCTGGCATTTCCTTCTGAAATCCCGAGGTTTTCTCCAATTTCCCGATGAGAAAAACCTTCTAATTGGTAAAAAATAATAGCTTTATCAATTTTATCCAATTTTTGAACAGCTCGATAAAAATGGTCCAATTGACTTTCTTTTATATGTGAATCATCTTCCTCTTCTTTTACATTTTCCGAAGCAATTTCGTACTTGTCAACCTTTCGCTTTTCTTTCTTTAAAAATACTATTGCAGTATTAATGGCTACACGATACATCCAAGTAGAAAACTGACTTGCACCTTTAAAACTATCATTGGCTTTCCATAATTGGCAAATGATTTCTTGAAACAAATCTTCTTGGTCGTCACGGTTGTCCATATACATTTTGGAAACCTTGTACAAGATGCCTTTATGCTGCTCGATTCGGGATAAAAATTCTTGCTCTTTTGTCTTCAAAGTCAAATTAGTTGATTACAGGTTGTACCGTATATCCTGCCTTTTGTAATAATTGAATCACTCCTTTTTTTCCAGGCAAATGCGCAGCTCCTACGGCAAAAAACACACTTTCATTTTTCATCATCGCTGGCATATCTTTAAGCCAATTACTATTGCGATTATCTAACATTACAGGTTTGCTTTTCTCATCCATAAATTTAGGATCATTTACCAGTTCATAAATGGCCTTTAAATCTTCACTTTTATAGGTTTGAGTTAATAAATCGAAATATTTTTTGTCATAATTGCGCAACTGTTCAACCATTTCGTGAGGAGGAAAAGAAGCATCCATTGCAGCAATTTGAACCGCTAGTTTCTCCAAACCCAAAATCTCCATTTTACGTTTTTGAGCCATTTGAAAAAATTCTAATTCATATACTTTTGGAGGACAATCTAAAGATTTTATCATTATCAAACTCATCAAAGAAATCAAAGTAGTATGCTCAAATTGACTCACTCCTGCTCCCACTTTTTCTTTTAAAAGAATATCTAATTTTTTATAATCTTCAGGGGTCAGAAGCGTGCTCAAAGCTACTTTGCTTTCACCCATTTCTTGCATCGCTTTTAATTCTGATGGATCGTCAAAATCCAACTCTAAGGCTAATTTAGTTGATTTATCAAAGGCTTTTTTCACTTTTTCTTGGATGGCAAAATCACGTTCACACATCAGGTGTAAGGTCCCGTACAAATAAGAAGGACGTGCTAATCCGTTTCCTGAAATTTCCCATAATAAAGAATTTTCATTTGCTTTTTTGGTTTGTGCTTGTGTTGAAAAACCAAAGCTTGCAACGGTTACCAAACCTAAAATAAGCGTTTTACTTGTTTTCATGATTGTTGATTTTTTTGATTGATGATTAAAAACAATACCTAATTTATTTGATTACAACTCGTAAGTAATCAACAACTAAAAACGTTACAAACTTTTTTTATTTTTTTTCAAAAAACCCTGAAAACAAGAGACTTATGAAGTGTATTTTTTCTTTATTCAAACACGAATATCACTAATTGACACAAATATGCAGCTAACTTAACCGCAAGGTTCGCAAAGATTTACGCAAGGTTCACAAAGAAAGAACTTAAATGACCTTAAATGCCTTATATGGTAAAAAATATCCGTAAGGGTTTATGATTTGTGGTTCATCCAAAATGACTTAGTTAAAATTCAATTTAAAAAAACAAGCACATAAATTCTTTGGCATCAATAAAGCTGTGCCATTAAAACGGTCTCTTTTTCGTGAAAATTAGTGAAATTCGTGTTTACTTTTTAATCAATGACAAAATTCGGATAGCGCTTTTTTTATAGAAGCAATGATAAACAATGCAAAACCTCCGAAATTTGAGTTTCGGTATTGTAGCTGTGTAAACAAAAACGCAAGCGTTCTTGCCCAGCGGGAACCGTGGGTGAAAGTATGGGTTTTACATCAAACCCTTTTTCTTGTAATTGTTGAGCAATGCGTTTTACATTAGCATTTCCGGGAATTATAGCCGATTGAATCGCAGATTTGCTTCGAACGAAAAGCGGTTTCAAACTGAAGCGGTTTTTTTCTTGATTAAAATAATTAATTCGCTCTTTCAATTCACCAATTGCTGCTGCTTTAGCATCCAATGTTTGATATGCAATACCAATTGTTGCAACGGAATGTGGAGAAAGTCCCGTAGTGTATATAAAACTTCGGGCAAAATTGACTAAATAACTACTCAATTCCTCAGAACCGAGCACAACAGCACCATGACAGCCTAAACCTTTTCCAAAAGTAACAATCCGAGCAAAAAAATGCTCTTGCAAACCCAGAAACTGCACCAAACCTTCTCCTTTTTCACCAAAGACTCCCAATGCATGCGCTTCGTCAACCACTAAATAGCAGTTGTATTTCTCTGAAACAGCCACCAACTCTTCTATATTCGGACAGTCTCCATCCATAGAAAAAACACTTTCTGTAACTACATAAATGGTAGTGGAATGCTGATTTTCAGAAGCCTGAAACTTCAAAATAAGTCGTTCTAAATCTTCAAAATCGTTATGTTTGAACTTATACGCTTTCGCATTAGAAAGCTGAATCCCATCTCTGATTGATGCGTGACACAATTCATCAAACAAAATAAAATCCCCTTTTTGAGGTACAGCACTAAAAAAACCAACATTGGCATCATAACCCGAGTTAAAAAGCAAGGCAGATGGCGATTGATGAAAATTTGCAATAAAAACCTCTGTCGTAGGATACAAAGTATGATTCCCAGAAAGCAATCGCGAACCTGTTGCTCCGTTTATCATACTATTATTAGTGACTAAATGATGGTGTGTGTCTGTAAAAATAGCTTCGGATTTTGCAAAACCTAAATAATCATTTGATGCAAAATCGATTAATTGGTTGGCCAAAGGCAATTTTCTAAGCGCATTTTGCTCTTGTCTGGCGGCTAACTTTTGTGCAAGAGATTGTGGTAGTGCTTTCATAGGAAACAAAAATAAGCACTTTTTTTCGATTGAGATTCAAAACACTTTTTAACGAAACAGCATTTTTTTATACAAATACTATTTCCTATTATTTGTAAATAAATTTGTATTTTATATTTTTTATATGTTAAATATTTCTTAATTAATACTAAAAACCTGTTAATAAGTCATTTAGTTTTTTACTTTCGGAGAATGATGAAACGTTTGGCATCGGTATTTTTAATTGCCTCCTTATTTTACAATGTAATAGGGTACTATCTTTTATTTCATCAAAAACAAGAACATCAATGGGTCTCTAGTATGCAAGAAAAAACAACTTCTGAATACCAAGTTCTTGAAGTAAACGCTTCTATTTATTCCTTTGTACAAGACACAGACTTTGAATACGTAAACCAAAACATAGAAATCAACAATACGTATTATCACGTTTTTAAAAAACGCATAAAAAACAACATCCTGTACTTGTATTATTTACCAAACACACATCAAGACAAGATAAGTTCTGAACTCACAAACCTTGTAAATCAGCAATTATTTGATGATTCCCCTTCAAAAGAATCACCTGCAAAAAAACTATTAAAAACGGTTGTAACTGATTATTTGGTTACAAAACCTTTATCAATTAGCACACCTTCTACAGTTCAAATAGCCAAAGTTTCTTTTCAAAGAACACAAATCACGAAACCTGTTTGTGGCTATTTCAATTTACCCTATTCCCCTCCAGATTTCGTTTAGTTTTTTTCTTTTTCTGAAATTAAGTGTCTTTTTGTTAAACTATTCTGTGATTAGTAAAGACTACTATGAATTTTAAAAAAGATTATGAGGCAACTTATGCCTAAAAACATCCTAAACTATTTCTAAACCCAAATTGTTAGATTGACTCAAATTTAGATGAATTCATTACATCATAAAATGCGTTATTCTATCACTATTCGAAAAGCATTTTTGACTTTATAAGGTCAATCATTGCTTACTTTTTAGCAAACTCATATGAAATCGCCATTAACAACAAGTTTGTCGCAAACAGAAACAAATAAATAAAAGGCGACCCGAGCGAAGTGAATTGGCGAAGCACATCACATATGACCGCTAACAAATAACTTTTACATATATGAAAAAAATATACTGGACGATGCTATTCTTGTCTTCTCTAATAACATACTCTCAAACCGAAATTGACGGAATAATGATGAGCAAAAACAACTTTTGCACAGGAGCAATATACCAATACAGCAGTTGGAACAACTATTGGGAAGGCACTTTCAAAAGAACCAATTTAAATCTTGGAACCGTAAGCACAAAATCTCTGGCTGTTATGGGGAATTACGGCATTTCAGATAAATTGAATCTATTATTCAGCTTGCCCTATGTAAAAACTAATGCTTCTGAAGGCACTATGAAAGGTCAAAAAGGAATACAAGACCTTTCTTTAACTCTAAAATACATGCCAATCGAAAAAACAATTGGAAAAAACACCTACTCTCTCTATTTCATTGGAAGTTATTCCACTCCGCTGTCGGATTATGCCATCGATTATCTACCCTTGAGCTTGGGTCTTGGCAGTAAAACAGGAACCTTACGAATTATGGGAGATTTCCAAAGAGGCAATTTTTTTAGCACGCTTTCAGGAGCTTATGTAAAAAGAGCAAACGTTACAATTGAAAGAAATTCCTATTTAACGAATGACGAAATCATCTATTCAAATGAAGTGAATATGCCTGATGCTATTTCGGTTAATTTTAGAATGGGCTATCGCTCTAATCGATTAATTGCAGAATTTATAATTGATAACTGGGTTACCCAAAAAGGAGGTTTTGACATTACCAAAAACAACATGCCTTTCCCTAGCAATACTATGAACGCTATCAGATATGGTTTGAATACAAAATACACACTCAAAAGCATCCCTGAATTATCAATAATTGGCGGGTATAATTATGTAGCCGAAGGAAAAAATGTTGGACAGTCTAAAACCGTTTATGGAGGTTTGTTTTATATTATCAATTTTGAAAAAAAATCTACCGAAAATGAAAACTAAACTATTCCAATCACTTTTAAATAGCCTTATTATCTGTCTGTCTTTATTCATTTTTTCTTGTAGTGAAGAAGTTACAGAACGTAATGATAATTTTCAGGCTTTAAACCCAACCAATATCGATGCTAACGGCGGAACTTGGAAACCAATTTTACTAACAGCGCCAGATGAATTCCCAATCGATGTTCCAGTAGCAACAAATACAGCTGCCTACACACGAGAAATTAACGAAATCAAAAGTTACCAAGCAGCTATAACCGAAGAACAAAAAAAAATCATAGCCTATTGGCGAGTGGGCGGTGTTTTACGTTGGAATGAAATTATGCGCACCTTGGTTGCTAGACACAACCGTCCGCCCTATCAAAACGAAGACGGAACGTATCCTGCGCCTTCTGCTGCAAATCCATTTGGATACCCGCAATTTCCTTTTTCAAATCCTCCTTATGCTGCCAGAGCCTATGCTTATGTAAGTGCTGCGCAATACGATGCACTAATTGCCGCTTGGCATTACAAAAAATTATACAATAGAGCCGCTCCGTACACTGTAGATGCAACCTTACAAGTATTAGTTCCTAAAAGCACTTTGGCCGCTTATCCTTCTGAAGACGGTGTACTTTCTGGCGTAACTGTAGAGTTACTAAAATTACTTTTCCCGACAGAAATCGCTTATATACAAGAAAAAGCAGATGAGGAAAAATTATACCGAATCATTAGTGGTGCCAATGTCCGCAGCGATATGGAAGCTGGAATTGCTCTTGGAAGAAAAATTGCTGCTAAATTTATTGCTAGAGCCGCAAGCGATGGTGCTGGTGCAGCAATAGGAACACCAGCAATATGGGCTCAATTAGAATCCAATGCTATCGCAAAAGGAGAAACACCTTGGATTTCACTTGATGCACCAAAACGCCCACCAATGCTACCATTATTTGGAAATGTAAAATCGTTCTTAATGACGTCAGCTGATGTGGTAGCAAGCCGCCCTGTACCACCTCCATCAACAAAATCTGAAGCTTTTGCAAAAGAACTGGCTGAGATAAAAAAATTCAGCACCAACTCGACCAAAGAACAACAACGAATTGTAACTTTTTGGGCAGATGGCGTTGGCACCTATACCCCTCCTGGACATTGGAATGCCATTGCAACTGAATATTTTGTACCACAAAATTACAGTGAAATTCGCTGGGCAAGAAATATGGCTTTACTTAACATCGCCATGATGGACGCAGCCATAAGCTGTTGGGATGCCAAGTACTTCTATTTCAATCCAAGACCTTCACAAATGGATACCTCAATAAAAACTACAACAGGCATACCTAATTTCCCTGCTTATGTTTCTGGTCATTCCACTTTTAGTGCAGCGGCAGCAACAATACTATCGCATATATTACCTGAATCAAAAGACAAATTCAATGTTATGGCAAAAGAGGCATCTAATTCAAGACTTTATGGCGCTATTCACTATAGAAGCGATTGTGAAAAAGGGTTTCTTCTTGGTGAAACCGTGGGCACATTTGCAGTTTCAAGAGCCAAAACAGATGGCGCTGAATAAAGAATATGAGTTGGTAATTCAAAACCAATGGTTATTGCTTTTATTATCAATGCAACCTAACAGGATTGAGCCCAATGTCATTAAGTTAAGAGATTTTAGATTGAAGATTAACGATTTTAGATTTTAGATTTTGGAGCAAGTGAGTAAAAATTAAATGATTTTCAGTATCTTATATATCAGCAATCAAAAATCGTTAATCAAAAATCAGCAATCAAATTATTGATTATTCCTTAACTTAATGACATTGGGATCGAGCCCCCGTTAGGTTTTTAGGTTCTACCCTGAATGGTGTGGGTTTTACTATTTTAAGTAGTGTTATTCTAACACAAGCAACTTCTATTCTTCAACCATTTAAGGCATTTAAGGTCATATAAGCTTCATAAACATACCGCTCATATTTCTTCCTCAACTCTTACTATCTCTACTACAACGAATTACTAGACCTGCATTTATAAATAGGCAATGATTCTTATATGACCTTACATACCTTATATGGTTATATTTTTGGCTTGTGTGTTTACCTACACAGTTGAGGGTAGTACCAACAAAAAAAGCCCAACAATTTGCTGGGCTTTTTTTAACTATTTAGTTCTTTTAGTCTGCTAAAAGAATCAATTTATTATCTTTCATTTCTATTGTTCCAGAAGCGATATCAAAAGTGTACAATTGATTAGAAACCTTTTTCAATTTAGATTCTGCTTCACTTGAAATATCAAAACTAGTTGCTGCAATCTTTACAGTGCCTTGTTTTAGTAAAGAAACAATAGGTGCATGATTATTCAATATTTGAAAACTACCATCTACACCAGGTAAAGTAATAGCAGTAATTTCTCCTTGAAATAATTTAGCTTCTGCTGATACAATTTCTAAAATCATTTTTTTAGTGATTAGTGATTAGTAATTAGTAATTAGCACTATTTGAATACTGCTTCCTCTAATTGCTAACTGATTTATGCTTCTGCTAACATTTTTTCTCCAGCCTCTATAGCTTGCTCGATAGTACCTTTAAGGTTGAAAGCTGATTCTGGTAAGTGATCTAATTCACCATCAATAATCATATTAAATCCTTTGATGGTATCTTTAATATCAACCAAAACTCCAGGAATACCTGTAAATTGCTCCGCTACGTGGAAAGGTTGAGACAAGAAACGTTGCACACGACGTGCTCTAGATACCGCTAATTTATCATCTTCTGATAACTCTTCCATACCAAGAATTGCAATGATATCTTGTAATTGTTTGTATTTTTGAAGAATTTCTTTTACTCTTTGTGCACAATCGTAATGCTCATTTCCTAAGATATGAGGTGTTAAAATTCTTGAAGTAGAATCCAATGGGTCAACCGCAGGATAGATACCTAACTCAGCAATTTTACGAGACAATACTGTTGTTGCATCTAAGTGAGCAAAAGTTGTTGCTGGCGCAGGGTCAGTTAAGTCATCCGCAGGAACGTAAACCGCTTGTACAGATGTAATAGAACCTTTGTTTGTAGAAGTAATACGCTCTTGCATGGCACCCATCTCAGTTGCCAATGTTGGTTGGTAACCTACCGCAGATGGCATACGTCCTAAAAGTGCTGATACCTCAGAACCTGCTTGCGTAAAACGGAAGATGTTATCCACGAAGAACAATACATCTTTTCCTTGATCAGATCCAGCTCCATCACGGAAATACTCAGCGATAGATAATCCAGAAAGTGCCACACGTGCACGAGCTCCTGGAGGCTCATTCATTTGTCCAAAAACGAAAGTAGCTTTAGACTCTCTCATTCCTGGCATATCAACTTTTGATAAATCCCATCCTCCATTTTCCATAGAGTGCATGAAATCTTCACCATATTTAATAATTCCAGACTCTAACATCTCACGAAGCAAGTCATTTCCTTCACGAGTTCTTTCTCCTACTCCTGCGAATACAGAAAGACCACCGTGACCTTTTGCAATATTGTTAATCAACTCCTGAATCAATACGGTTTTACCAACACCAGCACCACCAAACAATCCAATTTTACCCCCTTTAGCGTAAGGCTCAATCAAATCGATTACTTTGATACCTGTAAATAAAACTTCAGAAGAAGTAGATAAATCCTCGAATTTCGGAGCTGGTCTGTGGATTGGCAATCCATTTTCACCCGTTTTAGGCAATTCACCTAAACCATCAATTGCATCTCCAACCACATTAAACAAACGTCCGTAAACGTCTGGACCAATTGGCATTTGAATAGGGTTTCCTGTTCCTACTACTTCATAACCTCTGCTTAAACCATCAGTAGAGTCCATCGAAATGGTACGAACGGTGTTTTCACCAATGTGAGATTGCACTTCTAGTACCAACAAAGTACCATCTTTTCTAGTGACTTCTAATGAGTCATAAATTTTTGGAAGTTCAACATCCTTACCGTTGAAAACTACGTCCACTACTGGGCCAATGATTTGGGCAACTTTTCCTATTACTTTAGACATTACTTATGTATTTATTAAATAGCTATTTAGGTTTGTGAAATTCATCTTCAAAAATCAGGTCTATCAGATGCTTTTTTCCGTGTGCAAAGATATATTTTTTAAAATACATAATCAATACCTTTTTTTTAAAAAAAATGATATTTTTTATCAAACCCACAAAACCCCTCTACCCTTTCATTGAATTTATTTTTCACTTCAATAAAAAAACCACCTACATTATATAGGTGGTCTTAATTGGTTATCGTTGTTTGGTTATTTTATAGTGATGCTGGATACAATATACGATACAACCCTACATTAACATTTTTAAAGTTCGCACCATATTTTGCATTAATTGCTTCTGTAAATAGGTTTGCTATTATAGCATACCCTCTTGGACTTGGATGAACGCCATCTAAAGAGAACATGCCGCCAGTAACAAAGGTAGAAGTTGTATTATAACCATCATAAACAATTCCTCCACTTGCTAATTTATCTGTTACTCCTTTTAGCTCCACAAAAGCCAAACCTTTTGCATCTGCAATTGACTTAATGGTAACATTATAAGCATCTGTAGCCACTTTTACTTCAGCAATTTCTTCTTTAGATAAGACCCAATTATCGGCAAGAGGAACTGAGACTCCATTAACAGCAGCTGCATTACCACCTACTAATGTACCTATAAAACTACTAGCCGGCAAGACAACTAAATCCTCTGCCGTTGCATGTCTGTAAGATGGAATTCCAAAAGATGTTCTATCTGTCAAGTAACTATCAACTATTACAACAGCATTTGCGCCGGCTTTAAAATTTATAGTCCTTCTAGTTGCTTCAGCAGCGGTAAGCAAACCTGCATTAACCATTGCCTGTAAACCACCATTGTAAGTTGCGTAACCAGCATTTAATTGTGTGGCAGCAGCAGCAGATAAAGCAACTGGATTAAACGGTACCGTTGTAAAATATGGCAAAGCGGTCACATATGGTAAATTAGCCACTACCCCCTTAGCCCCTTTTGCTGTCAAGGCGTTAACAATATTCGAATAAGCACTAGCAAATACATTAGGATCTGTGATATCATTACCTGCGTAAGTAGCTGGATTTAAATTCCCTTTTTGATCTTTGCCTGTTCCTCCAGAAGTTGCATATCCTAAAATATCATTACCTCCAATCCATAAAGAAAAGAAAGTAGGATCTTGAGCAACAGCATCAGCAACTACTGTTGTTGAGACAGTAGTAGCAAATCTTGCAAAATAAGGATTAGCCAACCCTGCAGCTACTCCAGCAACATTCCCATAACCAGGCGCTACCAAATGGTAGCTTTTTGCACCTGGTACACCCAAATTATTAAAGGGACCTGTTAGCTTGGTGGTCACCTCAGTAGAAGGTTTTCCTGTAACTGCTACAGGTGCAGAACCATTAAAATACAACCTTGTACCAGCTATTACATTCCCACCCAACAACAATCCGCCCACATTATCAGCCATAAATGGAGTTTTAAAATCACCACCGCCCGCTAAAGCAAATTGTTGCGCAATAATATTTGCATAGGACCCTTCTTGTCCAGTCTTAAAAAGAGCATTATCACTATATCCAGCAGCATAAGAATCTCCTAAGGCAACATATTTTGTTACTACAGCAGAACCTGCCGTTAAAGGCTTTCCATCTGATGAATTCGAATCAATCGTTACTTCATCATCATTATTACAAGCTACAAATGCTAAAGAAGCAATCAGTACCCATTTGAAATTTTTTATCATTGTTCTAATTTTTTTTGATTAATGAATAATTACGGATTGATAGTCCAAGAAGCGAAGTATTGTTGCCCGATTAAACCAGCCCCTAATACTTGACCATATTCTTTTCCTCCAATGTTTGAAGCTCCAACTTTTAAAGTAGATTTCAATGATGGGATTAAATAGTTCAACTGCGCATCAATTACAGTGGCCGCTTCAATGGTACCATCTGCAAAAGAAGATTGCCATAAGTATTCGCTATTCCATCTTCCGCTAACATTAAAACCAAAATTCTTGAATAATTTTTCGTTACCGATAGACGCTTTCACGCGGTGTTTTGGTGTATTAAATCCCGCTTCAAAACTTGGGTCTTTTTCTTGATCAAAATCAAATTGGGCATAATTATAGTTTACACCTACCTCAAAATCTTGATATACTTTTCTAGACAAACCTATACCAAATCCCAAAGACTTGATTTTTAAAGAAGTATTAGTATACAATTGAAATGTTCTTGTGTTTCCTGTACCTAAAGCATGAACTGATTGCCAACCTAAATCTGCTGGATTAGGAGTTGCACTTGGTGCATCTTTTGCAGTACCATACAAAGGCGCCACTACATTCAAGTTACCAATAAAATTATTATAGATATTGTAATACCCATTAATATCAATAGATGTTTTATTAATAAAGGAACGATAGCCCAACTCAAAAGCTTTTACTTCCTCAGGTTTTACCAAATCCACATTCGTCTTTTTTAACAAAGCGGTATTACCTCCAGCAGCTGCAAAAGCAAGCACAGATGATGCTGTGTATGAGTTATCATAAGCATTTGTTCCATTAATTACTACTGATGTTCCGTTTGCAAATTGCTGACCTAAAGCAGTAGTAATTGGCAAAGTTTCAGTGTATCTAGTTAAATTATCAGGCGCAGACCCTAATAATATAGCACTACCTACATTAAAACCAATGTATTGATCCTGAGTGGAAGGGTTTCTAAAACCAGTTTGGAAAGATCCTCTGAAATTATGATTTTTATTTTGTCCACCTGAATACACTAAAGATACTCTTGGGGAATAATTCCCATCAAAATTTTTAGCCTTATCATATCGCATAGAAGCCGTAATTTTCAAACGATCGTCCATCACTTTCTTTTGTGCTTGGGCATAAAAACCATATTCATTGTAATTAATTGGACCATCTTTATCTGTATAAATTCTACCAAAAGAATTCAATTCATACAATCTAAAGGATCCTCCAACTTGAAGTTCAGCGAATTTAATTTGATCCTTAAAGTTATAATTCGCATCAGAATGATAAATTCTAGAATTATCCACCAACTTAGAACCTGTTAATACATTTGGATCAGCAATAACTTGATTGAAAGCATTTTTGAATGCTGCTGTACCAGGAATCAACCTTCCTGTATCAGCAGTATTTCTTGCAGCTGCATGCGCTTGTGCCGGTGTTAGGCCTCCTAAAGTATTTGAAATATAAGCTCCAGCATACTGCCCGAACCAAGTTGAATCACTTTTCCATTTGCGGTTAACATTTATACCCGCAAATAACATGTCATAAGACTGACCCCCATCTTCTGTAGTAGTATAGCCTCTTACAAAGAAATTCTTCCCTTTAAACTCAATTTTATGTTGTTGCATAAAAAAGTTATTCAAATAATAGCGGTTAGCCCCTTGATATACTGTATTTCCAAAACCAAATTTACTTTGCCAAATCACTTCTAATTTTTCATCTCCGAAAGGCCTGTAATGCAAAGAAAAATCAATTTTAGTATTCGACACTTTGTTATCAGTTAAATCTACTTCATTATAACCCGTTCTACTAACAGTAGTATTTGGCAAAAGATTAACAAGTGACGCAGGAATTAATCCTTGTGATGCTAGTGCTTGACCAACACCTTTTATATTAGTAGCTACTTCATCACCATACACATTTATTCCATCATAGTTAATAGTACCACGATCAATACCTGCCCTTGTTTTATCATCATAATTTGTAGCATGCCACTCAGTACCTCTCATGTACGTAAAATTAGCTTTTGCTGCAAATTTTGGGCTGAAAGCAGCAGCCATTCTCACACCATAATCTACATAATCATTGGTACCAGCCGCCTTCTGTGAGGTTTGTCCAAACTTTGCATAAGCTGTAATTCCTGGACTTGAGAAAGGACTTTTACTGTTCATGAACAAAATTCCATTGAAAGCATTGGCCCCATATAAAGCTGAAGAGGCACCTGGCAACAACTCTACACTTTGCACATCAATCTCAGATACTCCAATTAGATTTCCTAAAACAAAGTTTAATAATGGAGAAGAATTGTCCATACCATCTACTAATTGCATAAAACGTGTATTCGCAACTGTAGCAAAACCACGAGTATTTATAGACTTAAATGACATACTAGAAGTATTCATTTGTACCTCTTTCATGTTTTCTAACCCGTCATAAAAAGAAGGAGAAGCCGTTTTCTTAATTTCAGCAATACCCATTCTTTCGATAGTTACCGGAGATTCCAAAACACGCTCGGGCGTTCTTGAAGCAGAAACAACAATTTCATCAAGTTTCGTTTCTTCATCCAATAACTTTACAGTAATTTTTTGACTATAAGAAGTAACACTTACTACTTGTGTAGTAAACCCCAAGCTTGAAATCTCAATCTTTACAGGTAAAGATTGAATGGACTTCAACACAAACTTACCGTCAAAATCTGTAGTAGAGCCTACATTTTGACCGATAGCTTTCACATTGACACCAGGAATAGGTTGTCCATTACGATCGGACACAGACCCTGAAATTGAATTTTGAGCAAATGTTAAGCCGCAAAAAAACAATGACAAAAAAAGTAAATAAATTCTCATTAGGTTCGAGTTAATTGGTTTAGTTCGTAAATGTAAAAATATTTTTGATATTAATAAAAATACCTATAAAATTCTACAAAAATAGCAGTAAATACCAACAAAAAAAGCATGATTTTACTCTTTAAATTTTAAGGTTTATCTATTTTTTATAAAAATCAATTGAAAAATAAATTATGCACGCATAATAAATTATATTAATCCTATTTTTTTGGTCTATTTTTTAAATTTTTAATAAAAATGAATCCCACAACGAAATCGATTGAAAAAAAACAGAAAAAAACAACTAAAACAAACCATAGGACATAAAAAAACCCCAAATGCAAATACATTTGGGGCTATAATTGTAGTGAAAAAAAGTTATTCTACAGTAACTGATTTAGCTAAATTTCTAGGTTGATCTACATTACAACCTCTAAGTACCGCAATATGATAAGATAATAATTGCAAAGGAATGGTAGTGATTAAGGGTGAAAGTGCATCAGATGTTTCTGGAATTTCAATTACAAAATCTGCTAGTTCTCTAACTTGAGTATCTCCTTTGGTTACCACTGCAATTATTCGACCACTTCTGGACTTTATTTCTTGAATATTACTCACAATTTTATCGTAATGGCCTTGCTTAGGAGCAATTACAATTACAGGCATTTGTTCGTCAATAAGTGCAATTGGACCGTGTTTCATTTCAGCTGCAGGATATCCTTCAGCATGAATATAAGAAATTTCTTTTAATTTTAAAGCGCCTTCAAGAGCTACTGGAAAATTATAACCACGTCCTAAATACAAACAATTTGGTGCATCTTTAAATGTAGCAGCAATAACTTTTGATTGCTCATTAGTCTCTAAAGCTTCTAAAACTTTGCTTGGAATAAATTCCAATTCTTGTAAATACGTTCGGTAATCTGACTGTGTCATTGTACCTTTTGCTTTAGCTAGACGCAAAGCAATCATAGTAAGTACAGTAATTTGAGTAGTAAATGCCTTTGTTGAAGCAACACCAATCTCAGGCCCTGCATGAGTATAAGCTCCTGCATGAGTCTCTCTAGAAATAGAAGAACCCACTACATTACAAACGCCAAAAACAAAAGCGCCATGTTCTTTAGCTAATTTTATAGCGGCCATCGTATCGGCAGTTTCTCCTGATTGTGAAATAGCAATCACTACATCTTTACTAGTAATAATCGGATTACGATATCTAAATTCTGAAGCGTATTCTACTTCTACAGGAATTCTTGTAAACTCTTCAAATACGTATTCTGCCACTAATCCAGCATGCCATGAGGTACCACATGCTACAATTATAATACGATCGGCATTTAAAAATTTTTCTAAATTATCCTCAACACCAGCCATTTGAATAATACCTTCATTAGCATGAAGCCTTCCTCTATAGGTATCTTTTATAACGCTAGGCTGTTCGTAAATTTCTTTTAGCATAAAATGCTCATAGCCTCCTTTTTCGATTTGCTCCAAATTCATTTGAAGTTCTTGAACATAAGGATCTACCAAAGAGTCATCCATAATTTTACGGACTTTCATCGGTTTGTGCAATCTTATATTGGCCATTTCGCCATCTTCCAAATAGACCGCATTAGAAGTATATTCAATGAACGGAGAAGCATCAGATGCGATAAAGTACTCTCCTTCCCCAACTCCAATAGCTAATGGACTCCCTAAACGAGCAGCAACAATTTCGTCAGGATTTTTTTTATCAAAAACGGCAATAGCATAAGCTCCAACCACTTGATTTAAGGCCAATTGAACTGCTTTTCCTAACTTTAGTTTTTCCTTTTTCTGTACATCCTCTATTAAATTAACCAATACTTCCGTATCAGTATCAGAATGAAAGACATAGCCTCTTTTTATTAGCTCTTGTTTTAGAGGGGCGTAATTTTCTATAATTCCATTATGAATAATAGTAAGTTCACCTGAATTTGAAACATGTGGATGCGAATTCACATCATTAGGTACACCATGAGTCGCCCATCTTGTGTGCCCCATTCCAATGGTACCATTAGTTGTGATATCTGAAAGGGATTTAGTTTCTAAATCAGATACCTTTCCTTTAGTTTTACAAAGCTTAATCTCTTTTCCGTCATACACCATAATTCCAGCGCTATCATACCCACGGTACTCTAAGCGTTTCAACCCTTTTATAATTATCGGGTACGCTTCTCTATAGCCTATATATCCAACAATTCCACACATATTTTTTTATTGATTTGGTTTGGTATAAATAATTTCAAGTCGCAATCTTTTATCTTCTGGTACAGCTGGATGACCGCCAAAAAGAATTGTCCCAAGAGGATTTAACACTGAAGCTGTAGGTACAGAAGAAATAATACTATTAGAAGTTTTTAACTTGCTAAAAGTGGCAACCGCTATATCCTCAGTAACAACAACACCTAACTTAACATTAGTAGAATCGGCATTTTTAATTAAATTCTTAATTTGATTGGTAATACGAACTTTATAAGTTAAACCTCTACCATTTGTAACTGCTTCTTTATTCAAAATACCACCGAAAATAAATTTATTCAACTTCGGTCGACTAGCACTAGCAGTTGTATTATCTGTTAAATAATCTAAAACAGCAGTTTTATTGGTTAAATTGTAAACATAAATTCTTTCTGGCTCAATAGCGTTTTTCATTGCCGCTGCATCAATATGAAAGACCAAATTAGCTTCATTGATTAACCAACCATTTTTTCTTATTTTCTCTAGTTCATCAGCAACACCGTTATTATCATTATCTGAACCAAATAATTCTACTACAGCCAAAGACCCCACACCACCTTTTAAATAAAGTTTTGAGTCTCCAGATGTAGGATTAAAATTGGTTATTGCATTACTGTAATCTGGATTTAAGTTGGACTGCTCTAAAAAATTAACGGTATTACCATCAATATTCAAATCCAGTGTTTTATTCACTCTTTTAACAGTAGTAACCCCATTGGTAGTAGTAGACAAATCCTCTTTATAATACAGGCGTATTACATTTTGAGCCGAACCTGATCTTTTAAAATTAATCATCGCCATACTTTCATCAGCACCAGTTTTTTCTACTTTAAAGTACAAGCCTCTAAAATAGTTTTTAAATGCTTCATTGGAGGTTAACTTGCCTGATGGCGCATTCAAAACTTTGGCCGTAAAGAAAGCATTACTAAGTTTTAAACGCATAGCTGGCGCTGTACGTTTTGTAGTAGATTTTTTGGTTTCTTCATCTATAGTCGTTTCTGCAATTTCTTTTGGATCAAAATAAAAAGCATCATTTTGTTTACTATCAGCAGCATCATTTAATCGGTTGCCAATTTTCAAACCATCAAAATCATTTTTTTGATCACTATAATATGCTTGTTTTTCTTTGAAATTAGTTGCAGGATCTAAATCACGCATAAAAAACCCAGACTCATACACACTTAATTTGAACGGTGCTTTAGCAGTACCATAAACAGAATCCAATTCATATGTTCTTATTCCTGTAGTTGCATCTGTACTTTTAACCGTACTATAATAAGGAATGGTCATAACCACACTATCCATAACAGCATTGGCACCAATAGTAGGGCTAACCGATGCTAATGATAACTGGGTAGCGAAACTAGCCGAAGTAGTACCAAAAGCAGCATTTGTATAAGTACCTAAAGCATTTACTGCCAAGTTATCAGACTGTACAACTCCTGTCCCTTGATTGTATGCCTTTACAGCAGAGTAATATTTTCCTAATTCAAAATTATTATCTCCTATTAAATCTTCTCCAATAACATTATAATCTTTATCACAAGAAAACAAAATAAAAAAACCACAAAGAATAAATACCTTCTTTACTAAAGCCGTATTGTACATAAAATAGTTATAAAATTAAAATTAAATCACCTGATTATTATAAAAATTGGTGTACGCTTCAGCGAAACCATCTTTCGGAGTGAAAGGTAAAAAAGGTTTATTGGAAGATTCTATAAATTTTGTTAAACTTGGTGACAAATTATTTGAAGCGATAATTACGGCATCTGAGTTTAGAACAGCTGTTTTTAAAATATTCTCGTAATTTGGTACTTCTAAGTCTGCTATAGCCTCATGAGGTACGCCATCAAATTTGACTTTGTTAATCATTTCGACATCTAAAGTTTCTGAAAAAGATTCCGAATAAACCGAAGTAACTATTTTAGTTTCAGAAAACAAAGCCTCGTTCTTGTAGTAATGTTTCATGTAAACCGGCAACATAGAAGCAAGCCAACCATGAACATGAATAATATCCGGCACCCAATTGAGTTTTTTGACCGTTTCAACTACTCCTTTAGCAAAAAAAATAGCGCGCTCATCGTTATCAGGATACATCACACCATCTTCATCTGCAAAAGTAGATTTGCGTTTAAAATATTCATCATTATCAATAAAATAAACTTGGATGCGCTCTTTTGGGATAGACGCCACTTTTATAATCAATGGCATATCCAAATCGTTTACTACTAAATTCATTCCCGAAAGGCGAATTACTTCATGCAATTGATGCCTTCGTTCATTAATATTTCCATATCTCGGCATGAATATTCTTATCTGTCCTCCTTGATCATTGATCATTTTTGGCGCATCATAAGACATTAAAGAGACCTCATTCTCAGCAAGATAAGGAACAACTTCAGATGATACATACAATATCCTCTTATCTTTCATAGTATTATTTACTTTATTTATTGGCAATAAAAACGTTGCGAAATTACAAAATTTTATGCAGTTATTAACTAAAATATTATGTTTGCACCTAATTTTAATAAAAGACCATGCAAATCTTCAATAAAAACATCGAATTAAAAGAATTTTTGGCATCCGTGAAGACCAAAAATTCTACTATTGGCTTTGTGCCAACGATGGGTGCCTTGCATGCGGGTCACTTAGCATTAATGCG
The DNA here is from genome assembly GCF_027531905.1 of Flavobacterium sp. Classification (GTDB taxonomy): domain Bacteria; phylum Bacteroidota; class Bacteroidia; order Flavobacteriales; family Flavobacteriaceae; genus Flavobacterium. Next base: position 24,153 of record NZ_JAPZSU010000020.1, on the reverse strand, counting down.
TCAATCTCTACAAGAAAATGGCTTTACTGTAGTGAGTATTTTTGTCAATCCTACCCAATTCAACAATCCAGAAGATTTAGCAAAATATCCCCGAACACTTGAAGCTGATGTTGAAAAAATGGCTACACTTAGCGATAAAATAATCATTTTTGCACCTACCGTTGAGGACATTTATGAAGGAGAAACTACAGCAAAATCCTTTGAGTATGATGGATTAGAACATCAGATGGAGGGCAAGTTTAGACCTGGTCATTTTGATGGCGTTGGAACAATTGTAAAGCGATTGTTTGAAATTGTCGCTCCAACAAGAGCTTATTTTGGTGAGAAAGATTTTCAACAACTTCAAATAGTAAAAAAACTAGTCGAAAAATACCACATTCCGGTAGAAATCATTGGATGTCCGATCTACAGAGAACCCAATGGTTTGGCCATGAGCTCACGTAACGAAAGACTTAGCAGCACTGAAAGAAAAGAAGCTGCCCTAATTTTTACCATTTTAAAAGAGGCAAAAGAAAAATTTCAAACACAAGACGCTGATTTGATAGCAGCTTGGGTTAAAAATCAATTCAAAAACAATCCGTTATTCGAATTAGAATATTTCATAATTGCTGATGAATCGACACTTTTACCTATAACTTTTAAAGAAAAATATAAAAAGTATCGCGCTTTTATAGCTGTATTCGTTAACAACATTCGTTTAATTGACACTATTACATTAAATTAATTACCTTCGCCCCATGCAAATTCAAGTAGTAAAATCTAAAATTCATCGTGTAAAAGTAACTGGTGCCGATTTAAATTACATCGGCAGTATTACGATTGATGAAGCTTTGTTAGACGCCTCCAACATTATAGAAGGCGAAAAAGTTTCGATCGTAAACATCAATAACGGCGAACGTTTTGAAACCTACGCTATCAAAGGCGAAAGAAATTCTGGTATCATTACACTAAATGGTCCTGCCGCTAGAAAAGTTCAAAAAGATGATATTATCATTATCATTTCTTACGCAACTTTAGAATTTGAGGAGGCCAAAACTTTTAAACCTTGGATTATTTTTCCAAACGAAACCGACAACTCTCTTACATAGTTCCTTTTTTTTATTTGTCTAAATTTTAAGCATTTAAAACAGTGCTATCAATGCTTTTAAAACATTAAAAGCAACAAATACTTGCGATTTATTCATAAAATAAATTAAAATAGTATCTTGCTCTGTTTTTTAATTCAAACCTAATTTAGACTCCCCAAATCATGAAAAAGGTCCTTTTTTTGTTGTTGCTTTCAGTTCCATTTTATGCTCAAATCAAAACCGAATCTTTTGATTCTAGTAAGTTAGCCGAAAAACGAGCAATTACTATAAGCTTACCCCCTTCTTACGAAAAAAACACTACCAAAAAATATCCAATCTTACTATTGTTAGACGGCGATTTTTTATTCGATCCTTTCTATGGCGCTATTTCTTATGGAAGTTACTGGGACGATTTCCCGGAAACAATAATCGTAGGAATCCATCAAAATCATAACGATGAGCGGGTTGACGATAGCGAATTTGAAGAGACACAAGGGCTCCCGGCCGAAAAAGGAGCCGCTTTTTTTGAATTTATTGGACAAGAGTTACTGCCTTATATCGAAAAAAAATATCGGGTAGCCCCATTCCGAATGATTGCTGGACTTGACACAACAGCAGGTTATTTGAATTTTTTTCTGTACAAAGAAAATCCCCTTTTTAACGCTTACATTTCCTTAAATCCTGAACTTGCCCCATTAATGGAAAAAAGAGTGGCAGAACAATTAAATACTGCAAAAAGTCCTGTTTTTTATTACTTATCGACTAGTGAAGATGAAATAAAAAAATTGGCAGAACCTATCAAAATGCTGAATGACAACATCAAAAAGGACAACAATCCATTAGTCAATTATAAATTTGAGTCCTTCAAAGATGCAGGACATTATTCCCAAACTTTGTATGCAATTCCAAGTGCCTTGCATCAAATTTTTGAAAGTTACAAACCCATTACTTCATCAGAATTTAGTAATAAAATCGCGGTATTACCTTCTGGTTACGTAGACTATTTAGAAAAAAAATACAGTGTTCTAAACGAAGCTTTACATCTTGACGTTCCAATCAGAATTAATGATTTCAAAGCTATTGAAGCAGCAATTTTAAAAAACAAAGCGTATAGTGAATTGGATCAGTTGGCGATTTTGGCCGATAAGCATTATCCAAAATCAATGCTGGCGGAATATGAATTGGGCTTAATGTATGAAAAACAAGAAGACTACAAAAAAGCCACGAAACGCTATCAAAACGCCTCGCAAATGCAAGAAATTGGCTCCCTGACAAAGAACATGATGTTAGAAAAATACGAATTAATGCTGAGTAAAATTGCACCTAAAAAATAATGGCGAAAGTAAAAACTACCTTTTTTTGTCAAAATTGTGGCACGCAATATGCCAAATGGCAAGGACAATGCAATTCCTGCAAAGAGTGGAATACAATTGCTGAAGAGATTGTACAAAAACAAGAGAAAGTAGCTTGGAAGAGCGAGTCCGTTCCGATAGGCAAAGCACCTCGACCCTTGCGCATCAACGAAATTGACTCGACAGCTGAAATCCGATTAGATACCACTGATGCAGAACTGAATCGTGTATTGGGTGGCGGAATAGTACCTGGTTCCTTAATCTTATTAGGTGGCGAACCCGGGATTGGAAAAAGTACATTATTACTCCAAATTTCCTTGAAACTACCTTATAAAACCTTGTATGTTTCTGGGGAGGAAAGCCAAAAGCAAATCAAAATGCGTGCAGAGCGGATCACTCCAAATGGAGACAATTGCTACATTTTGACCGAAACCAAAACCCAAAATATTTTTAAGCAAATTGAGGCAATGCAGCCCGAAATTGTTATTATCGATTCCATTCAAACGCTGCATACGGATTATATTGAATCGACTGCAGGAAGTATTTCTCAAATTAGAGAAACGACTGCCGAGTTGATTAAGTTTGCCAAAGAAACTAACGTTCCCGTAATTCTCATTGGCCACATTACCAAAGATGGTACGATCGCTGGGCCAAAGATTCTAGAACACATGGTAGATACCGTTTTGCAATTTGAAGGGGACCGAAACCACGTGTACCGCATCCTTCGTTCGCTTAAAAACCGATTCGGCTCAACTGCCGAAATAGGAATTTATGAAATGTTGGGCAGCGGCTTACGAGAAGTTTCAAATCCGTCTGAAATATTGATTTCTCACAAAGACGAACAACTCTCAGGAACTGCTATAGCTACAACGCTAGAAGGCATGCGTCCTTTAATGATCGAAATACAAGCCTTGGTAAGCACCGCGGTTTACGGAACGCCACAGCGAAGCACAACAGGATACAATGCCAAACGCCTGAATATGATTTTGGCTGTTTTAGAAAAAAGAGCTGGTTTCCGATTGGGCGCTAAAGATGTCTTTTTGAACGTAACAGGTGGTCTCTCAGTGGATGACCCCGCGATTGATTTGGCTGTGGTTGCCGCCATCTTATCTTCAAACGAAGACATTCCTATCCACAAAGATTTTTGTTTTGCTGGCGAAGTTGGGCTTTCTGGTGAAATTCGTCCGGTGAATCGAGTTGACCAACGCATACAAGAAGCTGAAAAACTGGGTTTCTCAACCATATTCGTTTCTAAATATAATAAGATTGCGCTTAAGAATACTGGGATTCAAATTCGGTTGGTTACGAAAATAGAAGATGTAGCAGCCGAACTTTTTGGGTAAGCCAAAACCCTAGGCCTTGATGGAAGCGGCATCCTTTTATATCAAAAACCCTTTCAGTTTTATATTCTGAAAGGGTTTTTGTATAAAAGATATAGCATACAGCAAGATAAAGCTCCTAAAAACTACGCCTCTCCTTTATGAAAAGCTTTTTTATTGAATACGATTAAGATTCCTACTCCAGTTGAAATAGCCACATCGGCTACGTTGAAAATAGCATTAAAAAACGTGAAAGGTCTACCGCCAATAAAAGGCACCCATTCTGGCATTGGAAAATCTTTGATGATAGGAAAATAAAACATATCGACTACTTGCCCATGAAACCAAGTTCCATAAGGCTCATCTGAGAACAAAACCGCCAATTGCTGATAACTGTCGTTAAAAATAACCCCGTAAAAAACAGAATCGATAATGTTTCCTAAAGCCCCAGCAAAAATCAAAGCAATGGCTACGATCAGATAATTGGAACTTTTATGATTACGAACGGTATCCCATAACCAATATGCAATTCCCGCCACTGCAAAAATTCGGAAAACGGTCAAAAATAACTTGCCGTATTCTCCTGGAAGTTTGGTTCCCCAAGCCATTCCTTCGTTTTCTATAAAATGAATTTTGAACCAATTGAAGACCGTCACTTCTTCGCCTAAAACAAAATTAGTTTTGATATAAATTTTAGAAACTTGGTCCACTAACAAAAGTAGAAATACAATAATATAAGCTTGGCGTAAGGACATTTTATACATTTTAGTGGGCAAAAATAAGCAAAATCAAATAAAAAATCACTAAAAAGAAATTCCAAATTCCATGATGCATGTTGGAATTTGGAATTTCAATTTTGGATTTCAGATTGTTATCGTTGCATGTTTTTGGCTTCGATACTCATGGTTGCATGAGGGACGATTTTAAGCCTTTCTTTGCCTATTAACTTTCCGGTTACTCTGCATATACCGTACGTTTTGTTTTCTACACGGAAAAGAGCATTTTTTAAATCACGTAAGAATTTTTCTTGACGAATAGCCAATTGTGAATTGGCTTCTTTCGACATGGTTTCGCTACCTTCTTCAAACGCTTTGAATGTAGGCGAAGTGTCATCAGTACCATTATTTAAATCATTCATATAGGCACTTTTTATCAAGTCAAGATCGGCTTGCGCTTTCTCTATCTTTTCTTTGATTATCTGTTTGAACTCTGCTAAATCAGCATCTGAGTATCTTGTCATTTCCTCGGTCATAGCCTAAATTAATTTAATGGTTGGTTAATTCTTTTTGGTTGGGTTATTTTGTTATGATTAATTTTGATTTAATGTCGTCGAATTCAATTTCTGTGCCATTTTCTAAGTTTTCTGCAAATAGCAATTCTTCTGTCAATGTTTCTGACTTGATGTAACTTTCATTGGCTAGAATTGCTTCTTGTAAAACAGCATGATTTTGAACGTAAACCTTCACTTTATCGGTAACCTCGAAACCAGAATCTTTACGGATATTCTGAATACGATTTACCAACTCCCTTGCAATTCCTTCTTTTCTTAACTCTTCAGAAATAGTGATATCTAATGCTACCGTAATTCCATTGGCATTAGCCACTAACCAACCTTCGATATCTTGGGAAGAAATTTCAACATCTTCTAGAGATAAAATTACATCTTTTCCTGAAATTACAATACTTAAACTTCCTTCCTTGTCTAATTGGTTGATTTGAGCTGGAGTGAACCCTTGTATTTCCTTGGATACTAAGCCCATGTCTTTTCCAAAACGAGGTCCTAAAGCTTTAAAATTAGGTTTAATTTGTTTCACCAAAACACCTGAAGCATCGTCTAAAAGTTCGATTTCTTTGACGTTTACTTCCGCTTTTATAAGGTCGGCAACGGCTTCAATTTCAGCCTTCTGAACCGCGTCAAGTACTGGAATCATTACCTTTTGCAAGGGTTGACGCACTTTTATCATTTCCTTTTTACGCAGCGACAAAACCAATGAAGATATTGTCTGCGCCTTCTGCATTTTGCTTTCTAATGATTTATCAACAAAGTTTTCAACTGAAACAGGGAATTGTGCCAAGTGTACTGACTCGAAATTTTCTGTTCCTGTAGCTTGTGTCAAGTCTTTATACAACTTATCCATAAAGAAAGGAGCAATTGGCGCACTCAATTTTGCAACACTTAATAAGCAAGTATATAGCGTTTGATAAGCAGCAATTTTATCTTGAGCATACTCGCCTTTCCAAAAACGACGTCTACACAAACGCACGTACCAGTTACTCAAATTTTCTTGAACAAAATCAGAAATTGCACGAGCGGCACGGGTTGGTTCATATTCAGCATAAAAAACATCTACCTCTTTGATCAACGTGTTCAATTCTGAAATGATCCATTGATCAATCTCTGGGCGTTCTTCTAAAGGCACCTCAGCTTCTGCATAGCTAAAGCCATCAATATTCGCATACAATGCAAAGAATGAATACGTATTATACAACGTTCCGAAGAACTTACGACGCACCTCAGCAATTCCTTCAATATCAAATTTTAAGTTATCCCAAGGATTGGCATTCGAAATCATGTACCAACGCGTAGCATCAGGACCATATTCTTCTAATGTGGTAAAAGGATCAACGGCATTGCCCAAACGCTTGGACATTTTTTGTCCATTTTTATCCAAAACCAAACCGTTGGATACTACGTTTTTGTATGCTATACGATCAAAAACCAAAGCACCAATCGCGTGTAACGTATAAAACCATCCGCGAGTTTGGTCGACACCTTCCGCAATAAAATCAGCAGGGTAATCGGTATTTTGATCAATTTTTTCTTTGTTTTCAAACGGATAATGCCATTGCGCATAAGGCATAGCACCAGAGTCAAACCAAACGTCAATTAAATCCGATTCGCGTTTCATTGGTTTTCCTGAAGCAGAAACCAACGTGATTTGGTCCACTACATTTTTGTGTAAATCAATCAAATCATAATTGGCTTCGGACATATTTCCAATTTCAAAACCAGCAAATGGATTGTTGGTTTGTACACCAGCCGCAATAGCTTTTTCTATTTCGTTGTATAATTCTTCTACAGAACCAATTAAGATTTCTTCTTGTTTGTCTTCTGTTCTCCATATTGGCAAAGGAATTCCCCAATAACGAGAACGCGATAAGTTCCAATCGTTGGCGTTTTTTAACCAATTCCCAAAACGTCCTTCACCAGTAGCTTTTGGCTTCCAGTTGATGCTGTCGTTCAGGTCGAACATACGGTCTCTCACCTCGGTAATTTTGATAAACCAAGAGTCTAATGGATAATATAAAATAGGTTTATCTGTTCTCCAGCAATGTGGGTAACTGTGTACGTATTTCTCTACTTTAAAAGCTTTGTTTTCTTCTTTTAAACGAATAGCGATTTCTACATCTACCGAACGTTCTGGCGCTTCTCCTTCGTTATAATATTCGTTTTTAACGTATTTCCCTGAATAATCTCCAAGACCTTGAATGAATCTTCCTTGCAAATCTACCAAAGGAACTGGCGTACCATTTTCATCTAAAACCAACATTGGTGGCACTTCTGGAGTAGCTTCTTTGGCTACTTTAGCATCATCTGCACCAAAAGTAGGCGCCGTATGTACAATACCCGTACCATCTTCAGTAGTTACAAAATCACCAGCAATCACTCTAAAAGCATTTTCTGGATTTTGATAAGGCAGAACAAAAGGCAATAATTGCTCATAAAGAATACCAACTAAATCTTGGCCTTTACATTCGGCCAGAATCTGGAATGGTATTTTTTTAAAACCTGCTTTGAAATTTTCGAAATCAGCTGCATCTTCAGAAGCAAAAAATCCTTTTGCAAATTGTTTTCCCACTAAATTTTTGGCCAAAATCACATGGATAGGCTCAAATGTATACTGATTAAAGGTTTTTACTAAGGCATAATCAATTTTCGGTCCAACCGTCAACGCAGTGTTCGATGGCAATGTCCAAGGCGTTGTCGTCCAAGCCAAGAAAAAAGCCTCCCCCAGCCCCTCCGAAGGAAGGGAGCTAAGACCAAATGCTTTTAAAATTGAATTGTCACCAATTCCCCCTTCGGGGGTTAGGGGGCTTCTAAACTGAGCTACAATGGTAGTATCCGTAACATCACGGTAACTTCCTGGCTGATTTACTTCGTGAGAAGACAAACCAGTACCCGCTTTTGGTGAATACGGCTGAATGGTGTAGCCTTTGTACATCAAATCTTTGTTGTAGATTTGCTTTAGCAACCACCAAACCGATTCCATATACTTGGGTTTATAGGTCACATATGGGTCTTCCATATCTACCCAATACCCCATTTTTTCAGTCAAATCATTCCAAACATCGGTATAACGCATTACGGTTTTTTTACACGCTTCGTTATAATCCTCGATGGAAATGGTTTTTCCAATATCTTCTTTGGTGATACCTAATTCTTTTTCAGTACCCAATTCTACTGGTAAACCGTGGGTGTCCCAGCCTGCTTTACGCTTTACTTGGAAACCTTTTTGGGTTTTATATCGGCAAAAAATATCTTTAATTGCACGTGCCATCACGTGGTGAATTCCTGGTAATCCGTTGGCCGAAGGAGGTCCTTCAAAAAACACAAAAGGCGTGTTGCCTTCGCGTGTAGTTACACTCTTTTCAAATATATTTTCGTTCTTCCAAAAATCAAGCACTTCTGATGCCGCTTTTGGCAAGTCAAGTCCTTTGTATTCAGTAAATTTTGTACTCATTGTATCCTTTTCTTAATCGAGGTGCGAAAGTAATAAATTTTGAATTATCGTTTGTGTATTTATTGAAAATTCATAGATTTTTATTATGCAACCTCTCAAAAAAAAGAGGAATAAAAATTACCCCTCTCTTAAACTAAAAAATAAAAATCATAAAAAGACTATTTAAATCCTCCAAAATAGACTTCTTTAATAAAAATTCGATTGCCAAAAACAGGATTAATATCAATCTTTTCTCTCAATTCTTGATATACTGTTTCTCCATTAAAATCTTCAATTTCATAAGCTACTTTAAATGGCAGATTTCCTGAGTTCAAGGCTAGAACAGGGCGATAATCCAAGAATAGTTTTCTTTCAAAAAAGCTTTTATTTCCATTGTCATATTCAGTTTTTTCTGAAGCAACTATGGTATGGGTGTCTTTATCGATAAACAAATGATAGTCCGTTTTTGGAATCGTTCTATTGGCTGAATTTAATGTTTTTTCAAAATAGTTCAAATGGTAACATAGTTTTCCTTCAAACATCTCATCTTCTAAAAGCTCAAAATCGTTCCATACATCAAGTCGAAGATCAGAAATAAAATTAATCAAATCAACATTTTTAGCCAACATATTGTAGCCATACGAAGTCTGCTTTGCCCATTTTGCATTAATTCCACTTTCACGATCATCGTGACTCCAAGCTTCTGGCCCATTTACTATTTCATAATAATTTTCAGGCATCTTTTTCTTCAAAAGATAATTAGAGGTCGTTGCCCATTTTTCTTCTGTTTGAGAAACTCTGTTGCCTTCAATGAAAAGTTTGGATAGCATATGCGCTTTTTCGATACTTTTTAACGCTTGAGATCCTCCTAAACTAGCAATAACTTTAGCTAATAAATCTGGTTTAGACTGATAAGGAATAGAGTCAAGCATGTTAAACCTTTGGGTTTTGGACTTAATTAAATTAGCTTCTCTATTGGCTTTTTCAATTTCCCAATCGGCGTCTTGTTGCTGAATTTTCTCAAAGAAAGCAAGTCTCATTTCTTCCTTTTCTTCAGCAATTTTAAGTCCTAATTTTTTAAGATCTACAAAACGGGTTGTATGACTTCTGATCATTTTATCTGCAAAAAATGCATTCTTAACTCGGCTTATAATTGTAGATCCTCTTGAATCTAATTTATCGTTTTCAATAAGTAAGTTGGCAAATAACAATGCTTTTTCCTTGTTTTCGAGTAAAAAATAAGTTTGTGCCAAATTATTGAGAACAATAAATCTGATGTATTCGTTAGCTGGAGAAGATGGATACTTGGTTAACAAACTCTCTAAGTAAACTAAATGAGGTAGTAATGTTTTCTCATCTAATCCTTTTTCGAAGGTTACTTTCTGCATTTGTGCTGAAATTTCATTTTCAAAATCAAGCATCTGCTTGTATTCTGGATGATCTTTGGAGGTCACAAATTCAAATTTTTCTTTGGATTCGCCTTTACTATAGCCAAATTTATAGTTAAGATAATTCTGAATTTTACCTACAGACTGATAGATTACTTTATCGATTCCTAAATCTTCAATACTATAATCATCTTTTCTTTCGGCGTCTAGGTTTGCCTTACTCGTATTAGCAAAAGCTTCCTTAAGATTACTTTTTTGATATTCATTACCAACAACATAAGACTCTATTGTATTAAAATCTTCTGATAACAAAAGTTTATCAGCACATTTAGCCTCCACTTTTATCCTTACGTTATAATTAGAAGAGATGGCATACTTCCATTTTTTTTGTTTTGTATCAAATGTACTATCTATTTTGGTAGCAGTAAATTTTGGCAATCCAATGGTCAAATAAATCTTTAATTTTCCGTTGGCTGGGTCTTTGATAAAACCATTAATATTAAAGTAATTTTTCTTCAATACAAGTTCTTCCTGAATCAACTCCTTATCCATTTGATAAAAAGTCGTTTGTGTCAACACATTATCAAGAATGGGAAATTGAGAATATTGAATGGTTGGTATATAGAATTTTTTCTTCTTTGAGCTTATTTTTTCTTGCGCTTGAATCGAGACAATTACAAGCAAAAACATAAAGAGTATTTTTTTTTTCATAGGTAAAAAAAAGCCATCAGATGAATTTCCTGATGGCCTTTGAATTTTTATTTTTTATTAAAAATTTGAATTGAGTTATCAGAAACGTAAAAAATATTTTGCGTAGCTGGGTCAATTTCATATTGAGGGCGGTTGTTGTTAAACGTTATTTTGTCCAATTCTACACCGTCAATTTTTCTAACTTTCACAAGCATTTTTTCTCCAGTTGGGGTTTTAGCGAAAATATAAGAGAAATCACGATTTTGTTTCATCGCATTAAAACGAGAACCAAACTTCTCGGCAACCATCCCTAATGCAGCAGCACCCGCAGCATAACCTTCGGCTTGTGCCATATTCGTTTTGTCTCTTTCACGAACTGTTTTGGTTTGTCTGTTTCCTTTTTCATCACGAGTCTCCATTGTTAATTCACTACCTTTAAATGCACTAACAGCTGATGCGCCAGCCATAAATGCACTTCCAACGATGGCTGTGCTTTTTAATAAACGTCTGCCTCCTTCGCCTGGCTGACTGTAAGTAAGGTGGTATTTTACAGTTCCATCCATATTCACACCCATAACCTCCACAGGTCCAGAAAGCACAACACCCCAAGGAAATAATTCGATACTATTTAACTCTTTTTCATTTTTGATGTTCACTTTTGCAAATGGCTCTGGTTTATCATCAATAGTGGGATTAAACTTATACAACTTTTCGTCGTTGTACACTAAATATGAATTTGAGGTTTCTTCAAACGTAGGTAAAACAGGACGATTTTTATCAAATTCAATATTACGTTTCCATAATTTTTTTCCTGATTTGTAATCTACCATATTCCCGTAAGTACCTGTCAGATACATTACTTTTTCACCTACTTTACCTAAGTAATAAATAGGATCTTCCTTATCGTCTGAAATTTCGATAAACTTTTTCCACAATTTTTCACCGTCTTTATTGATTAACATCATTTCGTTTTCGGCTACATAAAGAAAATCTTGATCAATTGGGATTACTCGTTTCAAACCATCCCCACGAGCATCTTTCTTCCATATTTTTTCACCGGTTTTTAAGTCATAGAAATTAAAACCGCTGAAATGAGCAATTAATAATTTTGATCCCCAATCTTCGAGATACACTACTTTTTTGGTTTTAATTGATTCTTTCCAAATACTCTTTCCGGTATCAGTACTTAATACATTCAAATATTCTTTGGTTGAGAAAATACCTTGGCTATTAACTACTACAATGTTTTTATCATTTTGTGTTAGAAAGAATTTGGTGTACTCTTCGTCATCTGCTTTCCAGTTCAATTTACCTGTGTTTCTGTCAAATGAATACAATTTTCCGTATAAAAGATAATAAATTACAGCACCATTTATTTTGGCTATATTAGTATTTGCTGATTCTTTTAAAGAAAAACTAAATAATGATTTCGCTTTATCAACAGAAGTACTCCATTTTAACTCACCTGTTTTCATATCCAAAAGAGCGATGGCCATATCTCCGTCCTTTTTTAAAGTAAGCAAATATTCATCCGTTTCGGGGATAAAATCAGATTGCATTACCCAAAACGATTCTTTTGATGAGTTGTATACAATTTTACCTGTATCAGTATTTACAATAATATACTTGTTATTGATGTAAGCCTCAACATAAGGGCTTCCACCAACGCTTGTTAAAGCCTTTTTATCTTTAAAAACATTACCAAAATCAGGATCTTTCATGATGTCACCTACAGATACACTGCCAAAATCATCTTTTGTAAGTGTCCAAACAACTTTTTTGGTTTCTGGGTCTATCCCTTTTACTGTGCCTCCTTCTTTAAAAACAACAATACCAGTAATTTCATTTTGCACTAAATCTTGGACGGGATTATCTGTGGTAATTATTTCGTCGTGTTTTCTTTGCGAAATCGCTGAAAAACCAACGAATAAAAGCAAGATAATTGAATACGTAATTTTCTTCATTTTAATTTTTTGTGATTAATAAATAGGGATCAAATGTGACTAATAAATCGCAAGCGAATATATTGATATAAATTTAGCTTAAGAAAAAATTTCTTTTAAAATTTCTAAGGACTTTGGCTTTTTAAAACCTTGTAAATGAAAACTGTAATAATCGATTAGAATTTTTAGTAAAATTTGACGCTCAGTGACATGAAACACTTTTTGATCTGAATCAAATTTCAAAGCAATCAATTTTTTGAGCAAATGGGATTGATGTTCAGACAAGGAACTCGTTGCCTGAAATATAGAAAAAACACCTTCATTCATTTCAAAAAAAGGTAAATCTTGATCGGTAGTGTCTGGATAAAAACCTAAAAACTTGGTGATTTCGAGCATTAAAATCAGATGAAAATTGCTGATTTCGTTATGCGTGTCCAGCCATTGCAGCGCCGCTTCGAGGTACTGAAACAAATCATCGTTTTTTTCTTCTTCATGAATCGCATGATGCAAAATTTCGGAAAGAAACAACACCATAGTACTTTTCACAATATCCAAAGGAATGGTTTGAAACGGAACAGCTGTTTTGATTTCTCTAAAATGCTCTAACGTCCCTTTATTTTTATGCACTGCTTCAATTTCTAAAATTGATAACGGCTGAAAATAGGCGATTTTTTGATTGTTCTTCTTTCCAGAAAATGCGTCTCTAACAAAGTAGGATTTTAGACCATTAGATTGGGTAAAACATTTCACAATCAAGCTTTTTTCTTGAAATTTTAATGTCGAAATAACGATGGCTTTGGTTTTTACCAACATGAGTTATCGGGTATCGGTTTTGGGTTTTGGGTTTTGGGTTTGGGGTTTGGGGTTTTGGGTTTTGGGTATCGGTTTTGGGGTTTGAGTTTTTAAAATTGAAATTTTTATCTAATAATCATCACCTTCTTCACCTTAGTTTCGACTCCGCCTTCGGCGGAGATAAAAATCATATAAACACCCGAAGCTACTTTGTATTTACCAAAAGCAGTCGTGTCCCATTCGATAGTTCCGCCTTCAGAAACTGCTTCGTGCACTAAATTGCCTTCGATGTCGGTTATTTTTACATTGGCACGATCCAAAAGTCCCGCTATTTTTATGGTTCCACTAAATTCAGGACGTACCGGATTAGGATAAACATAAACATTATTCAAAGAATCACTTGCCCCTGTAGCCACACCCTTGAACGAAATCATCCCTTTGGTTGTAGCAATATAAACTTCTCCGGTAACCGCATTAATCCCTATATCATTTATAGTGTTACTCGGCAATGGTGAATTATTAGTGGTGAAATGATACAGCGTTTTTTGCCCATTGGATGACAATAAAAAAACACCTGAATCTGCTGTACCCACCCATTTGTTGTTGGCTCCATCAACTACAATGGCGTTTATAAATTGTTCATACAATAATTCCTGAGCCACCTCATCTTCTAGAATAATAATGGGTTTGGTAGTGAGTGCTATTGTATTTTGAAAGTTATTCACATTCGACAGTACTCGAAGCCCTTTAGTAGTACCTATCCAAAGTTGGTTATTAGTATCTATGGCCAAAGCTCGCACGTCTGTAGTAGGCAGGTTTCCTTTATCTGACCCAAAAGTAATTTTCTTAAAAGTGGGTGTTGTACCTGATTCGTTAAAAGCGATTACTCCATCGGTATTAGAAGCAATCCACTTGGTGCTGTTTTTATCTATGACCATTCTTCCCATACTCACATCGATACTTTTTTCGGCGATGGAATTCAAGGAATAACTTTGCCATTGTCCATTACTTCTCAAGACTTTTAAGCCATTTTCGATTCGGGAATTGGTCACCCAAAGATTCCCTGATTTGTCAAACGCTGTTCCATTGATACGAACATCGATATAAGTTGGCCCTAGAAAAGCAATCGATTCCAAACCCGAATTGGTTTGATTGTACAACAAATTTGGCACTTCGTTTTCTATGCGCAACAAACCCGAAAAGAAAGAACTCGCATAAACTTTAGTCTCGTCATTTGGATTAATCGTTACTCTCGAAATAGATTTGGCTCCCAAAACATTATTTGCAGGAATAGATAACCAACCCTGAGCGTTGAGTCGGCTAATGCCATATAAATTAGGGCCACTGTTATTATAAGAATACGGGTTATAATCGCCTGTATAGCCTCCATATACAGCCCAAAGCGCAGTTGGAGTAACTTGAAAAGAAAAAATGGCATTTCTGAGTGGTCCTGGAGGTGTAGTATCAACTATTGGTGCACCAACAGACAGTGTCGTTGCTAGTAAACCATTTTCTTTGGTGCCCAAAAATAAATTGGCATTTACAATGGCGGCACAAGTAAAAACGAGATTTTTATCCAAAATCTGATTGCTATTTATTTGTTTTATCAAAAGCAAGCCCGACCCAAAGACTGAAATTTGACTGGGAGTTGTTACTAATAAATTGTTTCCATCAGAACGCAAATCGACAATTGGCGCTCCAAAACTTTGAACGACAGAGAATGAATTGAGTCCATATTTGTAAATCGTACCTGCTGTGGTTGAAGCATACAAATCAGTACCAAAAGCAGTGATTCCAGACCAATTATCAGACAAAAGCATTGTCCACTGCTGATAATCGACTAAGTTTGGATTTGTAATTGCAGCTCTTCGAATTCCATTTTCGGTGGCAGCATAAATATTTCCATCAAAAACAGCCGTTTGCTTTACTGAAATCTCCTTTCCAAAGTCGCCAATAAAGTACGTATCTCCAAAAAGTTGCGTATTCAAATTGAACTGAACAATACCAAAATCACATGAAACATAAAGGATTCCTTGATACTCCACAAAATGATTGATTTTTTTGATATTGGCAGGCAATTGCTTATTGATAATATCGACCACTTTCAAAATAGCTCCGTCCTTTTCGTTTATTACAATTAAAAGGCCATTTTCATAGCCAACAATAGTTTTATTGAAAGCGACACTATGATACAAAGCTGATATCGTCAATCCGGAAAGACCATCGATAGTCGTGGTAGTTTTTAAAGTATTTGAAAGTGTATTTTTTGAAAACAAAGCATTCTCCCCAGCAGCAAAAAAAGTAGTATTGGATTGTGTTAGATCTTTGATTTCGTTATAAGAAAAATACCCTTGCCATGACAATTGATTTTGGGAAAAACCATCGTTCATAGCTAATAAAAAACAAAAAAACACGACTATTCTTCTCATGAGTTTTTTTCAAATGAATTACAAATATAGTACAAACGGAAGTTTTTGCTTTTTGTCCTGGAAGAATAAAAAAAGCCTTCTTCTGTTTCCAGAAGAAGGCCTTCAATAATTAACTTACTACTACTATACTACTCCTTGAGCCAACATAGCATCCGCTACTTTAACAAATCCAGCAATATTAGCACCTTTAACATAATCAACATATCCAGTCTCATCTGTACCATATTGTACACAAGAAGCATGAATATTCAACATGATATTGTATAATTTTTCATCTACTTCTTCGGAAGTCCAGCTTAAACGCAATGAGTTTTGAGACATCTCCAAACCTGAAGTAGCTACACCACCAGCATTAGAAGCTTTCCCTGGTGCGAACAAAATTTTAGCTTTGTGGAACGCAATAACAGCTTCTGGTGTAGAAGGCATATTAGCACCTTCTGCAACAGCAATACATCCATTAGCTAATAAAAGTGCCGCCTCTTCTCCGTTCAACTCATTTTGAGTGGCACAAGGCAATGCAATATCACATTTTACTTCCCATGGGCGTTTTCCTGCCACATATTTAGCATCTGGATATTTAGCCACATATTCGCTAATTCTTCCACGTAATTCATTTTTCAATTCCATTACGAAAGCTAGTTTTTCAGCGTTAATTCCGTCAGCATCATAAATATAACCAGCAGAATCAGATAAAGTAACCACTTTACCACCTAATTGCGTCGCTTTTTGAGCAGCAAACTGTGCAACGTTACCCGAACCTGAAATAACGACTGTTTTTCCTTCAAAAGAATCACCTTTGGTTTTCAACATACTTTGGGCAAAGTATACCGTTCCATAACCAGTTGCCTCAGGACGAATTAATGATCCTCCGAAAGAAATTCCTTTTCCAGTTAATACCCCTGTAAATTCGTTTCTTAATCTTTTGTATTGCCCAAATAAATAGCCTACTTCTCTACCACCTACACCAATATCTCCAGCAGGAACGTCAGTATCAGCACCAATATGTTTCGCTAATTCGGTCATAAAACTTTGACAGAATTTCATGATTTCGTTATCAGATTTTCCTTTTGGATCAAAATCAGAACCTCCTTTACCTCCGCCCATTGGCAAAGTAGTTAAACTATTTTTGAAGGTTTGTTCGAAAGCTAAGAATTTCAAAATGCTTAAGTTTACTGAAGGATGAAAACGCAATCCACCTTTGTATGGTCCAATAGCAGAGTTCATCTGGATACGGTATCCACGATTTACTTGTGTTTGACCTTGATCGTCAATCCAAGTCACTCTAAAAATGATCACGCGCTCAGGTTCAACCATGCGCTCTAAAAGCATTTTGTTTTGGTATTTTTTATTTTCTTCTATAAAAGGAATTACCGTTTCGGCAACTTCTAATACTGCTTGCAAAAATTCTGTTTCGTTCGGATTTTTTTTAGTTACCGAATCGATAAAATTAGTTATACTTTGTGACATAATTATAATAATTATAAAACGTTAAAAACGTACTGTTAATGAATACAAATATAGGCTAAAACAATAAATTTGACCTATTTGTTTACAAAAAAAAGAAAAATTATCTATTATTTAACTGTTTATAAAGAAATAGCTATATTACAGCATGCTTTTTACGAAAACGTTATAGTATTTATAACAAAATTCAATTTTGATTAATAATAATTGGTTTAACATTAATCCTTCTTTGGTGAGATTTGTTTTTCATATCTTTGCGCGCAATATATATTTTTAGGTTATCAAATGTTCAAAAAAATCGTTTTAACAATAATCGCATTACTTTTTGTTATCAATATTTCTCACGCTCAATTCAATGTAGCCCATGAAATAGGTGTTACAGTTGGACCAGTAGCATTTCAATCCGATTATGGCGAACGCCATGATTTTGAAACTAATGCGGGTAATACTGGATTTGGTATTGGTTTAGTTCACTATCTTAACTTTTCAACCAAAGCCTATAATGACAACTACTTTAACGAGCATTTTAAAGTTCGTTCTGAATTATCTTATAGCTCGACTAATTTTAGACATTTTGGAACATGGGTAGATCAATCCAATAATTCATTAGGAAAGGAACAACTTAGAGCTATGAGAGGCTCTTCTAGTATATTGAATCTAGGAATACAAGGTGAATTTCACCCCATTAATATTCATGATTTCGAAAATAGTATTGGCACATTTAGCCCTTATGCTAGTTTGGGTCTTTTATGCAGTTTTTATAGCTCCGAAGCTACCTCCACAATGGGACCTTTAGGAACTTCTATGACTACAATTCCAAAATACTTAACTCCTTCTGACGGAAGACCTCATGGGTTTTCGACTGAAAGCAAAACTGTTTTATCTGTCATTGCTGGTATCGGTAGTAGGTATAAGCTAACTTCAATGAGTGACTTACTGGTAGACATGCGTTTTCAATATTTTACTTCGGATTGGGTAGATGGTTTAAATCCAAACAAGCAGATATATACAGAGAACAAAGCCAATGATTGGATGGTTTGGTTCAGCATTGGATACATTCAATACTTAGATTTATAATCCTTCGCGGGTGAAAAAAGTAAAAGGGCTCAATTGAAAATGTTGAGCCCTTTTCCTTTATAAAAATTATCGTATTCTAGGCCAAAGCTTGTTCTAAGTCGGCAATCAAGTCGGCGGCGTCCTCAACACCTACACTCAATCGCACTAAATCATCAGTAATTCCGACTTCTTTTCTTTTGTCCTCCGGAATAGAAGCGTGGGTCATCAAAGCCGGATGATTGGCTAAAGACTCTACTCCTCCTAAAGATTCAGCCAAGGTAAACACCTTTAACTTTTCTAAAAATGCAATCGCATCTGATTTTTCTCCAGATTTAAAAGTGAAAGAAACCATTCCGCCAAAACCACTCATTTGCTTTTTGGCTATTTCATGAAACGGATGCTCTGGTAATCCTGGATAATATACCGTTTTAATCTTTGGATGTGCATTTAAAAAAGCTACAACTTTTTCACCATTTTCGCAATGTCTTTGTACTCTAAGATGCAACGTTTTTATTCCACGCAATACCAAAAAACTATCCATTGGTCCCAAAGTAGCGCCGGTTGCAAATTGCTGAAAATGCAATTGATTACCTAATGCTTCATCTTTTACAATCAAAGCTCCTGCTATTACGTCTGAATGACCTCCTAAATATTTGGTTGCTGAGTGCATGACAATATCAGCACCCAAGTCAAGAGGTTTTTGCAAATAAGGCGTTGCAAAAGTATTGTCTACCGCAAAAAGGATATTATTTGCTTTCGTTATTTGAGCAATTGCTGCAATATCAGCTAGTTTCATTAATGGATTCGTAGGTGTTTCAACCCAAACCAACTTAGTATTTTCATTGATTAAAGATTGGAATTTCTCCAAATCATTCATATCAACAAAATGGAATTTAATGCCAGATTCTTTATATATCCTAGTAAACATTCGATACGTTCCCCCATACAAATCATCCATAGCGATAATCTCATCGCCTGCTTTGAATGAACGCAAAATACAATCTGTTGCCGCTAAACCGGACGAAAAGGCCAAACCTCTTGTTCCATTTTCAATACTTGCCAAAGCGTTTTCTAATGCAGTTCTAGTAGGATTTGCCGCTCGGCTATATTCGTAGTCAGGATTCAAAGGCTGACCTGGACTCGTTTGTACAAACGTAGACGTTTGATAAACAGGTGGCATCACCGCTCCGGTACTGGCGTCATGGTGTTGTCCTCCGTGAATTACTTTTGTATTGAATTTCATTGTTTTAAATTTTAAAATGACTGGTTCTATCAAATGCAAATTTACCGTTAAATATTGATAAAGCAACGCTTGTCTAGGCTACCTTTGTATACAATTAACATTTTTGAGTTATGAAACTATACCTCCAAAGCCTACTGTTCTTTCTGGTGTTGAGCAGTTGTTCGAATGAATTGAACTTTGAAAACAAAATGTTCAGTAAAAAAAGCACCCTCCTTTGTAAACAAAATTGTACCGAAATTAAAGTAGCAATTCCCATCGCCAAAAGCAACAGTCTTGCGGCAGATAGTATCAATAAAAAAGTGTTTTCAATTGTAAAAGAATTGGTGTATTTGGAGGAAAAACCATTAACAAAAGAAAATTATGAAGAGCTAGTTTCCTCCTTTATACAATCCTTTGAGAACACAAAAGAAGCATTCCCAGACAGCACTTTTGGTTGGGAAGCTAACATCCAGGGAACCGTAAAATACCAATCCGAAAATCTTATCAATATCGAAATTGACCACTATACGTTTACGGGTGGCGCTCATGGCTATGAAGGCATACAATCCTTGCTGTTTGACCCAAAAACTGGAAAAACGATTCCAAACGATAATTTATTTAAAAACACCGCCGAGTTAAAAAAAATGGTTGAAAAGAAATTTCGCATCAAATATCAAATTCCTTTGGTAGGCAACATCAATCAAACAGGCTATTTATTTGAAGATAATACTTTTCAATTACCCAAAAACATCTTATTTACCAATGAAGGCCTTTTGTTTCACTACAATCAATACGAAGCCGCAGCTTATGTAGAAGGTCCTAAAACCCTTTTTATTCCTTATACTTCGCTAAAAAATTACCTTGTTGTAAAATAAAAAAGTGCTTCAAAATCAAATCCAATTTCGAAGCACTTTTTCTATTTGCATCGTATTTTTAAACCAACTTACGAAGACTCATTAAGATTCCAATATGTAATCCTTCATGAAAATTGTTGAATTGGATGGCTTCTTCAACAGAGTGCAATGTAAAACCTGTAGAGGTTGGGTATTCCGTAAAATTTTGAAACAAATTAGCATTGTAATCGATTTTCATTTGTTCTACGGTTGAAAAAAGTAAACTTTTAATCAAATCCACTTCTTCTTGTGTAGCATCGTGTTCTGGCTTGGATCCTTTTCGGTATTTTTCTACCAATTCATCAGCAACCTGCATAGGTAAACCCGATAATTTATAAACTAATAACTGTTGCGTCACCACGATATGAGCAATGTTCCAAAACATAGTATTAGAAAAACCCTCAGGAATGGTATTCAATTGCTCCAAAGAATATTTTTCTAAAAAAGAAGCTGCCATTTTTCGGCTTGTTGTAGTTAATTCAAATAGTGCGTTCATTTTTTTTATTTTTTGGATAAAAATACTCATTTTCGGTGTAAATGAATTTTCTTTGTACCCATAAAAGCAAACCAAATGAACAAAATATACTATTTAGCTTCTTGTGATACTTGTAGAAAAATTATAAAATCATTGCCAGAAAATCATAATTTAGCTTTTCACGACATCAAACAAAACCCAATAACTATAGAAGAGTTAGACGAAATGCGCCGTCTTTCTGGAAGCTATGAAGCCTTGTTCAGCAAAAAAGCCCAATTGTACAAATCGATGAATTTAAAAAATCAAGCGCTTACCGAAGACGATTTTAAAAAATACATTTTGGAACATTACACCTTTTTGAGCCGACCTGTTTTTATCATTAATGACAAAATTTATATCGGAAATAGTCAGCAAAACATGCATCAAGTTCATTTAGCTTTAGCTCATGTCTAAAAGAAATCTTGCCTTATTGGGCGCTACTATTGTTTCGATTATCTACGGGGTTACTTTTACCATCGCCAAAGACGTTATGCCTGCATATATTGATGCCTTTGGGTTCATCTTACTGCGAGTAGGCGGATCAATGATGCTTTTTTGGGGCACTTGGCTTTTTATGCCCAAAGAAAAAATTGCCCTAAATGACTTTCCAAGAATCATTGCCGCTGCATTTTTTGGAGTGGCTTTTAATATGCTTACTTTTTTCAAAGGATTAAGTCTTACTTCGCCCATTTCGGCAGCAGTAATCATGGTTTCAACACCAATGATTGTGCTTGTTTTATCAGCCTTATTGATGAAAGAGCGCATGAAAAAAAGAATGGTTTTAGGAATTATATTGGGGTTACTAGGTACTACTTTCTTAATTCTTTATGGCAAATCCATTGGCAATGCTTCAAATGCCGGATTGGGTAATTTCTTAGTATTGGTTAATGCCATTTCGTACGGCTTTTATCTCATTATTGTAAAAAAATTAATGCATACTTACCACGCCTTCACGTTTGTAAAATGGATTTATCTTTTTGGTTTCTTGATGGTTCTTCCTTTTGGCTGGAGCGAATTTAGTGCCGTAAATTGGACTTTGGTTCCTGTTGCCATTTTCTGGAAAATAAGTTTTGTGGTGGTGATTTCGACATTCATCACTTATTTATTAAATTTACTTTCTATGAAAGAATTAAAACCCACCACTGTAGCTGTTTTTATTTATTTACAACCCCTTTTTGCTACTATTTTCGCTATTGGCTTAGGAAAAGACGATTTGAGCTGGGTAAAAATAGGAGCAGCTGTATTAATCTTTGCAGGCGTTTATTTAGTTACTCAAAAAACAAAAAAACAGCATACGTAATTTGCAAGAGCAGTATTGCACTATTTACGAAGTACGAATTACTTTCCTTATATTTACAGACTTTTAGAACATATTATGATACAATCCATGACCGGTTTCGGTAAAGCTACTCTGCAATTACCAACCAAGAAAATAACAATAGAAGTAAAATCCCTCAACAGCAAGGGGTTAGACTTAAACGTCAGAATGCCTTCTTTATACCGCGAAATGGAGTTGGGATTGCGTAATCAAATTGCTTCTACACTCGAAAGAGGTAAAGTTGATTTTTCAATCTACATCGAAAGTACGGCAGAGCAAACCTCCACACGAGTAAATGTTCCGATTGTAAAAGCCTATATGAATCAACTACGTGAAGTATATGCGCATGTGGATGAAACCGAATTGATGAAAATGGCAGTCCGCATGCCAGATACCATGAAAATAGAGCGCGAAGAAATCGATGCCAACGAATGGGCGCAAATCCAAACCGTTATCGAAGAAGCGTTGCAAAATATTTTAAATTTTAGGAGAGACGAAGGGGAATCGCTAGAAAAAGAATTCCAATTGCGTATCGGAAATATCCGTCAATACATGAACGAAGCCTTGGCTTTAGACCCAGAACGCGTGCAAGCCATAAAAGATCGTTTGCAAACCGCTATTGCTGAATTGCAAGTGAATGTAGACGAAAATCGTTTTGAGCAAGAATTGATCTATTATCTTGAAAAATTAGATATCACCGAAGAAAAAGTGCGTTTGACCAACCATTTGGATTATTTCCTAGACACCATCAAAGGAACCGAAGCCAATGGAAGAAAACTAGGTTTTATCACGCAAGAAATGGGAAGAGAAATCAACACTATGGGGTCTAAATCCAATCATGCTCAAATGCAGAAATTAGTCGTTCAAATGAAAGACGAACTGGAGAAGATTAAAGAGCAGGTATTAAATGTATTGTAATCCCCCTAACCCCCGAAAGGGCAATGTCATTAAGTTAAGAGATTTTAGATTGTAGATTAACGATTTTTGATTTTGGAGCAAGTGAATTAAAAATTATTTGATTTTCAGTGTCTTATTCATCAGCAATCAAAAATCGTTAATCTAAAATCAGCAATGATTTTATCATTTAATCTCTAAACTTAATGACATTACCCGAAAGGGGAACTATATAGGAGGCTATTAATTATAAATTAACTTAAAAATTCCTCCCCATTGGGGAGGCTAGGAGGGGATGAAAAAAGGAAAATTAATCGTATTCTCGGCACCATCGGGATCAGGAAAAACTACCATAGTTAAGCATTTATTAGGAAAAGAAGATTTGAATTTAGAATTCTCTATTTCGGCGGCAACGCGTTTACCTCGTGGGGAAGAAGTTGATGGCAAAGATTACTATTTTATGTCATTAGAACAATTCAAAAAACACATCAAAGCGGAAGAATTTGTGGAATGGGAAGAAGTCTACAGAGATAATTTTTATGGCACGCTGAAAAGTGAAGTAGAACGCATTTGGGCTTTGGGCAAAAATGTAATTTTTGATATTGATGTAGCTGGCGGATTGCGAATCAAACATAAATTCCCAGAAGAAACCTTAGCTGTTTTTGTGAAACCACCAAGTGTGGATGAATTGAAACGACGACTCAAAGAACGCTCAACGGAAAGCGATGACAAAATCAACATGCGCATTGCCAAAGCCTCCGTTGAATTAGCCACTGCTCCACAATTTGATGTGATTATTAAAAATTATGATTTGCCTATCGCATTAGAAGAAGCTCATCAATTAGTGAAGGATTTTGTGAAATAAGCCATTAGCCATAAGGCAAAAGTAAGTAGTATTAAAACGCTTTCTTTTGCCTATTGCCTATTGCCTACTGCCTATAAAAAATGAGTTTCTACTGGATATTTTGTGAAAAGGTTAAATTTACAAAATGGAATACGATATAAAAACGATACTAGAGAAAATTATTTTACCGATTCAAGACGGCTGGAAATTATCAAAATTAGAAATTGATGAAGAAAAACTAGAAGTA
>NZ_JAPZSU010000019.1 GCF_027531905.1 Flavobacterium sp. | reverse complement strand
AGAAAAAATATCAGTAATTTTATCGAAACAAATCATAAGGTAGAATTTAGTTAAATATTTAATTGTCAGAGATTTAAATATACTAAATTTTACCTTTTTGTGCAATATTTTCAACCCAAATTATTAATCGAGTTCAGGTTACTAATCATTAATGGACTCTCAACTCATAACAGCGGCCTTGTTGGTCTTTTCCTTTTAGCACGCCATACGCTACCCATTCCACCTCTACGGCAAGGGTATCTTGGTTGTTGTCGATGAGAAATCCAGCGCCATATTTCCCTTTGATGTTGATCAAGCCGTTAATGGAATCTTTGGCCTCATTCCGCCCGTGTACTTGGTATTGGTACTCATAATTTCCAGAAGTCCCTGTGCGGTATTCGTAGTCATATACCGTGTCCCGATGGTATGTTTTTGCTTCATCTGGCGTGAGGGTTTTGACATCCTCCGGAGTGATTTTCTCTTGATACAAAGATTGAACTTTAGGCTGAGTGGGTTCTTTTTTGCAGGAAAGAATACACCCAAAGAGAAGCAACAAAAGAAGGAAGGGTCGGCTCATGTCTTTTTATTTCAAAAGTAGAAGCCTTGCCGTCGAGTTCCTTACGGGAAACCGTAAAGGGAATAAAAAAACACCTTTTAGAAGGTGTTTGAGTGGAAGGATTTTAAAATTTGATACAATTTACAAATCAAATTCAGAGACTTGATTTAGGTTTTTAGACAATTTGACTTTCTGGTAATGCTATAGGTTTGAAATTAAATTAAGCCCATTATTCGGATGTGCCATCCCGAGGTTTCGGAACCCAAATCCAAAATAAACTTTTCAATTAGACTATTGCTCAATTTACTTGTAGTGTGTATTAGCGGATTGTAAATAATTTAGTTGTATGTTATTCCAAAATCAACATTTTCATGACTTGTTTTGCCTTCTTTAATTTCAATTGGAATAAATTTAAAAGACTTATCATAACCTGAATACAGATTTATTTTTTCTTTGAATTCGGTTGGAAATTTTGAAATTAAATTTAAAGATTTCTCTGTAATATCACGTTCAATTTTTTCGTATTTATCTATTTGCTTTGATAAACCTCCATATTTATTAGCGTCATTTTCTGTCAAAACATCTTGGTATTTACTTTGTAATTGATTTATTTCGTCAATTTCTCTTTTAAATTTGCTTTCATCAAATCCAAATATACTTTTTAAGTCTTCCGAATAGATTAATAAATTGTCTAAATGGTCTTTTGGCGAATCGGTTGTATTACTTGACTGAATTATTAAAAAATATTCTCCAGGTATAATTCCTTCAATTTTAAAGTTCCCTGAAACGTCTGTTGATGTTTCATATTTGTTTTCTTTATTGGTCATTGAATAAAGTTTAACTTCCGAACCTGCATCTGGTTTATTTCCAACATAATCATTGTATTTCCAAAATACATTTCCGGTCAAAACTCCAGGTTTTTTTGAACAAGATGTTAATGTAATAATTAACATCGCAATAATTAGTAATCTTTTTTTCATCTTTAATTTTAATTTATTCTTTTTTTGGTATATCAACTAAAGTATTGGCAATAAAGTGGATTTGGTACTAGATTAAGCCCTATTTTCGGATTTGCCAAATCTCTCAAAAACAAAACCTATTTCAAATTAAGTCAAATGCATAGTTTATTTGTTGATTTTTAGGACGAAGTAACTATGGCTTACAATGTATATAAACATCTTTATTTACTTCATGGCAACTTGATATTAAAGATGATATAAACCATAAAATTTGGATTGCTTCACTACGTCTTGCAAAAGGTACCCCATCTTTCAAATTATTTAGATTTAGTTCAAGTGTGCTTCGAGAAATAAAATCAATTACCAAGTGAACTTCACCTTTAAAATGTGGGTTATTGATAGATGATTGATATAGACTTATGGCATCGTCTATATTATTTCCTTTTCGCAGTCTATTTATATTGGTATTTATACCATCATTATTATAAGTTGAACTCCAAGTATCTCTTTTTTCTTGGAGCTGATATGCTTGTGGACTTAAGTTTCCTAAATTTTTTTGTGCTTGCCCAACTATATCTTGAAATGCTGATGCTGAGAATTGAGTTGTATTGTGTTTTGAGTGATAAAAGATAATTTTACTTTCATATATCGCAATATGGTCTGCCCATTCTTTTAATAAATCATCACAGATGAAATACTCTGCATCTGACATAAAATTTTGTTCTACAAAATCAAAGATAGATAGTTTAGCAAATTCAGTTTGATCTACAGTAAATATGCCTTTTTCACTATTACAAAATTGTAATTCATTATGTGGCACAAAAATCTTCATAAAATGCTCAATATTACCTAAAAGTTTGGAATCTTTAAATAATTTTCTATTCGAATATACTAGGTCGATATTGTCAAAATTTATTATAAAACTGCTAGATTGGCTGATATAATCTATGATTGGTATTTCTGTACCATTTGACTTTTTTAGTATTACATTTTTTAATTTTGGGGACTTTAGCGTAATTGATTTTTCGTTAAATTTTAATTCGATATCATTAATTGTAGAATTATCAACTTTAAAGATATCGTAATGAGCATCATAAGTGACTTTAGAAAGGCGTTCAAAACTTTTTAAGAATTTAATAATATCGAAATTTTTTTCTAATACTAAGTCTTCGTCAAAAAATCTAACAACTGTATTTGAAATGATTTCATTTTCGAAATCAGTATATAAACCGCTGAATGTAAACAATATTGAAATTGGAGTTAAAGTATTTCGAACACTTTCATAATCTTGTGGTTCTGCAAAGACAGACAAGAAAGTTTCTTTTTCAGTGTGAAATTTAATTTTACGAATTAAAAATTCTGCCCAAATACAAAAATCTTCAATCGAATTTTTTTTGCCAAATTTATTTATTCTAGAAGAATTTAAAATTAAAGAAACCTTTTCATTAGCATTTTTTAGCCTTAGCGAACTTAGCATAAAGTTGTTAGCTCCTAGTCCAGAGAAATTTTCTTTTAAGTTTATAGCTTCTAAACTTTTTTCTCTTAAAACTTTATCGGAGACATTAAGGTTTTTAAGATTAAATTTTTCAAATTGTGTTTCATCATTTACAAAAAGTGTAGATAAAACTTTATAATCAAGAGGATTAAAAAGTTTTAAAAAATCTTGAATTTTAGATACGTTTTTTCTACTGATTACAATGTAATCATCAATTTCAACAATTAAAAGATATGCCAATTTTGTCTCAATCCAGTTTTCAACAGATTCTTCAATAAAAGTTGGTTTTGTATTATACTTAAAAATACAAATCGAATATTCAATTTCAATATCTTTTATTGTCAATGTTTTTTTTACCTCTTTTAGTAAAAAGTTACTTGACTTAATTGCAGAAGCGTCTCTAAAAAGCGCATCAATTTTATATTTTGAAATATTTATATTTTTTGTTTTGTGAAAAATATAAGCATTTTCATTAATGATGATGTTTTCAAGCTTTTCTTGTTCTGTCATAATCTAACGTTTTTTAGTGATTTCCCTGACTTGTTTATAGCGCTACATATCTTCTCGTATTCTCCCAAAAAGGTTAACTTGGCTAAGGTTTATTTCTTTCTTAATATGTGAAAAAGTAATTATCTAATATATTGATTTTTAGGTTTTTATTTTCAAAACCTACCTCTTTTTAAAATCAATTTCTAAAATAGCGTTTGTTTCATCATAGCCTATTGCGGCAATATTTGAGGATTTTACTGATTGTCTTCTCATTGTTCTTAGTTTTTATTCATTTCGGCTATAGCCTCAAGTTTTTCAGTTAGTTCAATAACTTCTACGATATAATCTCGATTTTTTTCATTGAAGTTATTTATATCATTTACTCTGATCGCTGTTCCAGCCATACACACCATTAGCATGTTGGTACTACCAGAACCAATTTCATTAAAATCGATATCTGTAGAAATGACGGCATTTCCTCCAAGCTTTACACATTGAATTCTTAAATCAGTCATACAAAGTTTTGTGGCTCTATCTATTTTTTGGTTACTAGCATTTGAGGTTGTGCCAAAAAAATCATTAAATGACCTTGAAAGTTCTGTAGAAAAGCCAGTTCCCGATGTAGTTTGTGCAGTTACCATTTCTACTATATCATATTCCCAATTGATTGGGGCTTCGCTCGATATGACAGGGATGTATTTTATGATTTGTTTTAATCTGTCTTCCAATTGTTTCTTTTGTTGTTGATAGTTTCTGGCTATTTTATTTAAAAGTTCAGGAGAGCAAGAATTGCAATAGGCTAATGAATTTATTTCAGTATGTTTATTAATAAACTCTGTTTTAGATTGTGGAATCAATACTGTACTGAAGAATCCTTTTAATGATTTATCGCAGTGTGGACATTTTTCAAAATTCATAACAATTAATTTCTATTCTTATTAAAAGCCTCTTCGACTCTGTCAGACAAAAAAACATTCCCGAATAACCCAAAGCCAATTGATTTTTCCTCACCTCGATAAGAAATTTTGTTTAAGGAAAAAAGAACATAATTGTCTCTTGTAATCGCATTTTCAATGAAGGTATTTACTATAGATTCTCCTATCAAACTGCCAAGTGCAGCAAATGAATTTTCAGAATCAAATTGCGTTTCTTTTAATGTTTTCTGATAAAAAGTGGGTAAAGTTTCTTTAACTTTTTCCTTGTGATCTTCTTTGCTTGGGTTTGTTAAAATTGCCGTAAAAGCAAGAAGTGCGATTTGTTTAGTTTTCATAGTAAAATAGTGTTTTAGTTATTCTCAACTTCATACAACCCTACCGTTTCCAATAACTCTTTCTCAAATGAATAAATGTCATCGACAGTTTGGATAGATTGGCGGATTTCGCTTTTGTCTGTATTGAAAAGCCCAAGGTATTTTTTGCCACCGTTGAGGTGCAATCGGCATAAGGGTTTGCGGTTGTTGTCATCGAGGAGAATGCCAAAATACGATTGGGTATCACGGTATACGATGCGTTGGGTGGGGAGTTTGCGACGGAGTATGGCCACGACGATGCGGTAGCCCTCAAGTTCTTCCTCACTAGTAATTACTTTGGGTTCTTCTACTTCTTCGATTTGGTCTTTTTCTTGAATAATGACCTCTTTGTTCAAGGCAAAATGCAAGCGTTCGTTGATTTTTTCGCCTATCAATTGTCCGAAAGCTTTTTGGACCAATTCTGTAAATTCGTCCATTACTTTTTCGGTCAAGCGACCGCTGTATAGTTTGGAAGCAAACAATCGTACAAATTCAGGAGAGGGATTTTGTACCTCTAAATCAATTTGTTTTCGGATTTCTTTGATGTATTTCAAGGAACTGGCATTGTCTAGAATTTTGTTGACATCAAAACTGGATTTGTGGAATTTGGCAATTTCATTGACAGCAGAATCTTTCAATGAGCAAATATCAAATTCAAAAAAAGGCTTTTGATCCATTTTGTTTTTTTCATCCAAATCGGTAAAAAATTGATAGTAAATACCATTGGTGAGCAAGGCAAAACGTGTTTTCGAGACATGGAAATACCGAAACAGTTGGGAGTTATGAACACTTAGGTTTTCTTTCCAATTCTTGCATTCAATAATCAATATTGGTTCGTCGTTCTGAATAATGGCATAATCTACTTTTTCGCCTTTTTTAAGCCCTAAATCAGCGGTGAATTCAGGAACAACTTCGGTTGGATTAAAGGTGTCATATCCCAAAAGCGTAATAAAAGGGAGTACAAAAGCATGCTTGGTCGATTCTTCAGTTTCAATCTTATCTTTTAGTAAATTAATTTTGTCAGCTAATGATTTTAGTGCCACTTGTAATTCCATAGTTGTTTTGTATCAGGTTAATATCATCCAAACCTACCGCTATCCAAAATCAATTCCTTACGGTTTCCCTCATTATGCAAAAAAAAAGTGATTTAGAGTGCTGTTAAGGCTGCTTTACCTTTTCCTCTTCTGTGAGAACTATTGCTTTTAAGTGATGTTGAGTTGTGAGTTTGGAACGCTTTGGTTACGGGCAATTGGGTGTAGTAGCGAAAACCATATGGTATTTTTGGTAGAGGAGTGGATAAACTATCTCCATCCATTGGAGTGAAGAAAGCTTGTGTAATTTTTCCTTTGGCACAGACCATAGCAAAATAAAACAACAAGAAACAAACTAACGTTTTGGTAGGATAAGAAGGTGTCATAGCGGTTCTGGCTTAGCATTATTTTTGAACGAAATCAAAAGTAAGGGGCTATGCACCGACTTCCTTACGGGAAACCGTAAAGGGATGTTTTTTTTACTATCGTAACCCGTTGGTTGAAATTCAAAAAAAATAAAAAAACCACACCACATAGAGCCATAGATTAATAGCAAATGAACATAGAAACAAACAAAAATAGCACTATTTTTCACAATAGATGAGCTATGTGAATAGTAAAACGTCTATTAATTTCTCTTAAAAGCAAAAAAAATCTATGATTCTATGTGGTAAAAAACAATTTCACCCAATGGGTTATCGCAATTATTGAAGGAAGAGGAACTCTCTTCTTAAATCAACCCCAAATCTTTGGTAATCGATACCAAGTGAGTTGTATTGAGCGCTTTGAAATAGATTTTGAGTTTGCTGATGCGTTTTTCGATGGTACTTTTGCTATTTGGAGTAATACCCGCTTGTTTCAAAACGGATTCCATCGCCTCTTGAGAGACACCTTGTGAGAGATACTCCAGCAATTGGATGTCATAATCATCAATTTCGTTGACCAATTTATCCTGAAAAATATACTGTAAATCTGCGGGTAAAAAAGGAGCGTCATTACTAGCTACTGCTTCTACGGCTTTGCGTAACTCAATCATGGTGTTGCGTCCTTTCATTACAAAACCATTAATGCCCAAATGGTCAAACAAGGATTTGATGCGATAGGATTTGTCTTCTATAGAAAAAGCAATGATTTTGATTTCGGGAAACAATCCCTTTACGGCTTCGATTAAGGCTTCACCCGAGGTGAGGTGGTTCGCACGATGGTCGGCTTTGAAAGACAAATCGGTAATCAATAAATCATAAGGGGCATGATCTAAATAGCCTCTTTTGAGTTTTAGCAAGGCATCATCACAGTATTTGGCAAAGTCTATTTGAGGCACAGCCAAAGCTTCTAGAACACTCACTGCTGCTACATCATTGAAATCAATATCATCTACTATCAACACTTTTTGAAACATACTTGGTTTATTTAGGAAACGTTAGTTGGATTTTAAGCCCTTTTGAACTTGATGTGTCAAAAATAATACTTCCACCAATGGTACGAATACGGTTTTCCACATTATGCAATCCATTTTTTGAGGGAATGGGATGGGGCATACCGATGCCATTGTCTGAATAATGAACGAGGAACGCTTTGGCATTCATTTCAAATCGCAAAACCACAAAGGAACCTTGGCTGTGCTTTTTCATATTGACCAAGAGTTCTTGCAATACCCGATACAGTGCAATTTTTTGCTCTTCTGCTATTTTGTCCCAAGGAACAGTACTGATATCTTTTACAATGACTTGTACTCGAGAAGACGAAAAGCCCGAAAGCATTTCTTTTAACGCCATTTCGTAGGAAGCACCAGTACCGATGGCACTGTTCTCTCTCGAGATATTGCGTGTTCGAGTATAAATTTTATCCAAATTATCCAATAGCGTTTCTTTTTGAATTGGATTGTGCAAGTCTTGAGTCTCGGCAAAAGCAATGGTTTGATAGACATCATT
Organism: Flavobacterium sp.; assembly: GCF_027531905.1. Taxonomy (GTDB): domain Bacteria; phylum Bacteroidota; class Bacteroidia; order Flavobacteriales; family Flavobacteriaceae; genus Flavobacterium. The sequence goes on along the minus strand of NZ_JAPZSU010000019.1, from coordinate 13,337 downwards.
CGCCAACTCGTCGTGCAGTTTTTTGGCAATACGAGTTTCGCTCTCATAAATAGCGGCTTGTTTTTCTTTTTTGCTTTTATTTTTCAGGTAAAAATACAAGAGCACCACCGCGATTAGCACTAACAGCAGTATAAAAAACAGTAAATAATTGTTGAATCGTTGTTGGGCTAAGGCCAAGGCATTTTCTGCTTTTTCCGCTTTTAATTGTAAATTTTCATTGCGCTCTTGGGTCGCATCGTATTTGATTTTGGCAAACTGATTTTTCGCGATTTGCTTGACTTTGCTAATACTGTCGTTGAGTTGCAGGTAACGTTTAGTGTAGTTACGAAGTTGCGAAGGTGAACTTACCTCCATCAAAAGTGCCAAGGCCGACAAGCGATCATCCGTGCTTTGTATAGCGGTGGCTTTAGCATACGATTGTTGGGCATAGCTAAAAGCCAGTTGGGGTTGATTCTTTTGATAGTATTTTGCCAAATTACTGTAACTGGTAATCAAACCATAATCAAATTGCAATTGTTGATGAATGGCTAACGCTTTCTTTAAATAGGCACTACTTCTGGAATCTTGAATTTTAAAATAGCAGTAGCCTAAATTATCCAAAACTCGGGCTTGATGTTCTAGATTATTCAGTGCGATAGGAGATTGAGAGAGCACCGTCAATAGTGGAATGGCTTGCTTATAATGCTGTTGTTCTAAATACACCACAGCGATGTTGTTTTGAATCACTGCTTTTTGTAGCGGCGTATCGGCTAACGCACTCGCTTTTTGATAATACCGAATGGCATTGGCATAATCAAAAAGATGTTGGTAGTTAATGCCTAAGGTATTGTAAATGGCCACTTTGTATTGGCCTTCGGTACTTTTTTGAAAATACGAGAGCGCTTCGGTGGCAGTAGCCTCACTACCCACATAATCGCCTTGCGTTTGCTGAATAGCTGCCATTTTGAGTAGGGAATAGACTATTTTGTCACCATCCGTTTTCGCGTCACTTTTGGTGCGAATTTGATTGTAGTAATAGTAAGCACTGTCGTACACACCCTTGGCATAAAAATCTTCTGCGGGAGTAATGTATTGATGATATGCTGTTTCTGAGGTTGCTTTGTTTATGGAAGGCTCACTTCTAGTACAAGAAAAGAAAAAAGTACCCAACAACAGCAGGGACATAAAAAACGGGAAATGTACTCTTTGAAGTATCATTTCCCGAAAATATCAAATTAATTCCAATTAATGGAGGAGCATCTTTTATTTTTTTGGAGGGGTGGTTGGAGTTTGTCCCGTTGAATTCCCACCTGTATCGCCATCATCGGCAAGGACAGAAGTGGTGACAGAAGGTGAACTTGGTTCTATTTCATCATTAGTACAAGAAACAAACGCCATAGCGGACAATAAAAAACACGAAAGGATTACTATTCTTTTCATTAGATTTGATTTAAAAATTAGACATAGGAAGGGCGGTCCGATTATGAAATCGAAGATTTTGGATAAGGAGTGTTTCCTTAAAAGCCCTTTGGATTACTACTACTGGGAAGTGAAGTGTGCTAAAACAGTTGATTAAGAATTTATACTTCCCGGATAAATCGAACCCGCTGTTTAGCAACACTTTTTTTTGAACTAGTTTTGTACATTTGTTCGTATCGCGAAATAGAACAAAAACTAATTCTGTAGCAAAGGAATGGCGTTTGTGTTGAATGATTTCAAGGGAATTCCAGTAATTCCAGTAATTCCGTTAAGTTCTACTAATTCTAATAAAATCCGTTGGGGCATATGAGTACAATTACTTTTGAAGAATATAAAGAGGGGGTAAAAGCGCAATTTCAAGCGATAAAAAGAGTGGGGATTTATGGTAGCGGGGACTTGTCCAATGTAACACCTGCCCAACTGAGAGACTTGTGTTTGAGGAAGGCTGAAATTGATTTGAGTCCTAAAGATGAAATGATTTTTAGGTATTTTTTTAATGCAAAGGAGGGGGAGAAATTGAGCAGAGCCATAGAAAACTATGGTACAGGAAAATTAAAATCGGTGATTTCATTTTTAAAGGGCGAGAAGAATTCTGAAAATAGAAACAGAATAGAATTGGCAGCCATTTTGGTGGATTTTACTCCAAGACCTTTTCATAGTTACTTTTCAAATGAAGGAAAGGACATAATAGTTATTAAGGAGCCTTCACATAGCGTAAAAGAAACCCATAAAGAAGAGCGCATTGCTTTTGTTTCCGTAAGTGAAAAAGGGATAGGATTTGAAAAGAAAACCAGAACAAATAAGTACAGAAAACTATTGGCAACAGGTGCTGTGATGTGTAGCATGGGAATCGGTGTAGTTACGATGTTTCCTAGTAAAGAATGCATGCAATGGAGTAATAACCAATATGAAGTAGTAGATTGCTCCACAGAAAGCAGTAGTTTTTTTTATCCCCGTATTCCCATAAATAATGACAGACTAGATTTAAAAAAACTAGACCCAAAGACTATAAAAACCTATTTTGAAAATGGTCATCCTATAGTTTGGTATGCTAAAATTGACGGTAAGATTGAACTTTTCAATCAGCCAGGATTGCATCCCACTACTGGAAAGACTTTGAAACCGATAACCCGATATATTATTAATAAATATTTAAAAGATTGACAATGTTATTTGCCAGTGGTTACAGCTGTTGTCGGAATTGATTTCATATGATGTTTCAGGCTTTATGTTTAATAACTATTTGCAATTGCTCTAGTAAACCTTACTCTTTTTTATCTATGTAATTAATTCATAATTGTATTGGATTGCTTTGCTTTTGATGGCAAATGTTTTTGATTTGCTTTTTTGGTTTAGAATCTAAAATAAGACAGTTCAAGAGCACCGTATAGGGGGATAAATAGTTCGAATTGATACTGTACAAAAAAAGTTTTTGTAAGAGAGTATTATTATATCAAAACAGTAATTCTTTTAGCATCAAATTTTAACATGCACATAATACAAAAAAAAACCAGATACAAAATCAATGCATCTGGCTTTTTTTTTATAAAATATAACAACTAGTTTTTGTCTAGAAACTAAATTGTTTTCTATTGTCTTCAATTGTAGCAGAAGCTTTCAACGCTGGAATCACTCTGTTACTATCTCCACTATTTTGTACTTTCAATTTAGTTACATAAGCTGCGTGGCTTTTCAATGTTGGCGCCTTTACTGTGCTTATATTTTTCACTACATAAACCCCTGTATTTCCTTCAATTGGAGCTGAAATTTTGTTTGCAGCCAAAGCAAATGCATTACCAACAACTTTAGCTTCTTGACCAACGCCTCCTGGAAGGACAGCATTTTCTAATGTCAAACCTGCGGCTTGCTGTATAGGTGCGCCAACTGTTTTTGAGATGGCTTCTAATGAACTACCAGTCATTTTAGCTTTAATGATTTCAGCTTTCTTCTTGTTTTTAAGAATTGGCTCTACATAAGGTCTTGCCAAAGATACGGCTACTAAACCTGAATTATCAATGCTTTTCACTTTAGCAATCACGTGACCTACATTAGCCACTTCAAAACGCTTGATGGAACCCACTTTTGCATCTTCTTCAAATGCCCATCTAACAATAGCTCTTTGATTTCCTAATGAACCAAAATTCTCGTCCATTGCTTTAGCTGTAACCACTGGAGCAACAGTTAATTTCATGTCTTTGGCTAATTTATCAAAATCTTTATCAGCAGCTTCCATTTCAAACTGTGTAGCTTGAGCAAATAATTTATCAGAGGTTGCATCAGAAGCTTCGATACGTTGTGCCACTGTAGCTAGACGAATTCCGTCTTGTTTATCAGTAATTTTGATAATGTGAAAACCAAAAGGAGTTTCTACTAAACCTATTTTTCCAATTCCGTTATTGAAAACAAAATCATTAAAAGGCTTCACCATTGCATTTGGACCAAAATACCCCAAATCACCTCCTTGTTGCGCCGATGAATCATCAGAAGCAGTAAAAGCCAACATTAAGAAACTATCTGGATTCGCAGTAACTTGAGCCAAGATAGACTCCGCTTTTGCTTTAGCCTCTTCTTTGGTTCTTACTTCTTTTTTATTAGGTACTTGAGTTCCTTCGTAGCTAATTAAAATATGGCTTGCTTTTGCATTTACCCCTGATTTAAAACCTAAAGATTTAGACAAACAGTAGTAGTTACCAAATTTGTAAGGTCCATAAACGGCACCTGATGGCAAGCTAAACAAACGATCAGCATCTACCGCAGGTAAATCTTTTTTGGCAATGTAAGTAGAATCGTAAGGAACATCAGAATTTGCATTCACAAAGTCAATTGCATTTTTAGCATTTTTAAACCCTGGAACCGTATCATTTTTGCCAGTTGCTTGATTATAAACAACACTTCCAGACAACAAGCTTGTGATTTTATTTTTAACTTCAGCTTCGTCTTGAGCTGAGGCTTTATCTTCAATCAATACATAAGAAATTTCACGAGACTCATCAGCCTTAAATTTCTTTTTGTTCTTGCTCATATATTCTGTAATTTCTGCATCTGTAACTTTTACATCACTATCCTTAATGGTAGAGTACAAACCTGCTACATAAGCAAAGTTCACTTTATTTGTTTCTGCCTCGTATTTATACTTACCTTCAGTGTCTGTAGTGTAAAGACCTGATTTCACAAGTGTGTTGTAAATTTGATACTTAGCGTTGATTTCAGCATCTTTCTCTCTGTCTTTCAAAAATTGTGCTTGTTCTGGATTTGACTTGAAATAATCTTTAAATTTAGCTAAGTCAAATAGTCCAGCGGCATTCAAAAACATTGGGTTTTTACCTATATTTTGATCTGCTTTTAACACTTCAATAATATGTTTTTCACCAACACGCAATCCTAATTTTTCGAACTCAGAAGTCAACAAAGCCAATGTAACTTCTTGTTCCCAAACTCTGTTAGCTGCATCCGTTGGAGTAATTCCTTGACCACTTTTTTCAAGATTACTTACTTTAAGTCTGAAATCTTCAAAAGCAATATCTTTATCATTAATACTTCCAACATCTTTTGTGTTTTGACCAAGGCCACCTTTTCCAATAAGATCTTGTATAATAAATGCAAACAATGCAATTGCGATTGCTGCAATCAATAAAGCGGAACGTTGTCTAATTTTTGCTAAAACTGCCATTTCTATTGTTGTTAATTTTTATATTCAGTTTGCGAAAATACAATTATCTAGTTAATAATAACAATTGGAGTGTTTTATTTTAGAAGTTTTTTTAAAGTTTTAAAAAAAAAATGCATTTACAGCAATTTTAACGAACACCATCTTTTTTAAAACCGCTTCCATAGAAAATATATTTTCAATGATTTGCTCTACCCTTTTTGAGACAAAAAACTATTGATTCGAATTGCGATCTTCGAAACGTTTAGAATATTTTGCTCTAAAGAAGAACATAAAAACAGCCATTGCTGCTATTCCAAAACTCAACCAAGGCTGTGCGGTTTCATCATTCCACTTTGTTATACCATCATAAATACAAATTAAAGCAATGATAAGATAAGCGTAAGAAGTAAATTTTAAATATTTCATTATATATCGATTTTATTTATTGGCTTCTACTTCGCCAGAGATTTTTTGAGAATTTATTACTTTAAAATCTTTACTAAAATCAATCCCTTGACCAGTAGAGGATCCTTTTGGACTGGTAAAAGTAAAACGGCGTTCGGTATAAAACCATTCGTTTTTTTGATCAAAGTACAATTGCTCTGTTTCCAAAACCTGACCGTCTTGTGTAGTAATTTTGACCTTTCCTTGCAAATCGATAATACCTGTCGATTTATAAGAAATGGCATAATTTGACCTTACAAAGGTTTGCTTTCCTTTAGCATCAAACAAGGTTACATCGATTCCTTTTGGAAATTCTGTAAAAGGAAAATCTACTACCGAATAGTCCAACATCTTAGAACTAATCAAAATAGCAGAAATTCTACCCGAGTCGGTATACTTTACATTGATTGAATCGGCTTCACCAGAAGGATTAAACTCGGAAAGATTTATTTTTTGCAATTCTTTAAAATTACTTTCACAAGAAACTAAACTCCAAAGTAGAGTCGTTAACAGCAAAGCAGCAAAATAATGTTTTAAGGAAAAAACCATTGAATTGAATTAAACACTACTTTCTAGTAGAATTTTCTTTTAACAAACCATTTGTCGTTCAAAGAGAAACTTACACTTGCATTGAAATAATTCTCTTGAATTAAGCCAGCAGCTGTAGTTCCTTTTATCCCATACTCCAATCCAATATTAAAATTAGAATACGATCCTAGTGCCGGCAAACCAAAACCTATAGTCACTGATTTGTCAACAATATTTTGATTTTGAACCATTAAACCTGTTTTTTCATAACGAAATCCGCCTCTATACACGATTCGTTTTGCATAACTAGTAAAGGAATTGTAGTTAGGGATATAATATCCACCCAAACTGTAGCGGCTGTATTTATTGAAAGTCACACCTGTTACATTGTTGTAATTGTTTGCCAAATTCCCTGCTTCTCTCATAGCTACTTCTGCTCCTACCATCCATTTTCTAGATTCTCCAAAACCTATCCCTAACGTCAGCTTACTTGGCAATACTAATTTTTTGGTAGTATTAACTTCATCAAAACCTTCTGGATCAATATCAAAAGTACCATCATAATCCACTGTAGAAATAGTTCTAGTGTTTTCAGAAGTTAAATTGCCTTTGAAGGTATAATTCACACTCGAATACACATTTACTTTTGGAGTAATTTTAGCTTGATACATAGCACCTAAGTTAAAATTTAGTCCAGAAATATAAGCTACATTAGTTTCTCTTGTTCCAACTGGCACATTGGTAATATATTCTAAATTATCGGTTTCAATGTTTCCAAAATTATATTGCACATCGGCACCAAGACTAAAGTTGTTTGTCACTTTATAACCGCTTCCAAAAAAGACTTTATTTACTCCTCCTGTTCCTTCTAAGCGTTTGTTGTTTTTAGAGCCATCAGCACTTATAGATTGTATTTTGTACCCCACTGAAGAATAAGGAAGCAATCCAAATCCTATACCCGCTTTACCAATCGGAATAGCAACAACCATATAATCTAATGTTGTTCTTTTAGCAGTTGCGTTATTAGCATCATCTTTAAGTGTTTTTGTCCCATAAGTACCACCCATAGTTAGCGTCGTATTTTTTAAACTAGCATAACTTGCGGGGTTTTCAACATTAATATGTATACTATCACGCTCAACTGCCACACCTCCCATAGATCGATTCTCTAACATTCCTCTAAATCTGATGTCTCCAATTCCGTAATAAGAGTAAGGGGAAGAAGTACCTTGTTGGGCCAAGGATACTAATGAAAAAAGCAAACAAGCTGCTATAAAGATTTTTTTAATCATTGTTGATTGTATATTGAAATGTTTGATTCAAACTCTCTAAAAGGAAATTTGAATTGGCAAATATGGTATTTTTTAATCGCATCGCCAAAAAATCTGCATCGCCCCCCGTTAAAATTATTATAAATTTTGAATACTTTGCTTTGAACTCGTCTATAAAACCGTCAATTTCATAAGCCAATCCGTTTACAACACCTGAATGAATCGAATCTACAGTAGAATTACCAATGAAAAACGCTGGTTCACATCTAGTCAACAATGGCAATCTAGCCGTATAATTATGTAACGATTGATAGCGTAATCGAATCCCAGGGGAAATTGCCCCTCCTAAATAATGATCATTCGCATCGATACAATCGTAAGTTACACAAGTTCCCGCATCAATTACCAATCTATTTTGACCTGGAAACTGAAGCGTAGCTCCTGCCGCCAAAACCATGCGATCTATTCCGAGTGTAGTGGGCGTTGCATATTTATTTATAAACGGAAAAGCATCCTTATGGGATACAAAATGAACTTTCAACTTAGATTCGAAAGCTAAAAAGAGCTCTTTTTCTACATTTCCAACCGAGGAAACGACCAAATACTTAAGATTTGGAAATTTTTTTAAAATAGTTTCAATTTTTTTTTGAAGCATTTCAACTTCAAAAACCAAAAACTCAATTAGAGTATACCGCTCAAATACAGCACCTTTAATACGAGTATTGCCAATGTCGACTGTTAAAACCATACTTTTACTTTAATAAATGCGAAGGTACGAATAGATTTTTTTTAAAAATTGTTTTGGATAAATTAAAAATGGTTCTATATTTGCACCCGCAATCAACAAGCACTACGGCTTAAAATTGTAAAGGTACCTTAGCTCAGATGGTAGAGCAATGGACTGAAAATCCATGTGTCCCTGGTTCGATCCCTGGAGGTACCACGAAACCCGAATAGCAATATTCGGGTTTTTTGTTTTTATACCTTTCCAAAAAAAATCTAAATTCATTAAAATATAGCAAAAAAAAAAAAAAAAAAAAGCTTCTCGTAATGAGAAGCTTTTTTTTGTGCGGATAATAGGACTCGAACCTACACGCCAAGACATTCTATTTAGCCAAAACACTAAACATCTGAAAACTGCATAATAACAACCTTAAAACTCTATAAATTCAGTACTTAAGAAGGTTTTTTAAACTTAATTAAGAGTAGAAAAAAATAGAATAACATAGAACTACATCTTAAAATGGTTGGGCAATGGTTGGGCAACTTTGTAAAAAGTATTAAAAAATTAATTACTTTTGAATTGTTCAAAGTTCAAAAATTCAAAAAATGGCAACAGTACAATTTAGATTAAGAAGCAAGGCAAATAAAAATGTTTCTATAAAAATACGTCTATCAATAGACCGAAATAATGTATTTGAAGTAAGCACAGGTTTTTCTATCCATCCAAAAGACTGGAGCGCAACAACAGGACTCCCAAAACAAACCAATCCCGAAAATAAAATATTATCCAGCGACCTAAAAAAACTAGATTCTTTTGTATCTAAAAATCTAAATATTGATTTAGGGAAAGGAGTTTTGATTGACTCCAATTGGTTAGAGTTAAAAATCAATGATTGCTTTAGTAGAGTTATAAAAACCGATATTGGAATAGTTACAAATCACATTCAATACATAATCGATAATGCAAACACTCGCAAAGTAAAAAACAAAATTGGTTTGAGTCCAAGCACAATCAAAAACTACAATCTTTTCAAAAACATCATTTTAGAGTATCAAAAGAAGATTAAAAAACAAATTCAATTTATTGAGATTACAAAACCTTTTGTTGACAAGTTTACCAATTGGCTAATTAATGATAAAAAATATTCTACTAATTACGCTGGTAAACAATTGGAAATCCTTAAAACGGTTTGTATTGATGCAGAAAAAAACGATATACAAATAACTCCCTATTCAAAAATAATTCAACATTTTAGAGAAAGTGAAAAAGACCGTTATATTCAAACATTATCTTTTGCTGAATTGGAACAAATCAATAATGTAGATTTATCAAACATTGAATACCTCAACCTATTCAAAAAAGAAAATCCCGAACTAACTAAAAATCTTTCTATTACCCCCGAAAGTTTAAACAATGTTCGAAATTGGATCTTGTTAGGTTGCGAGATTGGGCAACGTGGTGGGGATTTACTAGAAATTACAGCCAACAACATTCGTTATAATGGCAAAAACTACTACATTGATATCATACAACAAAAAACAAATAAAAGTGTTACAATTGGTATTATTGCACCTCATGTTGTGCAAATAATAGAAAACCACTTCCCTAAAAAAATACCACACCAAAAACTAAACGAATATGCAAAAGTGATTTGTAAACTATCTGGAATTGTTGAAATAGTAAAAGGAACAAAACTAAATACAGAAACAAACCGAAAGGAATTAGGAAACTATCCAAAATACGAGTTGATTGCCTCCCATTGTTTTAGACGTTCATTTGCTAGCAATTACTATAAAAAGATACCTACTGCAGTTTTAATCGGAATCACAGGGCACAGTAAAGAAAGTTTGTTTTTAACCTACATTAACCAACGGGAAGACAAAGACGCAAACGCAGATTTATTTATGAAGTTTTACGAGGAACTAACCAAAGATAAAACTCCCGAAATGAAAGTAATTCTTAATACTGGAACGGAATAATAAAAACCAAAGTTCAAATTAACTCAATCAATACAGGCAAAAAATGAGAATTGAAAATAGTTATACTCTAAACGAATATAAAGAAAAATACCCCTTTTTATTAGAAAAATTTCTATTAGAATATGAAGACCATGACGAAGTTATGTTTGCAACTGCAGAAATAAAAGAGTTCTATGCTGGTCTTATAGATATTCCAGCAATCGAGGCAAGTAATGAATATGTAAAATTACTTCATGAAAATATACAGATTGAATTAGATAAAAACGGAGATTTGGATTTTTTAGAATCGGCAAAAAAACATAATTTAAGTTCGTTTAAAATAATAGTTTTTTTAGAATCAAAACTTTCCTATTTCGAAACTGAAACAACGCCCACAGAACCCACCACATCCAACTCGTTAAATTGGAATGGAACACAAACCGAATTTATAGAATTAGCTAAGGCGTTAATAGAAAATGGAAATATTACAGGAACGGGAAACCAAGAAGACAAAATACATCAATTAGCAAATCTTTTAAATTTCAAAATAAACAATCCTTACAAATTGTTAAATGATATTAAAAACACTCGAAACGATGAAAGCGAAACTCTATTTTTAGACAAGTTGAAAAGAACTTTTTTCAATTATATTACACTCGAAAAGAAAAAATAATACACGTTACTAACCCGTTACTAACCTTTAAAAGGTTTCAAATAGAATGAATTTTGTCGAAGTATTAACCAAATAATATTTCATTATGGCACAAGTTCAATTTATCCAAACAACTCCTCAGGAACTACAACAACAAATTAACGAGGGCATAAAAATCCAGTTACAGGAATTTTTAAAACATTTCGCACCAATCCAACCAAAGGAATATTTGACCCGATCAGACGTGGCGAAAATGTTTAGTGTTGACATTAGTACCGTTTCCAATTGGCAAAAATCAGGAAAACTAAAACCTCTCGGAATCTCTGGTCGTGTTTACTTTTTACGATCCGAAGTAGAGGCAAGTCTTAAACCCCTAAACGTTTAAGAATCTGATTCCAAAACAAATACTTCAAAACATTCTTAGCTCCTATAACACAAACTAAAAGATACAAAAAAACGAGAGTTGTTCAGGCTCTCGTTTATACTTTGTTCAAAAGTTCGTTTCAACAGGCAATGCAGAAACATCTCAAATATAGTGAAAAATGATTGATTTACTAAAATTAGAAACTACTAATACAACTCAAATTGATTATTTATTTAATCATGAATTATTGGACTGGCATAGTGATATCGACAAAGTAAATATATTTGATAAAGAGGTTATAAACACAAAGAAAATAAAACAATACAAAGGAATTTATTTTTGTTTTTATTCAAATAAATTAGATATACTTTTTAAACCTCATTACTATTTTAACGACAATTTACACAATGCAAACGACTTTAAAATTATTGATTGTGTTGCAGTTATATACGAGGTTAAAAACGCCTTAAATTTAGATTTAGAAGTATTCAAGGTTATCAATATCGAATACGGTCTAAATATCCTTTCGCCAATTGATATAAGAAACTTAATAACATATATAATATATCACTCAAAAAATGAATTTAAAACAGATACAGGACTGTCGTACAGTAAAAAAAGTTATTCCGTTACCAAATATGGAACTGCAAATCAATACAAAATAATCAAGGCGTATGCCAAAGGTTTACAATTCCCTAAGTACTCAGATATAAACACATTCAGATTTGAAGTGAAAAGTAAAAAAAGTAGGTTTATTAATAAACTGGGCGTGTATAATTTAACTGATCTATTGAATGTAAATGTATATTTTGCTTTGGTGAATAGTTTAATAGTTGAATTTGAAGACACTTTGATTTTAGATTGTGAAACCGATTTTAATACTCTTAATAAAAAGGAACAAACTAAAATATCAAAGTTTAATAATCCAATGGAATGGTACAAGATAAACAACGGATCAAACCGCAATAGTTTTAGTAAGAACAAAACCGCGTACTATAAACTAATAAACAAAGTACCTATTAATTTAAAAAATCAATTGCGACAAATCATTTATGACAAACTTGAAATACTAAAAAAGGGTGCAATATCACTGCCTAAAGACAATATCAAAAAGGGTGCAGATTCACAGTTATATAATAGGGGAATATGCACCCATAACGATATTATAATTGAAATTAAGAATCAATGGTTTTGCAAGGTGACTGGTTTCAATATTTCGATGCAAAAAGAAAACAGTATTTTACTCTCACATAATGGACTGAAATACTACTACAATACAGACAAAAGGATCTTTGAACAAATCAAAAGGCGGTACTTAACAAAAATATGGTTTGAGTCAAATTTTGAAACCCAAATAAAGGAGATTGCGCACAATATCAGGAATGAAAATAGTAATAAAACAAGAAAACAAAAAAGGATCTACCAACCACAACAAATAAACATATTAAACCAATTAGGAATATAAACAACAAACAGATGAAATTAATAAACTCAGATACACAATACGATTACTACATTGATTACTTTCAAGGAATAGAAGTAAGTATAAAAAAAGACAAAACAACAAATCAAATCTATTACAGCTCTGATAGTGTAGCAAAAATATTAGGATTCAATAATGCTGATGAAATGATACAAAGTAATAGTGATATTACTAACGCCTTTCTAGACGGCATGAATAAAGGTTTGGTAATATAAAACTCTTAATAATAAAGGCTGAGTAAAATATACTAGTGCACGAAAGCTTTGCGTATCGTATTAGTCTTTGGTACGAAAAAAAATAACTGCACTAGTATTCAAAAGATTATTTATCAATTTAGTCTATTGTAAAAGAAAATAATATAAATTATATATATAACAACAAGGACTAAACAAACAATACATGCATAAGTCTTGGTTTGATGAATAGGTAGATTGTTTGGCTGAGTTTTCGAAACACACACACGAACGTTCAAGGACTGCACTCCCATACAAGTACGTGAGTGAGGCGTAAGCAATCAGTGAGCAAAAAGGCAAAAAATTGACACTATCCCAAAAAGTGTGTAAGTTGAAAAGTCAAGGCTTCGGTTTTTATAATCGGAGCCTTTTTTCAAATAGAAGGGTAAATTGGTTTAAAACCACTCCCCAATTTCGAATAGGCATTGACCTTTTTTTTGTTGCTTCTCTTAAAGCCAAATATACCGATTTTAGAACTGCTTCATCTGTGGGGAAGGACATTTTATTTTTGGTGTATTTTCTAATCTTCCCGTTGAGATTTTCAATTAGATTTGTAGTGTAGATTATTTTTCT
>NZ_JAPZSU010000032.1 GCF_027531905.1 Flavobacterium sp. | reverse complement strand
GAAAAAATATCAGTAATTTTATCGAAACAAATCATAAGGTAGAATTTAGTTAAATATTTAATTGTCAGAGATTTAAATATACTAAATTTTACCTTTTTGTGCAATATTTTCAACCCAAATTATTAATCGAGTTCAGGTTTTTAAGGTATTTCAAAAAAATTATTTCACTTCCAAAATGTTGTTGGCGGGTTTTATATCGGCTAGTAAACCACTAGGGTCGATGGTGATTTTTTTGATGGCTGATTTGGGTTTGCCAATCGTCAACTCATAGGTGGGATACGCCCAAGCCCAATCTTTGGCCACCGTTCTTTTGATGGCTGGCGTTGGATTTTCTTTTTCAAAACTCATCATTCGCAACGGAATGTAGAAGCTTTCCGTAGTGCCATCGGTGTATTCTACATACAAATCGATAGGCATTGGCATACGCCCGATACGTTCTAACGTAACCACGGTTTTATCGGCAGCGTCTTTGGCGTCTTTTATGGCGTAATCAATCGTGTTGGTAGTTTGGGTCCAATCGGTCAAATACCAGTCCAAATTGGCGCCAGAAATGCGTTCTGCGCTTCTTTTGATGTCATTTGGCGTTGGATGTTTGAATTGAAAGTCTTGGTAGTACTTTTTCAAGGTTTTCAATAGGTTGTCTTTCCCAATCAAATAACCCAATTGCGTTAAGAAAACTTCGCCTTTGCTATAAGAGGTGATGCTGTACCAACGGTTTTTGTCAAATCGATCGGCGTGCGTGCTTTGTGGCTGCTCTTCGCCAGAATTGGCCATAGATAAATAACCTTTGTAAGCATTGATAAATGGATTTTCAACGGGTTTGTCAGAAATGGCATTCAGACCAAAATCTTCCAAAAACGAAGTGAAACCTTCGTCCATCCATCCGTGCTTGGATTCGTTGGAAGCCAAAATATGCTGGAACCAAGAATGCGCCATTTCGTGACCGGTCACGCCCAATAATCCTTCGAAAGTTCCTTCCCCTAAAATCAAGGTACACATCGCGTATTCCATTCCGCCATCGCCACCCTGAATTACAGAATACTGTTTGTAAGGATAGTTGCCAACGGTTTCATTATAGATTTCCATTAGCTTTACGGTTTTGGGTTGCAAGGCTTTCCAATTGGCAATAATCTTTGGATTGTTTTTGTATAAAAAGTGCAAATCGACGTTGTTCGGTCCTTTCACCACATCATGCAAATAGTCTTTATCGGCAGCCCAAGTAAAATCGTGCACTTCGGGAGCATAAAAATGCCATGTCAGCGTTTTCGCTTTTTTGTTGACTGGCACCGTAACGCCTGCATCTTGGTAACCATAGCCAATGTTGTTTTTGTTTTGCAAGTAACCCGATCCACCCAAAACATAGGCTTTGTCAATCGTAATTTTTACATCAAAATTTCCCCAAACGCCGTGAAATTCACGAGCGATATACGGATCGGCGTGCCAACCTTCAAAATCGAATTCGGCCATTTTTGGGTACCATTGCGTCATCGATAATTCGACACCTTCTTTGTTATTGCGCCCAAAACGACGAATTTGAACGGGAACTTGTCCTTCAAAATCTAGCGTAAAAATCGTTTTTGCACCTGGTAATAATGGTTTGGCTAAAGTAACTTCGAGTATCGTTCCTACTTCTTTTGCCGTAGCCGCTACTCCATCTTGTTTTAAATTAGCAATATGCAAAAAACCAATTTCGTTGGGTTTCAAATCTTTGATGCGGCTTTGTTTGGTTTCCACTCCATTTACCGTGGCTTTGTGCACCATACGCGCATCAGGATCTTTGATGCTTTGGATTCTAGCATCCATTTCGCTTCCTGGTGAAAAAGCATTGGGATACAAATGATAGAAAACTCTAGTCAAGGTCTCAGGTGAATTATTGGTATACACCAATTCTTGTTTCCCTTTGTATTGATAGGTTTTCAAATCCATCGACACCTCCATTTTGTAATCGACGTGCTGTTGCCAATACCCAGTGTTCTGAGCCGAAAGCCATCCAAAATTGGTAAGTAAAATGGAGACTAAAACTATTTTTTTCATGCTTTTTTATTTATTATGACGCGTTGAGTGAAACTTTTTTTTCCTCATAGAGACATAGAGTTTATAGTTATTAATAGAATGAAAAAGACGTTTTACTCTTCACATAGCTATCTATGTGCGAAATAAAACTATTTCTATTCCTTCTTATTTAAATCAGCTTTGGTCTATGATTCTATATGGTTGAATTTTATTTGAAATCCACCCCAACAGGTTTATTATTAATCCTAGCAAGGTTTTACCCTTGAATTTTTACTTTCCCTTTTGGGTTTTTACTCAATTGCTCTGCCATTTTAAAAGCATTGTAAGCATTAACCATTGCAGCCGATTTGCCTACCTCAGCAGCGTTTTTCAATTCTTTCTTTTCGCCAACTACAACTTTTGATGGTAAAGGCGTTCCAGAACTCATCAAGATTTGTTTTACTTGCTTAGCAGATAAATTTGGGAAATAAGAACGAATCATTGCCGCTACGCCCGCCACATTTGGAGAAGCCATAGAAGTTCCTTGCAAATATTTGTATTTGTTATTCGGGATGGTAGCATAGATTTCTTCACCTGGAGCAAAAACATCAACATTGAAAGCGCCATAATTAGAAAAAGAAGCGATAACTTCTTCGCCATAATTATAGTTCAAAGCGCCAACTGTGATTACATTTGATGCAAATTCTATTTTGTTATCGTCTGAATCGTTCGGGAAATTAGCATTTTCGGCTAAATCAATATTAAGTCCATCATTCCCCGCTGCGTGAACAAAAAGCACATCTTTTTTCTCAGCATATTTGATAGCATCATACACCCATTGTTTGTGTGGTGAAAAGCTTTTTCCAAAACTTCCGTTGATGACTTTGGCGCCATTGTCTACTGCATAGCGAATAGCCAAAGCAATGTCTTTATCATATTCATCTCCGTCTGGAACGGCACGAATGGTCATAATTTCAACATTGTTAGCAATCCCATCTCCGCCTAAATTGTTGTTTCGTGTTTGTGCAACAATCCCTGCAACGTGAGTCCCGTGTAAGGCCTCTTCTTTGTCTGGACCAAAAACAATATTGTTGCCATATTTGGTGTTTTTGATGTCTTCTGGATTGTCTCCGACTGCTTTACGTCCGTCTAACTCCAAATTCAAATTGTAGTTCAATTGATCGTATACGTACTTACGGTACTCCTCCAATTGTGCAGAAAAATCGGCACCAGCGGCATTGGCCAAAATTTGAGTCATCACGGCTTTCGCATTGGTCAACTCAGGCTCTGTAGTTGTGATCGCTTTTACTTCATCTAGCGTATATACCGCTTTCTGCAAGTGTTTTTGCACGACTTTATCAACGTTGATAAGAAAATCAACTTGTTGCTTGCCTTGCATCGCCTCTGCATATTTTTTATCATAGGCTGCTTTGGCTTGTTTGTAGGCAGCTGAACCATCGTCACCTTTTTTCACAATACGAGTCATTTCTAGGGTTTCGTGCAAATCGTTGCCCAAGAAATTCCAACCGTGTACATCGTCAATAAACCCATTCTTGTCATCGTCAATACCGTTGCCAGCAATTTCTTTTTTGTTGGTCCAAAGCACTGATTTTAGGTCTTCGTGCTCGATATCCACTCCAGAATCAATGATACCTACAATGACTTTTTTTCCTTTTTTATCTTTGATTAACTCCGCATACATTTTGTCGACACTCATTCCTGGAATACTGTCCTTAGCCAAATCTAAATGCGACCAACGTTGCAATTGTTGCTCGGTTAATTTTCCTTTTTTATCCGTAAATGTTTGTGCATTTCCCGATAAACAAAAAGCCAATGCCACTGCCAAAGCCCATTGGGTGTATGTTTTCTTTTTCATAGATGGTATTTTACGATTACTAATTCTTTCCAAAAATAAGAGAAGTGAATTAGATAGCGTGCAATTGTTGGCTGTTTTTTATGAGAAAACAGGATAAAAACCCCATAAAACTTACAAAATAAAAAAAATGATTATTAACAATCAATTCATTAGTTCAAACAAAAGGGATTTTATAAACTTGCAGTACTTTATTACAAACCCCCTTTTATATGAAAACAAAATTACTTTTGCTGTTTTTGTTTTTGACGATTACCTTGCAGGCCCAAACCAATTTGGTGCCCAATGGTAATTTCGAAAACTGGACAAACTCTTCACAACCAGACAAATGGTTCAGATTTTTTAGCGGATTAGTATTCCAAAGCGCTTCTGCTCAAAATGGAAGTTCGAGTACTAAAATGCAAATTACTAGCGGTACCTTTAACTTCATCAACAGCGAGTTTTTTCCGGTTGTAGCAGGCAAAACCTATCGTGTTACGATGTATCACAAACTGGTTTCGGGAACTTTCTCGGCCATTGAGCTTAGTTTGTATCACCAACCAGGCACTTTTAAAACAGAAATTACCAAAAAAACCGATGGCGTAACGTCCAGCACCGAGTGGAGAAAAATAGAATTTGACTACACCCCAACAGCAAACCAATCTATCGAAGTAGATATTTGGACAACCGGTACGCTGAACTCAGAAATTTTGGTAGACAATGTTTCTGTGGTTGATGTAGCGACAATTGGCGCTGCCTATACCTTAATCCCTGATGTAAATTTTGAGAAAAAATTGATTGCATTAGGTTACGATTCTGGTGTTCCAGATGGTAAAGTATTGACTAATAACATTAACAAACTAACTGAATTAAATGTTTCATCTAGTGGCATTCAAGATTTGACAGGAATTCAGGATTTTATCTCTTTAAAATCATTGAAATGCGCTGGCAGTAGTTGGTCGTCCGATGGCGGAAATGGATTGTTAACAAAACTAGATGTCACAAAAAACGTGGCATTAACTAGTTTAATATGTTATGCAAATAAAATAACTAATATTGATCTTTCCCAAAACTTACTTCTAACAAGTTTAGAAATCCAAGGCAATGGTATGAGTACATTAGATGTTTCTAAAAATGTTAGTTTAACTAGTTTAGATTGCAGTAGTAACCCATTATCGACATTGGATGTTTCCAAAAATGTAGCTTTAACAAATTTAAGTTGTAGTGCTAATAAATTAACCTCGCTAGATCTTTCTAAAAATGTGGCTTTAACTAGGCTAGAAAGTTATTACAACAAATTAACCACGCTGGACCTTTCTAAAAATATGGATTTAAGATTGCTTTATTGTAATAATAATCAATTAACCACGCTAAATCTTTCTAAAAATGTGGGTTTAATAGAGCTTTATTGCAATAGTAATCAATTAACCACGCTAGATCTTTCTAAAAATGTGGCTTTAAGAGTGCTGTATTGTAATAATAACCAGTTAACCAGTTTGAATCTCCAAAATGGTAAAAATACTTTACTAACTAATTCAAGTATATCGCTTTCATCCAATCCGAATTTAAGCTGTATTTTGGTGGATGATGCTACCTATGCCAATACCAATTGGGCGGATAAAAAAGATTCTTTTGCTTTTTTATCACCTTATGATTGTAGCTTAACAACACAAATAGCTGATGCTAAATTTGAAGACAAACTCATTGCGTTAGGCATCGATACGGATGGGAAAAATGGTGTAATCTTAAACTCAAGTATTGCAACTATAACTACATTAGATGTTAGTAATAGTGGTATTATAGATTTAAAAGGTATTGAAGGGTTTAAAGCCTTGACTACTTTAAATTGTTCTGGAAATCAATTGAAAAAATTAGATTTATCTAAAAACACTACAGTAGCTACTTTAAATTGCTCAAATAATCCAAGTTTAACTTGTATTCAAGTAGCCGATATTGCTGCTGCTGAAAAATGGAACACTACCAAAGATGCTACCGCAAGTTTTAGTTTAGATTGTACTATTTACACGTTAATTCCAGATGCTAAATTTGAAAATAAACTGATCGCACTAGGGATTGATAAAGATGGTAAAAATGGTAAAGTGGCTACTCAAAGTATAGCGGGCATAACCTCACTTGATGTTTCTTCTAGTTCGATAACAGACTTGAAAGGAATACAAGATTTTGTATCGTTAAAAAACTTGAATTGTAACAGTAATGGTTTAACCAGCTTAGATATAACCAAAAATGTGGCTTTATCATTTCTTGATTGTTCTCGCAATCAATTAACCACAATAGACCTTTCTAAAAATGTGGAGCTAACTAGACTAGACTGTTTTTCCAACAAATTAAATACAATAGATCTATCTAAAAATTTGGTTTTAAGCCAGCTTTATTGTAGTTATAATCAATTAACCACACTAGATCTTGCTAAAAATGTGGCTTTATTAAGGCTTGAATGTCAATATAACAAATTAACTACACTGGATCTTTCTAAAAATGTAGCTTTACATGGACTTGATGTAACAAGTAACCAATTAACCAGTTTGAATCTCAAAAATGGTAAAAATACTGTACTAGCTAACATAAATATAAATCTTACTAGTAACCGAAATCTAAACTGTATTGTGGTAGACGATGTTGCATACGCCAACACCAATTGGGCGGACAAAAAAGATTCTTTTGCTTTTTTCTCACCGTATGATTGTAGCTTAATAACACAAATACCGGATGCTAAATTTGAAGACAAACTCATTGCATTAGGCATTGACATTGATGGGAAAAATGGTGTAATCTTGAACTCAAGTATTACAACTATAACTACATTAGACATTAGTAATAGTAGTATCATTGATTTAAAAGGCATCGAAGGGTTTAAAGCCTTGACTACTTTAAATTGTTCTAGAAATCAATTGAAAAAAGTAGATCTTTCTAAAAACACTGCAATAGCAACTCTAAATTGCTCAAATAATCCAAGTTTAACTTGTATTCAAGTAGCTGATATAGCTGCTGCTGAAAAATGGAACACTACCAAAGATGCTACCGCAAGTTTTAGTTTAGATTGTACTGTTTACACGTTAATTCCTGATGCTAAATTTGAAGATGTACTGATCGCACAAGGGATTGATAGAGATGGTAAAAACGGTAAAGTAGTTACCGAAAGCATAGCCAGCATAACCTCACTAAATGTAAGTATTAGTTCGATCACAGATTTAACTGGAATTCAAGATTTTGTGGCTTTAACTAGTCTAAATTGTTATAACAACAAATTAACAACATTAGATCTTTCTAGAAATGTAGCTTTAAAAACTTTTAATTGTAAAGCTAATGCATTAACCACACTTGATCTTTCTAAAAATGTGGCTTTAATAGAGCTTTATTGTTCTGAAAACAAACTAAGCAGTTTGAACCTTAAAAATAGTAATAACACTTTAATCAAGTCCGATAAAATAAACCTTTCTAAAAATCCAAATCTAAGCTGTATTTTGATAGACAATGTTGCCTATGCCAATACCAATTGGGCGGATAAAAAAGATTCTTTTGCTTTTTTCTCACCTTATGATTGTAGCTTAACAACACAAATAGCTGATACTAAATTTGAAGAAAAACTCATTGCGTTAGGCATTGATACGGATGGGAAAAATGGTGTAATCTTGAACTCAAGTATAGCAACTTTAACTACATTAGATGTTAGTAACAGTGGCATTATCGATTTAAAAGGTATCGAGGGTTTTAAAGCCTTGACTACTTTAAATTGTTCAGGAAATCAATTGAAAAAAGTAGATCTCTCTAAAAACATTGCAATAGCAACTCTAAATTGTTCTAATAATCCAAGTTTAACTTGTATTCAAGTAGCCGATACTGCTGCTGCTGAAAAATGGAACACTACCAAAGATGCTACCGCAAGTTTTAGTTTAGATTGTACTATATTCACTTTAATTCCAGATGCTAAATTTGAAGATAAATTGATCGCACTAGGGATTGATAAAGATGGTAAAAATGGTAAAGTGAAAACTGAAAGTATAGCTGGCATAACCGCACTTGATGTAAACAATAGTGGGATAACCAACTTAACCGGAATTCAAGATTTTGTAGCGTTAAAAACCTTATACTGTTACAGTAATGGTTTAACCAGCTTAGATATAACTAAAAATGTGGCTTTAACTAGTCTAGATTGTGGTCCAAACCAAATAAGCTCACTGGACGTTTCTAAAAATGTGACTTTAACATCTCTAGTTTGTAATAGCAATAAACTAACCACACTAGATCTTTCTAAAAATGTGGCTTTAACTTCACTTAATGTAAGAAGCAACCAATTAACCACGCTAGATCTTTCTAAAAATTTAGCTTTAAATGAACTTTATTGTTATAGCAATCAATTAACTTCACTGGATCTTTCTAAAAATGTGGCTTTAATAGAGCTTTATTGTTCTGAAAACAAACTAAGCAGTTTGAACCTTAAAAATGGTAATAACACTTTAATAAAGGCCGATAAAATAAACCTTTCTAAAAACCCAAATCTAAGCTGTATTTTGGTGGATAATGCTATCTATGCCAATACCAATTGGGCGAGTAGAAAAGATACTTTTGCTTTTTTCTCACCGTATGATTGTAGCTTAACAACACAAATACCTGATGCTAAATTTGAAGACAAACTCATTGCTTTAGGCATTGACACTGATGGTAAAAATGGTGTGGTCTTAAGTTCAAGTATTGCAACTATAACTACATTAGACGTTGCTAATAGTGGTATTTTAGATTTAAAAGGCGTCGAAGGGTTTAAAGCTTTGACTACTTTAAATTGTTCTGGAAATCAATTAAAAAAATTAGATCTATCTAAAAACACTGCAATAGCTACTTTAAATTGTGCTAATAATTCAAGTTTAACTTGTATACAGGTAGCTGATATTGCTGCTGCTGAAAAATGGAACACTACCAAAGATGCAACAGCAAGTTTTAGTTTAGATTGTACTATTTACACGTTAATTCCAGATGCTAAATTTGAAGATAAATTGATCACACTAGGGATTGATAAAGATGGTAAAAACGGCAAAGTGGCTACCCAAAGTATAGCGGGCATAACCTCACTTGATGTAAATAATAGTGGGATAACCAACTTAACTGGAATTCAGGATTTTGTGGCTTTAGAAGAACTTCTTTGTTCTTACAATAAATTAACAATGTTGGATCTTTCTAAAAATATAGTTTTAACAACTCTTTATTGTAATACCAACCAATTAAGCACGCTTGATCTTTCTAAAAATGTGGGTTTAAGATTTCTTAATAGTGGTGACAACCAATTAACTACACTAGATCTCTCTAAAAATGTGGCTTTAACTACACTTTATTGTTATACTAACCAACTGACCACACTAGATCTTTCTAAAAATGTGGCTTTATCATATCTTAATTGTACTAACAATAAATTAAACACGCTAGATCTTTCTAAAAATGTAGCTTTAATTACACTTTATTGTGATGATAACCAATTAACCACACTAGATCTCTCTAAAAATGCAGCGTTAGATTTCCTTGATGTAAGAGGCAACCAATTAACCTCGATTGATCTTTCTAAAAATGTAGCTTTAAAATTACTTTGGTGTGATAGAAACAAATTAACCACACTAGATCTTTCTAAAAATGTAGATTTAAAATCGCTTTCTTGTCATAGTAATAAATTAACCACACTAGACGTTTCAAAAAATGTGGCTTTAACTTCGCTTGATGTAAGAAACAACAAGTTTCTTACTATAAATCTCAAAAATGGTAAAAACACTTTAATAGCAACGAATTCAATAGATTTAAGATCAAACCCAAATCTAAAATGTATTTTGGTGGACGATGTAACCTATGCTACGGCTAATTGGGCTACCAAAAAAGATGCAACTGCCTCTTTTAATGCCACGGATTGTACCCTGTATACACTAATCCCAGATACTAATTTTGAACAAAAATTAATAGATTTAGGCATTGATACTGATGGGAAAAATGGAAAAGTACTAACTTCTGCTATTGTTTCACTTACTAAGTTAAACGTTTCAAATAGCTCAATAACCAATTTGACTGGAATTGAAGATTTTATTAGTTTAACTGAGTTAGTTTGTGAAACTAATGGTTTAACTACCATTAATTTAGCTAAAAATGAAGCCTTGCTCTCTTTAGATTGTTCCAATAACAAGCTAACAAGTTTGGATGTGACCAAGAATCTTAATTTAAAGACTTTATACTGCAGTAACAATGAATTAACCACATTAAATGTTTCTCTAAACAAAAATCTAACGGAATTGTCATGTAATTCAAATAAATTGTCTGCGTTGGATGTTACCAAGAATACAACTCTAACCTCACTAAATTGTGGCTCAAATCAATTGAAAACGGTAGATGTTTCTAAGAATACTCAATTACAATCTTTATCCACTAGTCAGAATTTACTAGAACAATTAAACGTTACAAATAATACAAAACTTGAATCTATTGTATGTAACAACAATTTACTTAGTACACTTGATTTGTCTAAAAATGTAAAAATCACCACGATTGATTGTTCGTACAATAAATTGAAAAGTTTAAATCTAAGAAATGGTAATAATGCATTTGGAGCCGGGATGATGTTTGTAAAGAACTTTACCAACAACCCCGTTTTAACTTGTATAGAAGTTGACGATGTCAATTATTCTAATACCAAATGGGCAACGTACAAAGATGCAACGGCAAGTTATAGTACAGATTGTAAATTTAGTTTACCTTCAAACAATTTTGCAATTGAATCAAAAGGTGAAACTTGCCTTAATTCAAATAATGGCGAAATAAACATTACTGCAACAGCAGCCTATGGGTATAAAGCAACTATAAATACAACGGCCTACACTTTTACCAATAACAGTTTAAAAGTAACCAATCTAGCACCTGGGACTTATAAAGTAACCATTACTATTCCTGGTGAAACGTTCGAGCAAATTTTTACTATCGTTATTCCTAAAGGAGCAACTATAACTGGAAAATCAAGTAGTCTAAAAGCAGAGAAAGTAGCGGTTGAAATTGCTACAGGAACGGCTCCGTATACGGTTTTCTTGAACGGAGTGGAACAATTTGAAACCAATGCTACTTCTTTTACTGTAGACGCGAAAACAGGCGGTCTATTGGAGGTTAAAACTGCCAAAGCTTGCGAAGGAATTTATGCGAAAGACATTGCAACATTAACTGGAACAATTTCTGCTTTCCCAAACCCAACTTCTGGAGCTTTTGAAATAGAAATACCTGCAACAAACAAAGAAGTAAACATCAGTATGTATACGTTAGACGGTCAATTGATTTCTAATAAAACATATACTGTTGAAAATGGAAAAGTTCAATTGTCACTGGATAATCAACCTGCAGGGATTTA
Organism: Flavobacterium sp.; assembly: GCF_027531905.1. Taxonomy (GTDB): domain Bacteria; phylum Bacteroidota; class Bacteroidia; order Flavobacteriales; family Flavobacteriaceae; genus Flavobacterium. The sequence continues at coordinate 66,846 of NZ_JAPZSU010000032.1, read as the reverse complement.
TATGACTAAAGTAGAGTTTGACCAACCTATTTATGTAAAAATTATTAAAAAATAAAAAATGAAACGTTTAATATATTTATCAATCGTTAGCCTAATGTTCACTGCTTGTAGTAGCGGTGGCGGTGACGACAAACCCGAAGTTAAAAATACTGCACCCACAGTACCTGCCTTGGTAGCTCCATCTGATAACAAACTTTGTTTGAACACCACTGTTGTATTTGAATGGAGTGCTGCAACCGATGCAAACAACGATGTAATCACCTATCAATTACAAGTGGCCAAAGACAACCAATTTACTCAAATAGTGAAAACCGAGGATGTTCAGGGCTTAACTAAGAGCATCAACTTAGAAAAAAATACCGCTTATTATTGGAGACTTAAATCGACAGATAGTAAAGGGCTTTCTAGTGCGTATTCATCAACCTACAAGTTTTACACTTCTGGAGATGCTGTAGTTAATCATCTTCCGTTTGCGCCTGAATTGGTGGCACCTACTCAAAATGTGGTGTTGAATAGTTCAAGCACTACACTGAAATGGAACGCTACTGACGTTGATGCCACTGATGTTTTGACTTATGACATCTATTTTGGAACCGCAGCCAATCCTACTACAAAAATCAAGGAAAATAGTGCTACAAAATCATTTGATGTTACCTTGGAACCTACCAAGGAATATTTTTGGAAAGTAGTTGTTAAAGACAACAAAGGTGGAGAAACTACTGGACAAGTTTGGAAGTTTAAAACCAACTAATCACTAGTTTTATAAAAAAAAGCCCCGTTTTCAATTATATGAAAAAGGGGCTTTTTATTTATACAAATAACCTTTTACAACACCTCTTCACATGTAAAAACCTCTTTTAAACGAACGCCTTTTTCGGTGTGTTGTACCGTAATGATTTCGTTATGGGCATCGTGTTCTAAGAACAAAAAGTGGTTGTGATCTGCAGCTGCGGTGAGTACTTTATTTTTTTCTGGCATAGTCAACAACGGGCGCGTATCATAGCCCATCACATACGGCAAGGGAATATGACCTGCCGTAGCGAGCAAATCGGCACAAAAAACGATGGTTTTACCGTTGTATGAAATATGTGGTAGCATTTGCTTTTCGGTGTGGCCGTCGGCATAGAAAATGTCAAAACCCATTTCGGTTGATGCACCAAAATCGCCTTCGGGACGCTGGATAAAATTCAATTGCCCACTTTCTTGCATGGGCAAAAGATTTTCGGACAGAAAAGAGGCTTTTTCACGTGCATTGGGTTGTGTGGCCCATTGCCAGTGGTTTTCGTTGGTCCAAAATTTAGCGTTTTTGAAGGCGGGTTCATAGCCCGTTTTGTCTTTATTCCATTGAATGCTTCCTCCGCAATGGTCGAAGTGCAAATGGGTCATAAAAACATCTGTTATATCATCGCGATGAAAACCGTGCTTTGCCAAGGAACCATCTAAAGAATGACTACCCCAAAGCGAATAATATCCAAAAAACTTCTCGGATTGTTTGTTGCCCATTCCTGTATCGATCAAAATCAAGCGATTACCGTCTTCTATGAGCAGACTGCGTGCAGCAATGTCTATCAAATTATTGGCATCGGCGGGATTGGTTTTGTTCCAAATCGTTTTAGGAACCACGCCAAACATAGCGCCCCCGTCGAGTTTAAAATTTCCAGTTTCTATAGCGTATAACTTCATTTTTGCTTTTTAATTCAAAAATATGATTTATTGCGAAGAAAAATGAGAATTATAAGTTAAGATCGGGATTCGTTTTTAAATTTTTCGTCACAAATAGCACCAATAAGCCCGTTTCGTAAAACCATTGTGAACTTTGCAGTTAAGTTCTTTAGAGAGTACAAATTTAAACAAAACTTAAATGCACTTAAATTTATATCTTTTAAAAAATTTAGTTAACTCTTATTTCTTCCCCATAAATCTAGGATCGGTTTCCATTACTGTGCCACAATTTTGGCAAGTTCGCAACGCCTCAGAACTATAGAAATGTTGAAAATGGGGGAGAAAATCTTTTTCAATGTTGTGGAGTTCAAAATAGACTTCGTGCAATTTATGATTACAAGACTCACAATGCCAAAGCAAACCATCGGTAAAACCCAAACCTGCTCTTTTGCGTTCAATCACTAGTCCAATAGAACCTTCGGAACGTACAGGCGAGTGTGGAATTTTAGCGGGATGCAAATACATATCTCCTGCGTGCAGTTCCATTTCTTTGCGTTGCCCTTCTTCTTGAATGATGACTTTTATGCTGCCCTCGAGTTGGTAAAATAGCTCTTCTGTTTCGTTGTAGTGGTAATCTTTTCGGGCATTCGGACCCGCCACAATCATCACGATATAGTCTCCAGAATCAACATAAAGGTTTTTGTTGCCAACGGGTGGTTTTAATAACTCACGGTTATCTAGAATCCATTGGTTGAGGTTGAAGGGTTTTGCTATGGCCATTGTTTTTGTACTATAATTGGAAGGGCTAAGATAAGGAAAATGATACTATCAAAAACGGTTTCTCCCCCTACTTAAGGGAATTCGCTTATAAAAAAGTTAGCCACCAATTACACCAATTGTCACTAATTCTCATCGAAATTGAAACCGAATGTCACGAATTCCGTCAACTTTAATAATTCGTTTCATTAAAACATATTGTAGTTCGTTATTTATTAGTGAATTCGTGGCGAAATTTTTAAATGTGAATGCCGAGGCTCTATTTCCCCTCCCTAATCAAATAGACATACACAGGGAAATGGTCGCTGTACCCAACTTCGGTTAGGGAATGCCTAAGTGGATAGCCTTTGAATTTTCCCTGTGTTTGAATGAGGTAATTCCGTTGGAATATGCCTGCTTTCCAATACTGCCAAGTCGAATAATCTGAACTAAGCAAAGTACCTGAAAGCATAATTTGGTCAAAAATATCCCAAGCATCTTGGTGTGCAATCGTACCCAAGCCTTTGCTCAACAAAGCTTCAAACGGATTGAAGATTTCGTGTGGAGCTACCGCTGTTTTTTTTCCTTTGGCTCCCAAAGCCACTTTTATGCTCTTGTTATGAGGCCCATCGTTTAGGTCGCCCATCGTGATGATTTTTGCATTGACATTGAGCTGTTGCAATGAATCGATAATTTTCTTGTTCAGTTTTCCAGCGGCTTCTCGGTATGCACTTGTTTTTTGTTCGCCACCCGAACGAGAAGGCCAGTGATTAACTATGAGATGGATTTCTTCTCCTTCCAAATAGCCACTAACCAGTAGTTGGTCTCGAGTGTAAATCCTTTTGGTTGGTGCTAGAATGGGAACATCATCTTCTGTTTTTTCAGCTATTGATGCAGCGGTATTGATTTTTTCAGATTCTGGACTAGCATTCAAATACAAGGGAATCACACTGTAATTTGTCGGACGAAACCATTTTTTTCGGTATAACAAAGCCACATCAATGCCACGCTTGTCGGGCGAATCAAAGTGAATGATGCCATATTCAGCTTCTTGTAGTTGCGATTGTTGAATCAAATCTTCGAGTACGGCTCGGTTTTCGATTTCGCATCCGCCAATGAAGGTGGGCAATTCTTTGTTTTCGGGCGTGCCAATTTCTGAAAGGACTTGAGCCAAATGGCGGAGTTTGGTTTGGTATTTTGCTTTTGTCCATCGTTGCAAACCTTCAGGTGTCCATTCTTCGTCAAAAGTATCGGGGTCGTTGATGGTGTCAAAAAGGTTTTCAAAATTGTAAAATGCAACCGTATGTATTTTGAATTTTTTGGTTTGTGAAAATAGAGGAGATGTCCCCAAAACAAGAAAGAGTCCAAAAATCAACCAGTTATATCTCATATTTATTATACTAAAATCGCTACAAGTAAAGTTAAGGGATTTCCATTAGAAACCGCTACATATTTTAGGATTTGCCTATATTTGTTTTTTAACTCAGTTTTGAAACTATTGAAATCCAACTTAAACATTATTACAAATCGACAAGCAAAAGCCAATAGCAAAGGTCATTTTTTATGGCAAGCTTTGTTTTTTGTTTTTGTATGCTCGATTACTAACAGTCAAGCTCAAAAAAAGATGATTACACCACCCGTACTTCAAAAAGGAGATACCGTTGCCATTGTGGCTACCGCTCGAAAAAATATCGAAGATAATTTACAACCTACTATCGACTTATTGCACAGTTGGGGACTCGAAGTGGTGATTGGAAGCACCATTGGTTTAGACCAAAATCAATTGGCGGGAACGGATGCGCAACGTGCTGCCGATTTTCAAAAGCAAATGGACAATCCGAATATTAAAGCCATTTGGTGCGCTCGTGGTGGCTATGGTACTGTGCGAATGATTGATTTATTGGATTTTTCTACTTTCAAAAAGCTCCCTAAATGGATTGTAGGCTTTAGTGATGTTACGGTTTTGCACAATCATTTGAATACGTTGGGTTACAAAACCATCCACGGAACGATGCCTGTAAGTATTCCTAGAACCGCTCCTGAATCGATTGCTACTTTGTACAAAGCTTTGTTTGGACAACCTTTAGCCTACACTATTGAACCTACTTCAATGAATCGTTTGGGCAAAGCCAAAGGTGAATTGGTAGGCGGGAATTTATCGATTTTGTATAGTTTGTTTGGTTCGCCTTCTGCTATTGATTGTTCGGATAAAATTCTTTTTATCGAAGATTTAGATGAGTATTTGTACCACATCGACCGTATGATGATGAATTTGAAACGCAACGGTTGTTTGGAAAGCATCAAAGGAATTATCGTAGGCGGTATGACCAAAATGAAGGATAACGATATTCCTTGGGGCAAAAATGCGCTTGAAATTATTGAAGATGTAACCAAATCCTATAACATTCCAGTAGTCTATAATTTCCCAGCGGGGCATATCAAGGACAATCGCGCTTTGATTTTGGGAAGCACCATAACACTTGAAGTCACGGCTACGGGGACTACTGTGGTTTTTGAATAGTTTTTGGGTTGAAACATATAAGTTAACCATTTTTTATTGAAACATATAAGATTCTGTGTTGATTTCCTAAGAAAAATATAAATTTTTCATTAATTTTGTGTCTCTAGACGGTCATTGAGCCAGTCTCTATAGCGTGTTTAAACCATATGTGTTTGCACGCTATTTTTTATCACATATTGTTTGTCATAGTTGGTTTCATTTTTGAATAAAACATATATCAATTCTAATAATTTTCTTTGAATAGCTACTAATGCTTTCATTTTTATTCCGTGTTTAGATACCAACCTTGCATATATTTCTTTAAAATTCTCATCCCATTTCACAGCAGTTAATGAAGGTAAATGCATTGATTTCCGTAAATTTCGATTTCCTTTTTTCGATATTCTTGGTTTTCCCTTTACGGAAGTTCCTGATTGTTTTTCCCTTACATCAAGACCTGCATAACTTGCTAATTGTGATTTATTTCTAATTAATTCAAAACCGTTAGTTTCTGCCAAAACGATTACTGCTGTTAATGCTCCCACTCCTGGTATAGTGGTAATCCTATTTATAATTTGATGCAAATCAGGATTTTTGTTTACAATAACTGCAATGTCCTCTTTGATTTCTTTTTCCTGTGAATTTAAAAATTTTATCCTTGATGTCATTCGAGCCAAGCTTTTTTCATTTGGTTCAGCTTCACTATTCTCAGCATGTATTTGATTTTTAACAGTACTTCTTTCCTGAACAATTTGATCTCTTTCTCTAGTTAACTGCTGTAATTCTTTATAGACATCATTTGGTTTTACCCAATTATCTAATTTTCGCTCCAACCCAAATTGTGCAATTGCTTGCGAACAACTTTTGTCGGTTATGGTTTTTAATTCCAAAGTACGCATATAATTACTGATTTTATTGGGCAATACAATGCTTACATCATGCTTGTTTTTGTCCAAATAATACGCGATTTTTTGATGATATACCCCTGTGGCTTCCATTACATAATGAATGGCCTTTTCTCAGCTTTTCTGTCCATTCCACCAAAGCTAAAATGCCTTTGTCGCTATTCTTAAAGACCTTATATGCAAATAATTCGATTGAAAAATTATCTAGCTTTCTTCCTAAAGTAACTACTAATTCTTTTTGGGCTACATCAATTCCTGCTACCTGTTTTACTACTTTTTTTTCCATTACTTTAGTTTTTAAATTATGTATAAAGTGATGAATCTCCCTTCGTCTTTTCTCCTGGTTGGATATTCTGGATATTAAGTCTTGCTTAATTCCTTACATTCTGTTCAGACTCTAAAAGATAAAAAAGAATGAGGCAATTCCTTATATCGAATATACTTCTTGGAGCTATTTTTCATATAATTTGCTCCCATCCTTTTTCACTCCATAATTCAAATTTATTGACTTTTATATCTAAATTCAACAACTTTGCAAACATAGGAGGCATTGAAGGGCATATAAGTTGGGTTTTAGCCAAGAAGGTCACAAAGGCTTGCATAAGGTTCACTAAGAAAAATGGTTTTCTTTTATTCGATTAATTCACAAAAATCAATGTTCTTAAATGACCTTCAATGCCTTATATGGTTCAAAAACTGATTACACATTGAAATAGCGTGAGTAATTATTGTTAAAATCATCAATTGCATCCTGCTTTAGCGGGATGTTTTTTAATGTGAATCTAGAAAGGCTTTAGCCAAAATTATATTGTATTTTGGCTAAAGCCTGATATGGGTTTGTATTGTAATGAATGGGCTAAAGACCATTCCAATTCAGATCTTAAATGACCTTCAATGCCTTATATGGTTTATAAAAAATATATATTTAAAATTTCAAAAAGGATTTTGATTTAAAATATGGCAGCACATAACGAATTAGGAAAACTAGGTGAGGAACTTGCCGTCGATTTTCTGGAAAAAGAAGGATACACGATTTTAGCAACGAATTGGATTTTTCAGAAGGCTGAGATTGATATTTTGGCTCAAAAAGAAGATATTTTGGCGGTAGTTGAGGTCAAAACACGGTCTTCTATCGAGTTTGGATTGCCTCAAGACTTTGTAAAACCAAAAAAAATCCAATTATTGGTAAAAGCTGTCGATGCTTATGTGACCCTCAACGAAATCGATGTAAATGTGAGATTTGACATCATTGCGATCCATAAAGAAGGCAAATCCTTTGCTATTGAGCATCTTACCGATGCTTTTTATCATTTTTAATCGAAAAAAATCTAATGTTATATTTGTAACAAATTGTTTTTTATTTATATTTGCAAAGAGATTTAACACATTTTGTCAGTTAAATCTAGTCTTTTTTTAAATTTAAAAAATGTATTCGTTATGAAAACTGTTTCTTCTATTGTTGAAAATTACATCAAAACCAAACCTTTTTTATTGAATGCTCTTTCGTTGGGGATCATCAACTTGACATCATTATCTCGGAATATTATGACCGAATTAGAAAGTGAATTTGGTAAAGAGGTAAAACAAGGTGCTGTGGTGATGGCTTTGAAACGATTAACAGAAGAATTGGATTTCAAATTGAATCATAAAATCAATAAAGTAATCAAAAACATTGGCGAAATTACGGTTCGCTCGGAGTTAACGGATTATACTTTTGCGGCTTCGGATACGGTTTTGAACAAACAAGCCGATTTGATTACCGATATCAATACGTTTTCGGATATATTTTATACCTCTTCGCGTGGAGTAAATGAAACAAATATTGTTGTGAGTAATAGCGTGAATCATTTGGTAGACAAACATTTTGCTAACGAAAAATTGATTCAAAAATTAGAAAATTTAGCTTCGATTACGGTTAAGTTACCGAAAGAAAACATTGTGGTTCCGGGTATTTATTACTTCATTTTTCAGCGTTTGGCTTGGGAAGGGATTATTATCAATGAGGTGATTTCGACTTCGAATGAGTTTACTATCTTGGTGAGTGAGAACGAAGTGGATGTAGCCTTTAAAGTAATCAAAGACTTGAAGAATTAGGAATATATTCCAAAATAATATGAAAACGAGGCCTAGTGCTTCGTTTTTTTATGCGAGAAAGTGAAAGAAATGTTTTTTAAAAAAAGACAATGCTCATTCTTAGCCCCGATTGCAGTGGAAATCCTTATAGCCTGGGGTTCGGGCTATAAGATTGCAACGTAAAGGGGGACTTTCCTGGCTGATGTGCCCATTTTTTGCTGCTTCTAAACAATTAAACACGAATGGGATCGAATTCATATATAAAAAAAGTAGTTCCTTCTTCAACCCTTTCAGAGTTTTGAACTCTGAAAGGGTTTCAGCCGAAACCCTCTCGCTAGCCGTTGAACTTAATATTAGTACGCTTTTTAATTATTCAATTACCAAGTACTTTCTGTATAAAAATATCGTTATATTTATCTATAGCTAATAATTCTGTTAATAAATAAAATATGAGATCATTTCTTTTTACTGCTTTTTTCCTTGTATTAGTAAGTTTTATTGCCTCATCTTGTAATGGCTACATTACATATTACAATAGAGCCAACACTATTGATAGAAAATTTAAGGCTGATCAAGACACCGTTGCTTTTATAAAAAGATACCATAGACTATTTAAAAAATACAATCCTCCTAAGAGTAATTTTGCCTTCAGCAAGTATGAAACCTACATTGTATATGCTGACAAGTACGGCAAGAACTTTGGAGATAAGAAAAGCCTATACAAATTACTTGACCTAGTGGCGCCGTATAGCGAACATTACAAGACATTGTTTCCTATTTGCGCAAAGTACGGCATAGACAGTTTAAGTGTGGAGCAAAAAATAGATAGCAGTAAAAAAATGATGAACAAACAACTCATCGATTCTTTTTCTGTTGCTTTTTTTCGCGACCAAGGACAAGGACAAGGACGTTTATATCCTATGACTTATTTGAAATATGATAGAATAAATGCAAGACTTCTTAAATGGACAATCGAGAATTATGGTTATCCCTCACCGCAAAAGATTGGTATATATGGAAATGATGACATTTTTATGCCAATGATGACATTTTTGAGTCATATGGGCGGTAGCGTGCCAGAATATTATACCTATTTTAAAAAATCATTATTGAAATATGTAAAATCTGGAGAATGTTCTCCAACAGAGTATGCTACAATGATAGATCGACATGAACATTCAAATAAGCGGGAAATCATATATGGTCAATACTTATTTAATTTTTCAAATCTTAAAAAAGTAAACCGTAAAAGGAGAAGTATTGGTCTGAAAAATTTGACCCATAATGTAAGAGAGGAAGATAGACGATAGAGTAGATTTTCAATCCGAGCAAAATTACCAATAGAAACAAGTTATAGCGATTACAGCGCGACTCCCTAAACAGCGATAGTATAAAACTTTATTGCTGTTTTTTTTTATAAAACAAAAAATTCTATCCTAGCACCGATTGTAGTGGAAATCCTTGTGACCCGAGGTTCGGGGCATAAGATTTCTTCGTCAGTTCGCTATCGCTCGGGTGTAAAAGAAAGCGGGACAACTCGTTTGGTAACCAAAGAGATGCTGCTCCTAAAAAAATGGTGCGTCTTAGGTTGAAAATAATGGTCGCTAATGCTTAAATTTACATTTTATTACACAAAACAATGTCATTAACGCCTACATATCAAAAGTTTAAAGACCAAATTGTAGCTGTGCTCGACTCGGGGCGCATATTGACGAATCCTTTGCAAACCTTGGCTTACGGAACGGATGCGAGTTTTTATCGGTTGATTCCGAAGATGGTGCTTTTGGTACATTCTGAAGCCGAAGTGGTGGCGATTATCAAAGCGGCAAATGCCTTGAATATTGCTTTAACGTTTCGAGCGGCGGGTACGAGTTTGTCGGGACAAGCGATAACGGACTCGGTTTTAGTCGTGGCGACGCACGGCTGGAAGAACTACGAATTACTAGATGACAAGCAAAAGATAAAGCTAGAACCCGGAATTGTAGGCGCTAGAGCGAATACTTTTTTGGCACCACACGGACTAAAGATTGGTCCCGACCCGGCTTCTATTGGTGCGGCGATGATTGGCGGAATTGTAGCCAACAACGCTAGCGGAATGTGCTGCGGAACGGCTCAGAATTCGTATAAAACCATTGCTGATATTCGAATGATTTTGCACGACGGGACAGTTCTTGACACAGCCGATGCGGAAAGTGTGGCTTCGTTTTATGAAACTCAGGGACATTTAATTGACGAAATTAAGGACTTGCGACATACAATTACAGCGAATCCTGCTTTGGAGGAGCGCATTCGTCAGAAATTTAAAATCAAAAATACTACGGGTTACAGCATCAATGCTTTGGTGGATTATGAAGACCCAATTGAAATCATCAAGCATTTGATGGTGGGCTCTGAAGGGACTTTGGCGTTTATTTCGAATGTGACTTTCAAGACGGTTGTAGACGAAAAGCATAAATCTTGCTCGTTGGTGATTTTCAATTCGATTCAGGACGCCTGCAATGCGACGATTTTGTTGAAATCAAGCCCCGTTGCTGCAGTGGAATTATTAGACAGAGATTCCATTCGCTCGGTAGAAAATGATTCCGAGGCACCTGATTATTTTAAAACGTTACACGAAGACGCTTGTGCTTTATTGGTTGAATGTAGAGACAATGATAAAGAAGTGTTGTTGCAAAAACAACAACAAGTGAAAGCTCAAATTGTGAGTATACCGACTTTTACGGATTATGAATTCACATCAGACCCCAAACAATATTACTTTAATTGGAAGGCCAGAAAAGGTTTGTTACCAACGGTAGGCGGTTTACGAAAAACGGGAACCACGGTGATTATTGAAGACGTGGCTTTTCCGTTACCACAATTGGCAGAAGCTTGTGTGGCACTAAAAACCTTATTCAAAAAATACGAATACCACGACGCGGTTTTGTTTGGACACGCGTTAGAAGGAAATTTGCATTTTGTGTTTTCGCAAGATTTCTCGAATCCGAAGGAAGTGCAACGCTATGAAGATTTAATGGCCGAATTGGCGATAATTGTTGTGGATCAATTTGGAGGCTCTTTAAAGGCGGAACACGGAACGGGACGTAATATGGCGCCTTTTGTGGAAAAAGAATGGGGAGCGGCGGCTTATGACATTATGAAACGCATTAAGAAGATCTTTGATCCCAAGAACCAAATCAATCCCGATGTTTTGATCAATCCCGATCCAAAAGCGCATTTAAAGCACTTAAAACCTTTACCAGAATCTCACGCTATTATTGATAAATGTATGGAATGTGGATTCTGTGAACCGCATTGTGTTTCCGAAGGATTGACGCTTTCACCCAGACAACGCATAGTTATTGCTAGAGAAATCAGCCGATTAGAAGCAACTAATGACGACCCGCAACGATTGGCAGACATTCGAAAAGATGTTACCTATCAATTGAATGAAACTTGTGCTACCGATGGTTTGTGTGCTTTGGCTTGTCCTGTTCACATTGATACGGGTAAGTTTGTCAAACACTGGCGAGCCGATGCGATCACGAATACTCAAAAGAAAGTGGCCGACTACATAGGTTCAAATATGGAAAGTACCACCGCGATAATGCGAGCGGGATTAAAAGTAGTGTCGTTTTTTCACTCGGTTTTTGGGACGAGAGTTATGTCATCGATTTCGAGTGGATTACATTGGATTTCAGGAGGCAATATTCCTAAATGGATTCCTCAAATCCCGGAAGGAGCGGATAAAATTAAATAAACGAAAGATTGTCTCGAATTCACAAATTGGTTTTAAAAAAAAATAGCCACTGATTACTTCGTCTATTCGCTATTGCTCGGGTCGCAGATTTTAATTTATGTAAGAATAAAAATAATCTGTGAATTAGCGGTAAAATAGATTGGAGATTAATTAGTGCATTCGTGGTAAAAAATAAAGAAAGATGACTGATTTAAAAGTAGTGTATTTCCCTTCCTGCATCAATCGTGCGATGGGAAAAAACGAATTTCAAAAAGAAGAAGACTTACAACTCACAGCACTAACTCATCAGTTGCTGCTGCGGGCGGGTTATACCATTATTTATCCGCAAGAACTGGATGCGCATTGTTGTGGAATGCCTTTTTCGAGCAAAGGTTTTGTTGCCGTGAATCATAAGCAATCCCAACTTTTAGAAGTGGATTTGCTTCGTGTTTCAGAGAATGGGAAGTATCCTATTTTGTACGATATGAGTCCTTGTTTTTATCATTCCAAAGAAGAATTCACCAGCAATTTGAAAATTGTTGACCCAATTGAGTTTATGTTGGACTTTGTCCTACCCAAATTAACGGTAAAAAAGAAAAAGGAAGCAGTGACTATTTTCCCTGTTTGTTCGGTAAAGAAAATCGGAAAAATGGAGCAATTATTGGCTTTGGCGCACTATTGTGCTGAGGACGTAACGATGATTGACAGCAACTGTTGTGGCTTTGCGGGTGACCGTGGTTTCTTGATTCCTGAGTTAAACGAACACGGATTAAGAGATGTTAAAAATCAAATACCGAGTAATTGCACCACTGGATATTCTACCAGTAGAACGTGTGAAATTGGTTTAGAAAAATCTAGTGGAATATCGTTTACTTCTATTTTTTATTTGATTGAAGAAGTGACGCGTTAGCTTTAATTAGCCGCCGACTGCCCATCATACTTCATTTTTCTCAAGATTCGGAGTGCTTCTTTAAAAGACAAATACACTTGTGGAAAAGGTTTAAGAACCGCTTTGGCATCAATTAATTTTTGTTTGGCATCGACAAATCCGTTGAGGTAGCAAATCATCAAGGTTGAAGGTAAGTTTTCTAGGTCTTTTAACTCTCTATCGTTTAGTAGTTGCCCTTTTTCGAGTTTGTTTAGCAAAGCGCCGTTTGCATTATAAATGTGGTATAACATTTTGGTATTGAATTCAGGTGGTTCAAACAGAAAATCCCTATCGATTTTGTAATAGCCATTATCGTGAAAACGCAAGGTTTGTTTTTCCAAAGGATAATAACTGGTTTTGTCATTCAGTCCCAAAGGAACATATTCAATAATCGTAAAGGTATCTTCGTCAAATGTAATTTCTACCACATCTTGAGCGGAGTAAAACAGCTTAATTTGTTCGTTGATTAGGGCAATATCTACTCTAGACAAATAGGTTTTTCCTTTGTAATGTTTGGCTATTCCCGCCCAGCAAATCACGAACAACTCCTTGAATACTTTGTATTTAGGCGACATATCTTTGTGACGAAAATTCATAAAATCAATCACACCGTCTAGGGTATATGCGATACTGTTACGCGAATTATTTTCTATGCCAATAACTGTTTCGGTGTTTTGATGATTGCGTTCTATTTCGCCTTCTATCGGGAGCGTATTACTGCCTCTTCGAATAAAAACACTATTAGCAAGTATGGTATGAATTCCTTTTTTGAAAAAAGAGGTTTTTGGATTGGGTTTAATGGTAACAAGACCTACCACTTTGTCTTTGGGTAAGTTGGGGAAAGGCACATTTTCATACTGAATTTGAGGCGGATTTTCGAGAAAGGCATTTACTAAATTCTGAATCCGACTGTCGTCAAAAAAATCATCGCCTACAATGGCATTGTCTTGGTCTTCAACGCCGACGACTATGTATGAATTGTTGGTAGGATTGGAGTTGGATAAGGCGCATATGTGTTTCAAAAATTTCGCTTTCCCTTCCCTAGAATGCAAATTCAATTGTCGCTTTTTGTCATAAAAACTGCTCTCATCATTATGAGCCAATAGGTTCTTAATAAGCAAGCGTTTATTAATCATAACTAAGGTTGTCTTTTATGGACTTTGGGTTCCTAAAAGTACACTTTTTTGATGGTATAGTAAAGAAAAAGAACTATCTAGCTTTTTTAAAAAAAATAAAAAACCTAACCACATAGAAAAACCATAGATTTGGTTTAACAGACTTTAAAGTCTTCAAGGTTGGAATATAGTTTAACCGCAGATTCGCAAATTATTATAATTAGTATGAATCTTTTAAAATTTGCGAATCTGCGGTGTAAAATTTTTTAAAAGCTAAAGCGAGATGCACTGAAACGGCATGGTCTTAAACTCTATGTTGGAACAGTAAAACCTTTTTTAAAGCTACGAATTCTATCTATGTGGTGATAAAAGGTTAATTCCTTTTTACAATAGTTGGCGAAGCCTGAGCCGTTGGATACACAATCAAGTCTGCGATGTTGACGTGATAAGGTCGTGTCACCACAAAGTGAATAATATCCGCAATATCCTCAGGTTTCAAAGGCGTTAATCCTTTGTAAACATTGGTAGCGCGTTCCGTATCGCCTTTAAAACGCACTTCGCTAAACTCCGTTTCTACCATTCCGGGATGAATACCTCCAACTCGGATTCCGTAAGGATTCAAATCGATTCGCATACTCTGATTTAGCGCATCTACCGCATATTTTGAAGCACAATACACATTACCATTCGGGTACACTTCCTTTCCTGCAATCGAACCAATGTTGATGATGTGTCCAGATTCTTTGGCAATCATTTTTGGAATAATCGCTTTAGAAACATATAGCAATCCTTTGACATTAATATCTATCATAGCGTCCCAATCGTCCATATCCCCATTTTGGATGGAGTCAAGACCGTGGGCATTTCCGGCGTTATTTACTAAAATGTCAATATCTGAAAAAGCTTCGGGTAAAGACGCAATGCTTTCAAAAACCGCTTTTTTATCGCGAACATCAAAACACAAATGGTGAACAGCAGTAAAAGCGCTTAATTCTTTCTCCAAGGCTTCCAATCGGTCTTTTCTTCGGCCACAAAGCACAATTTTAAAATTATTTTGAGCGAGTAATGTTGCGGTTGCTTTTCCGATACCGCTGGTAGCACCAGTGATTAAGGCAGTTTTTATCATAAAATGTAAGTTGATAAGAGTTTAAGAATTTTTAGGAACAGTAACAAAGGGATTATCAGAAGACAAAGTCCCGCTATCCGCTATATCTTTTTTTATCCTTTAGATTTGCAAATTCGTTTTTAGATAAATTTAAACTAACAATCAAACTGACAAAGTGCTCCTTCGCGCTAGCAAAGTTCTCAGACTTATCCCCGATTAGGACTTTGTCGGTTCTTATTGAATAAGCATCAGAATAGTAATTCAAGGTTTTAAGACCTATTTATCAAGGTCACGAAGGTATTCAATAATGATTGCTAATCTTTAAAGTATTATCTTATGAGCAAATTTAAACATTTTTTGGGCATTGATGTATCCAAATAATATTTTGATGCGGTTAAAATTCTGAATGACAATAAATAAAATTCCATGTACAATCAATTTACAATTGATTTCAAAGGAATTAAATCCTTATGCCAATGGCTTAAAAAGCAAGAATCAACATTCAAAAACACTCCTATTTGTTTAGAACACACAGTATGTACGGAAAATTAATCGTTGGCTTTTTAGTCTGGAGTGTTAGGGCAAAGCCAAAAGTTCACCACATGGCTAAAAAAGTGAAAAAGCAATTGCATATGTATGCCTTATCAGTCGCTGCTCATGATCCTGAAATGAAACAATATTTCACAAGAAAAGTAGAAAAAGTAAAATGCTTGTGATTAACAATGTAAGAAACAAATTAATACAGCGTACATGTGTTTGTATTAAAAAAAACAAAACATTTAAAGTTAAAAAAGCAGCATAAGGACGTTCATTTTTACAGTTTTGCCTTGACTTGGCTAAGAGTAGATAGGTTTATTTGAAAAGAAACCTATCTTGATCAAATTTATGATATTGACGAAAAAAATAACTTATGAATGACAACAAAACCAACAAAATTGGCTTTCAACAAATGCTGTAATTAATAGGATTAAGCGTTTTTTAAAAAAATGATACAAACTAAAAAAATAAATTTTTAGGCGGGATTTAAGTAATCCTGTCAGCGTTTTGAACTCTGACAGGGTTGTTAAGGAACCTAACATTTGAATATGAAATTTTAGAAGTGAAATATTTTTTTCAAAGTAGCTAAAAAGCCTTGTAAAAGCAAGACTTTTTTACCCTATTAACCCTTTCAGAGTTCTAAACTCTAAAAGGGTTGTTTGGTTATCGCTACGGTTTGCAATAGTGACCGTTTTGCTAATACGTGATACTTTCTCCATCATTTGGAATAAAAACCTTGTTAGAAAGGCCAATTTTTGAAAGCTCAGTTTTTAATTGTTCTCGTCTGGTTGGGCAATGATTTACGGCCTCTAGATGATTGGCGATTACTTGGTTTGGTGCGTTTTTTACGAATTTTAAAATATCATCCATTCGCATTAATAACGGTTGAAAAAGATCTAATTGAGCCGATCCACAAGCTACAACTGAGATTTCGGGTTTTAATTGTGTCAAAACTTGGTGTACGTCATCGGTATAAATGGTGTCAGCACTTAAATAAAGTGATTTTTCATTGGGTAATGCTATGTAAAAACCCATAACATTTCCCATTGGTTTTGCCACAAATCCATAACCGTGTACGGCTGGAATTCCTTGAATTTTTCCGCCTAAAAAAGTGGTTTCTTTCCAATAATCAACCGTTTGTGTTACGTTGAGCCCTCTTTTTCTTACTATGGCTTCGTCTTTTACACTGCAAATAACTGGAATTTGTCTAGTACGAAGAAAGTTCTCCGCTTCCTTGTCCAAATGGTCTGGATGCAGATGAGTAAGTAAGCAATGGGTTGTTTTTTCAACGATAGGCATTGCATTAGTTGGCAAATCTACAATAGGATTTCGTTGAGGTTTAAAACGAAAAAGGGTAAAAGTGGGGCCTGCTGTTCCTTTTTTTCCTAGCATTGGGTCAACTAAAATCACTTTATCTCCGGTTTCTATGACCAAAGTTGCATTTCGTAAATGATGTATTTTCATTGTTTTATAGTTTAAATTGAACGACAAAGTTGCTCAATGTAAAAGTGTTTTCCATTGATTGAAATCAAGAAATCAACAGTTGAAGTTGTAAACTAAATTGATTTGAATCAATGCAAATCATTTTGTTCAGTGCTATTTTTGCGACAATAAAATTTAAAAAAATGAATTATAAAGTTGAAGTAATTTCAAATTCTATTTTTGCAACAAATTCGTATTTAATAATTGATCATCAAAAAAATGCGCTACTTGTAGATCCAAGTTTTGACCCTAAAGCAATCGAAAGTAGAATAGCGATTTTAGGCTTAAAAGTAGTAGGTATATTGGTAACACATGCGCATCAAGATCATATTTTTAGCGTGAAGTATTTTATGGATTTATTTGGAGTACCAGTATGGGCTTCAGAAAAATCAAAAGAATTGTTTAGTGATCGTGTGCGTAATCTTAGTTTTATAGGTTCAGAACATTTTGGACTAAAGGAAACGATTTTGGATATTCCTGTAAAAATATTGGAAGACAATAGAACTTATCAAATAGAAAACTTTATTTTTAAAACAGGTATTTATCCAGGACATAGTATTGGTTGTACCATTTTTGATTTTGGGGAAATGATGCTGACAGGTGATTTTATCTTTAAAGGAACTATCGGAAGAATAGATTGGCCAGGCTCCAATCCTGAGGATATGAAGAACAGTTTGTTGTTATTTAAAGAACGATATAAAGCAATCGATATGACAATTTATGCTGGACATAATGATGTTACAACTATTCAAATCGAATTGGCTACGAATATTTTTTTATTGGATCCAAGCAATGTAAAGTTGTTATAGGCAAAGCTACATTCTTTTTCTAATTCTGCTTAAGGTTTCTGCTGTAATTCCCAAATAAGAAGCAATGTGATATTGGGGAATGTTTAATAACCAATCGGGTTTTGACTTCATTATGTCGAGATAAAGTTCTTCGGCAGTCTTTACAAAATGGTTAAATTCTTCGGTTTCTTTTTGAATCACAATTCGTTGAAAGATGGTTTCTATAAACAACTTACCACAGTTATATTGGTTGGCAAAACTCAGGAATTTTTCTTTAGACAAAACTCTCAGCTCTACATCGGTTAAACATTCTTGATACTTTTTGGTTGCTGTTGCATGGGTAAAGGAAGAAAAATCGGTTATAAAACCGGCATTGGTAAAAAAATTGATGTTTTTTTCTTTGTTGTTGGTTGCATAATACTCCCGGATGATTCCTTGGTCTAAAAATCGAAGTTCATTTTCTATAGCGCCATTCTCTAGGATGATTGCGCCTTTTGGGTATGATTTAATGGCAAAAGTATTTACAAATTCTTCTAGCCCTTCTTTATTAAAAGGAAATTCATTGCTAAAAAACGAGGATAATTTGTCTGCTTTTTTCATTTGGTCTTTAACGTTGATACTTCGTTTCCGAAAAATTACTGTTGAATTTTAGTTGGCAAAAAACAGCGGTTTTGAAATTATCAATTATATCAAAAAGTAGTTTTCTACTTGATTAACAAGTGATATGGTTTTTATATATGTTTAATTATCAATACATATCCCTCTTTCCGCTTTTTGTTTTAGTTCATTTGATGTTGCTTTAGTAAAGGAAAAACACCGCATTTTGCTGTGGAATTACTATTCAATTATTGGATTTTTTGCTGAGAAAAAGTTCTTAATTTATTTTTTAAACTTGATTCGTTAGCAAGATTTTGATCAAAATAGATGTCATCAATTTTTAGCCTTCCTTCTGTAATAAGTATAATTCTTTCATTCCATGGTTTTTGGTCTTTATAAAATTTGTTTGATAATGTCACTTCTACTTCGATCTGCTTGCCCTTATCATTGATTTTGTTAATCTTATAATCCGTTACGCCTTCGTATAACGATGAAATAATACTGCCTTCTCTTAGTAAGGGCTTATCAGATGGACTATTGCTATTAGCAATTCGTTTGGTATCTAATGTAGTTATTGAATCGCATTTTGTATTTAATGCTACAATTTCTTTAGAAAATAGCAGTGTATCTTCTAACGGATATTTAGATTCTCGATCAGCAACATACATTTTAGATAACATTGCATTTATTACTTCTTTAGTGTTTTCCTTTTCTGAATCTGTTTTTTCTGATGATTTATTTTGATTACAAGCGATTAAGCTTATTAAAAATCCAATGGTTACTAGTTTTTTCATTTTGACTTTTTTAAATGTTATTTTTAATGAATTCTTGTTAGGTTTAGATAGTGATTATTAAGTTTTTTTTGAAAAACCTTCGTTACTTTTAGCTTGTCTAAAAGTAGTATAATGCAATAATGTTGAAGTTTTCATTTCAGTTCACTTGGCGAACTACCTGTTTTCTATGCCTTTTTTAAAGAAGCGAAATAATTTTGTCAGCTTCTCTAATTCCACTCAAGTAAGCTCCATGTGCTGTTGAAAAATAATCAGCTTCCGTATGTTCTCCTGCAAAAAATACTTTATCGTTTATTTCTTCTGCCAAGTCATCAAAATGTTGCATCGTTGTTCCCACTGCTGTGTACGAATAGGCTCCAAATGAATTTTCATTAGACTGCCATTTAGTTCGTAACATCGCAGTCGGGTTTGGAATCCCATTGCCATACATGTCTTTTAAGTGCAACATAATTTCGTTAATTACTTGTGCATCGGTCATCGTTTCAGTTTGTCTAGCATAATCAGCATAGGCAAAAGTCATTAATGCATTTGCATTGGGGTTGATTTTGTGGATATTTACAAAATAATTAAACTTGTCTTTGACGGTTGGTGTATAAGAAATATATTGCTCATTGCCCCAAAATTTGGTATCCCAAACGAGCAGAAATTTATTTACGCAATTCATCCCTATTTTTTCAATGGCTGTTTGTTTAACGATTGGCAATGCCGGTACAAATTGAATTGTTTTGGCTTTTAATACACCCAGCGGAACGGTAACTAATAGATAATCGGCTTTGCTAACAGTTCCGTTGTGTGTGACTTCTATTTGTGCGTTTGAATAATCAATTTTTGAAACCCTTTGATTGAGTTGAATAGTTAATCCTTTTGCTAAATAATTCGGGATAGTGTCATAGCCGTTAGTAGCAATTCATTCTTCGCCATCAAACTCTTCGCCTTCATCATAAAGAGTAGAAGATAATTTGTCTAAATCTCCCGTGTCGAAGGTTACATAAGTAGAAAGTAGAAATTTCCAAAGGCGGTCATTGGCTTTTGTAGGATATAAATTAGTAAAAACAGTTTCAAAACTCTGATTGACATTGCCGCTATTCTTCATGGAATTCAAGATACTATAAAGTTCGGTTTCGGCAGAATCATATGTTGTAGAATTTCTTACAACACCACCAATGTCGAACGAAATTCTACTGTCATCGTCAGTAAAAGCTGTTGTCATACTTGCTTGTTGGGCAAGAGTAGTTATTGGGTTTCCCTTCGTACCATGAATCCAGCTTGCACCTTCGTCAAATGCTATTCCTAAAGTTCTATTGGTTCTTAATCGGCCTCCCACTTTGTTTTGAGCTTCTAAAACAATTACATTAAATCCTTGGTCTTTAAGTTTTTTGGCAGCAGCTAGTCCGGATATTCCAGCTCCAATGACAAATACAGTTTTATCATTTGGATTACTTACTTTTTCATTTTTACTGCAAGAACTTGCAAAAATAGAAGGTGCAAGAAACAACATTGGTAATCCTGCAACGGTGTCTTTAATAAATTTTCTTCTTTGCATTTATAAATAGTTACAATTATTTATGTTATCATTTTAGATTGACACTTTACTTAAAAAAATTTTAGTTCGAAAATGTGACAAATTTTAAAGTAATGGTTCAATTGAATACTTCTATTTTTTGTTTTTATTCAAACCATTTATTAAAAATAATAAACATAACAAATGTTATTTTATTTTTTCTAATGAAAATGTTAATGATTTAAGAAAATAAAATAAATTTTATGCTATCGTATCTTAGAGATAAAAATATTTTTTTGTTGAGAGATCGGACTCATTTATTCCTTCATTAGTAGCTTTTCAGCGAAGGAAAACGTCCCTTTTCTGAAAATAAACTGATTTTTCAATAATTAAATTGATTGTATCTTACCCGTATTTTGTTACAAAAACCAATTCAAGCCTTTCATTTTCAAAATAATGTAACAAAGGTTGTAAAAATATACTAATTGTAGTAATTTAACAAAATCTATTCAGTAGCATTAATCAAAAAAACATCTTATGAAAAACATCAAACTATCGCTTTTGGCGGCCACCTTGATTTTGGCTTCTTGCGATAAAAAACCAGAGCTGGTTTCGGGAATACTCCAAAAAAATATGGATACTTTAGTGAAACCGGGAGACAATTTTGCGGCTTATGTTAACGGAACTTGGGTCAAAAACACCAAAATTCCTGCCGATAAATCCAATTATGGTGCGGGTTATATACTATACGAACAAGCTCAAAAAGACGTGAAAGCGATTATCGAAGAAGCTTCGAAAGGGAGTTTTTCTGAAGGTTCGGATGAGCAAAAAATCGGCGATTTCTACAATTCATTTTTGAACCGAAAAGACCGCGACGCCAAAGGAATTACACCGCTTCAACCCGAATTAAAAGCCATAGATGCGATTGCTACCTATTCGGATTTGGCGGCTTATTTTGGGGAAGCCAATAGAACGGGGCTTTCTGTGCCGTTTTCGATTGCTGTTACCGAGGATTTTAAGGATCCAAAACAATACACTTTGATGACTTGGCAAGGTGGCTTGGGCTTACCAGAGCGTGAATATTATCTTCAAAGCGATGCCAAAACAGCGGATATTCGTAAAAAATATGTGGCGCATATTGAGAAAATGTTACAATTAGGAGGGATTGCTAATCCAACAGAAAATGCAGCAAAAATTATGGCCTTGGAAACCGCAATTGCAAAGATCCAAATGACCAAAGAAGAAACAAGAAATACTGCTGCTTTGTACAACAAATACGCCATCAAAGACTTGAAAACGGTGATGCCAGATTTTGATTGGTCGGCGATGCTCAAAAAAGCGGGAATGGATAAAGAAAAAAGCCTTGTGTTATCGCAAGTGGCGTATACTAAAAACTTGAACGCCTTGATTAAAAATACACCAATTGATACTTGGAAAGCCTATTTGAAATGGGGATTGATCAATAAGAGTGCGAGTAGTTTGACCACAGCATTGGATAAAGAGGATTTTGAGTTTTATGACAAAGTTTTATACGGCACACCAGAGCAAGAAGAGGATTGGAAAAGAGCTGTGAATGCTGTAAATGGTGGTTTGGGCGAAATCATCGGGAAAGTGTATGTGAAAAAACACTTTACACCTGAAGCCAAAGAACGTATGACCGAATTGGTGAAAAACTTGTTGAAAGCCTATGCCGAAAGCATTAAAAATTTGGATTGGATGAGTGCCAAAACCAAAAAAGAAGCCTTGGCCAAAGTGGATAAATTCATGATCAAAATTGGCTATCCAGACCAATGGAAGGATTATTCTACTTTAAAAGTAGCGAAGAAAGATTTGTATGGCAATCGTGCTCGTGCGAAAGCCTTTGAGTACAACAGAATGATTGCCAAATTAGGTAAGCCTGTAGACAGAACCGAGTGGGGAATGACACCACAAACGGTAAACGCTTACTACAATCCAACGCTAAACGAGATTGTATTTCCAGCGGCTATTTTGCAAGCGCCTTTCTTTAATTTAGAAGCAGACGATGCGGTAAATTATGGTGGAATCGGGGCTGTAATCGGTCACGAAATTGGTCACGGATTTGACGATCAAGGAAGCACTTTCGACGGAGATGGTGTGATGAAGAACTGGTGGACGCCAGCAGATTTAGCTGCATTCAAAGCCAAAACCAATGCTTTAGTTGCACAATACAATACCTTCAAAGTTTTTCCAGATTTGAATGTAAACGGTGCGTTTACTTTGGGAGAAAATATTGGAGACTTGGGTGGATTAACCATTGCCTTAAAAGCTTACAAAATGTCGCTAAACGGCAAGGAAGCTCCAGTGATGGATGGTTTTACAGGGGTGCAACGTGTGTTTTTAGGTTGGGGACAAGTGTGGTTGGAGAAATCGCGTGAAGCTTCTTTGCGCAACCAAATCGCCACAGATCCACATTCACCAGCTAAATTCAGAGTAAACGGTGTGGTGCGTAACATACCAGAATTCTACGAAGCATTTAAAGTACAACCTAAAGATTCCTTGTATTTAGCACCAGAAAAGCGTGTTAAAATTTGGTAATCGAAATGGTCAAAAAAGTAAAAAGCCCAACGTTATGTTGGGCTTTTTTGTGTTTACTAAATGAATACTAAGCGGGTAATGGATTTATTTGTATTTGTCCACCAATTGCTTTTAAAACTTTCATTATAGTTGAAAATTGTGGATTGGCTCCTTCAGATAATGCTTTGTACAAACTCGGTCTGCTCATACCTGTTTCTTCGGCTATTTTAGTCATACCAATGGCTTTTGCAATATGTCCGATAGCAGTAACCATTTCTGCGTCATTCCCTTCTTCTAATACTGAATTTAAATACTCAGCAATCATTTCGTTGCTATCCAAATAATCTGAGATATCAAATTTTGATGTTTCCATTTCCTATTGTTTTAATTTTCTCCAAATCTCTTTTGCTTTTTCAATGTCTCTTTGTTGGCTTGATTTGTCACCTCCAATAAGTAGAATAATAATTTTTCCATCCATTTCTTTGAAATAGATTCGGTAGCCTTTAGCATAGTTAATTTTTAGTTCCCTGATGCCTTCTCCAACCGCTTCGCAATCGCCAAAATGTTCGTCTTTTTCTAATTTTTGGAGGCGGAATAAGATTTTAGCTTTTGCTTTAAGGTCATTTAGCTTTCGCAACCATTTATCAAATTCTACTGTTTTTTCAAGAAAGTACATTTAAAATTGTATTCGTTTGGATACAAATTTACACAAAAAGCTGTATTAACAACCATTATTTTTGCTCAAATCACGTTCAAAAAGTACCTTATTGTCGTGTTCGATATAGTCGCTCGATAAAATCAAATAGGGATGATTATCAGAAAGTCCGGCGCTGCGGCTTTTGATTGTTATTTTGTCCTTAACTTTTAGGTCTTTTAATTGCTCGAATTCTTTAGGAATGAATTGCATCATATATCGTTCGCCATTAATTTCCACAATAAGCCATTTTGGTCCCGAATTATTTGTACTTGGACGCTGATAATTAATACAAGTAACCACGGCTTCCATTTTGTTGAAAGCTTTTAAAGAAGGCTTTATTTTTTCATAACTAGCCTGCACTTTTTTCCCCAATGGAGAAACTTTCCAAGCAGTATACCGTTTGCCGTCAGGAGAAGCCTCCCATTTTTTTCTTGCTTTTTCATTGGCTTTTTTGTCAGCAATCGAGCTTGGTTTCTTGGGGGAATTGTTTTCATTTTTCATTTCACAATTAGCCAATACTACTCCGCTTAGTAAAGTCAGGGCTAAGGTCAATAAATAGATGGTTTTTTTCATAGCGTTGCCGTTTTTTAAAATTGATACTGCGAATGTATTTGAATATTTTAAGGCTGAAGCAATTGAGATTGTAAATAAAAATGTAAACTTTGTAAATATAAACTTGACACTATGCAATTTACACAAAATCTCCTTTCCAGAAAACGCAACTACCTCTTCGGATGGATGGGACTCTTATTCATTGCAGTAATCAGTGTTGGGTTTAGCTTTGGGGATAATGACAACTATGCTAGCTCTAAAAGAGAAGTGTTACTGCGCCGTATTGGACACGACATACTCCTACAATCTGGCGACAGTACTTCAAGAGTGCTTCCCATAAAAAAGATAGCCGAAAACGAATATCAAATCACTTTTGAGAGTGCGTTTAGCTTTCAACCCGATGCTCTGGTGAAAACAACGCAGCGTTGGTTAGCCAAAGACCCGCTCGCCAACGATTATGTGGTTAGCGTGCTTAATTGCGCCAATTCGACAGTCGCTTATGGATACGCCATTTCCAAAAATAAAAAAGACGATATTGTAGCTTGTATTGGAAGAAAACAACCTGTGGCTTGTTATACCATCAACATTACCTTTAAACCCAATGGCATCGCAACAAACTATGTTTATCTTTTGGGTGGTTTGTCATTTGTTGCCTTGCTTGGTTTTGTTTTTTTGAAGCCAGCTAAACCTAAGAATACGGTAGCCAAAACGGAGGATGACAAGCTATTCACTTTTGGTTCCGTAATATTTGATGCGCAGCAACGTCAACTGCAAATCAACGAAACAACCGAAGTTCTCACCGCAACCGAAACACGTCTGTTGCGCATCTTTGCTTCAGCTCCCAACGAAACCATAGCCCGAAGCCGCTTGCAAAAAGAGATTTGGGAAGACGAAGGCGTCATCGTGGGCCGAAGTCTGGATATGTTCATCTCAAAACTCAGAAAAAAACTAGAACTAGACCCAAAGAGCAACATCATAGTGGTACGCGGCTAAGGATACAAGCTGGAAGTAACCGCCTAAGGAAAACTAGCGCTTGCAACAAACGGTAATTCGAAGGAATGTATTCGTGCCAATTCGTGTAATTCGTATTTAATTTTTTAGGAGCAGTACTTCTTTTGCGTACCTCACGAGTTGTCCCGCTGTTCGTTATATCTTGCTTGTCGAACCCCGCCAAGCAAGGATGCCACTGCCATCGGGGCTAGGCGAGGACTTTTGGTTTTCATAATAAAAAACAGCAATATTGTAGTTATTGCAAAGAGGTTATAGTTTGTCTGGAATTGATTGTGAGGGTACGAGCGTGACGCTTGAATTAGCGGGTGGTGGGGCTGTGAAGCGTTAGTATATTACTAGTCAAAACTTTCACCAAACAACCAATTTTTCTCTTCTTTGTCAGATAATGTCAATCTAATACTTTTCCTTATTGTTTCTTTTTCTACTTCCGTTAAAATATTTATTTGATTATTATCATTTAAAATTTCATTTAATGTATTCTCTCCAATATTTAAAAAATACTGAAAATTATCATCCTTCACAAGTTCAAGAATCACTTTAAATATTGTAGTTTTTTGCCTTGGATCCATTTCAGAAAAAATGCAACCATCGTGTGCTAAAAAATTCAGTAAATTTTTGTTTAATAAATATAATAGAACATCATAACAAAATATTTTTACCTCTCCAACTCCTTGTGAACCTTCTTTTGGTATGTGAGAATTAATATTGAAAAGATACTTAGCAGAAGGAGCTTCTTCAATTTTAAATGAGCCACCTTGATTATCGTAAAATTGCTTTACTAAGTCTCTGAATTTTTTCTCTATTTCATTATGTTCTTTTTGGTTTTTATCAAGATAGACAATGCTTTCCTGTTTTAAAACCGCATTCCTAACGTCTAAGTTGCTTTTGTCTTTTTTGAAATCATTTAGTATGTTTTCGTATTTTTCTAAATCATTTTTTTGATTTTCAAGAGTTTTAATCCTGTCTTTAATACTATCTCTTTCTTCTAAAGCACCACTATTATTCAAGTCTTTTAAAATAGAATCCCTTTCAGTTGAAATAATTTCTTTATCAGCCTGTAGTTTTATTAATAAAAGTTTTAACTCATTAATTTCAATTGTTAACCTTTTTTTTCTATTGCTAATTAAATTTGTGTGAAACTCTTGTGCTTCTTCAAGCCTTTTAGTAACCATTTCTTTAAAAAAGAAGTTGGCTTCATTAAAAATATTTTCAATTTTTGAATTATCTATAGTGGTGTTTTTTGAATCTTCTAAGCTAAATTCTTTTCTTTTTAAGGTTTTATCGTTAAAAAATATCTTATTTCTAATTTCATTTAACTGTGCTGTTAGATCATCAGCCTTTTGTTTTAACAAATCAAAGTTTTCAGCTATAATGAAGTTTTTTAATTGCGCTTCTAACTTAATAATTTCATCTTTTAAATCATTTATGTTAGAACTATCTAATGCCTTTTTATATTCTTGAATTGTAGTTTTAGCTTTTTCTAATTTTTCTAACTTGTTTTTTAAAGTGTAACTTTCTTCAACCAATATCAAATCTATTTTAAGTAAGAATAGATTTGTGTATCTTTGGTGGTAGTCTTCAATAGGTCGAGCCTGTTGTGTTAAAATATTGCTATAATAACTTGTCTCGCTGCTATGTTTTCTTGCAAAGCAATTAAAAATCTGTTTAAATGATGGTTTCGTTTCTGGATTACCTAAAAATAATTGGTTTAATTCTTTAGGGTAATTGGTTTGAGTAATTTTTTTGCCGTCTAAATAATATTCTTTTTGTGAAAAGTTCTTTTTTATGATATGTTCTTTATCTTTATGAATAAAGGACAGTTCAAATTCTCCATATTTTGACAAATATTCTTTAAGTTTTATTTCTGATTTTGACTTAAAACTTGAACCAAATAAGTAATGAATTAGCGACAAAGACATACTTTTGCCGATACCATTAATTGACTTTTTTTGTTCTTTAGTCAATTGTGTACCAACAACAATATTTAAACCTTTTTTAAAGTTTATAGTGTTAAATTTTGGATTACTAGATGTTAATTTTAATAATTGCATTATTATCCGTTACTTTATTTGTTATGTATAGAAAATCAACAGACAATATCAATTTTTCTATAGTTATCTTTTTATAATACCTTTTATTGAACTCATCAAATAAGTCATCTAAAGTCATCTCTTTTTCTTTCAATATTTCAATTATTAAAGCTGAAATACTTAATAGACTATCAACTGGTTGTATTGTTTTAGTAGGTAGTATCATATTTTAATCCCAATATCACAAATTTCAAAAAAGAAAGAAATAATAATCCAACTAATAGACATAGAGTTAAAATCTTTAATTTCTATTTTGTTTTCTAACTTAGAATGTAAATTACTGATTATTTTATTAAAATCAATATTATGAATTTGACATAAATCGTTAAACTCTACTAATGTTTTACTCTCCAATTCTATTTTAGATACTTTTGATAATAATAACTCAAATAAAACTTGTTTATATAAATTATCAACTACAAATTTTCTCAAATCACCCAAAATGTTGTCTTCATTATTAACTAAACTTATGTAATCTAAACCTTTATTAATCTCACTTTCAATCCGACTATTGAGGTTGTTTATTTTAATTTTTTGCTTTGTATCAATTGTCCCAAAATCGTCATCATAGTTTGTCTTTATGATTGTGAAGTTTTTAATTAAATGCTTAAAAACAAGATTCAAAACGATTTCATCAGTGTATTTTTCAGTATTGTTTTTGAAATATTTATTGTTTAGTTCTATTAATTTTGAAGTTTCCAGACCTTCTATTTCCTTAATTAAATCAGTGTAATCAAATAAACATTTATTTAAATCAACACCATAATTTTTTTTGTATTCCTCAATCGTATCTTTATTAGGTTTTGATTTATCCAGCAGGTAAAAAATACTTATTGAGTAATTTTTATACTTTGCAATTTTTAACGCCTTAAATGTATTATCAATTTTTTCTTTTGTTCTTGTAGTTGTAATTTGTAATGCTAGCTTTTCAGTTTTATCAACTAAATCGATACAAGTGTTATTTTGGCTGTTGAAATTTTCATTTTCGTAATTTTTTAGATAAATGAAATTAAACACATCTCTAAAATAATTTTCTCCGTGAATATTTAGACCATATTCATTGATTAATTGACGCTGCTCAATATCATATCGTGTTATGGCTAATACTCGACTAATGCTATTAAATGCTTCCTGTCTTAAATCAATCATTGTTTTATTTTTATTTTAAAAAAAAGTTTTATTCACTTTGCAAAGATACAAATGTTGAAGTGTAATTGATTTATTCTATTTTCACACTCACTTTTCAAAGTTAGTTTTTCCGTTTGTGCGGTCGACTTTTTTCATTTAGCGATAACTTAATATATACGAAACAATCCTTAGTGTATACATCCATAATCAGTAAGCTAAACAAAGCTTGATCTCGCTTTATGTTCTTCAAATATATTCAATTATTCCTACAAAACATAATCGAACTATTTATTTTCTAGTTGTTTATAAGCAAAGACTAAAACACCTACAAGGTTTTGAAAACCTTGCAGGAGATAGGTTTAGCTGAGGCTATGTCTTATGAAAACAATTCGTCTCTACTAGCCCCGGGAGGAGCGGCATCCTTTGCTGACGGGGTTCGGCAGCAAAGATATAGCGTATCACGGGAGGGGTAGTGTGGTACAATCTGTTCGTGTGCTCTTGATGAATTGTCCAAAAAAAACTAAGGCACATAAAGAATTTAAGTTAAAAGGGATAACCTAAATGTCCTTATGTGCCTTATATGGTTTTAAAAAAGCAGCCACGAATTTAACTTCTATGGGCTACTTTCAGTTTGTTATTACAAGAAAAACTTCAATGACTTATATGTTTAACAACATTAGCCAGTTGTTATTTTATTTCAAATGTTCAAGCATATCTACGGTCATATTGTCGAGGGCAAAATGGTGGTTCCAACCCCAATCTTCACGTGCACGGCTGTCGTCGATGCTGGCAGGCCAACTATCGGCAATTTTTTGACGGAAATCGGGTGCATAGCTGATGGTGAAATCAGGAATGTGCTTTTGGATTTCGGCAGCGATTTCGGTGGGTGTAAAACTCATCGCGGCCAAGTTGTACGAGGAACGAATTTTGATTTGCTCCGCTGGTGCCTGCATAATTTGGATGGTAGCGGCAATGGCGTCGTCCATATACATCATTGGCATTTTGGTTTCGGCCGATAAGAAACATTCGTACGATTGGTTTTCGAGGGCTTTGTGGTAAATGTCTACCGCATAATCCGTAGTGCCACCGCCCGGAGGTGAAGACCAGCTAATCAAGCCCGGATAACGGATGCTGCGTACGTCTACGCCAAAAAGGTTGTGGTAGTACTCGCACCATCTTTCGCCCGATTGTTTGCTAATGCCATACACGGTCGAAGGCTCCATAATGGTGTATTGAGGCGTGTTTTCTTTGGGAGTTGTAGGTCCGAAAACCGCAATACTCGAAGGCCAGAATATTTTTTTGATTTTTCCGGCTTTGGCCAAATTCAGGACGTGAAACAAGGAATTCATATTCAAATCCCAAGCAAAGGCTGGGTTTTTTTCGGCAGTAGCTGAGAGCAATGCGGCCATCAAATAGACATCGGTGATTTGGTGCACCTCGACCAAATGTTCGATTTGGTTAAAATCGAGCGCATTGATGACTTCAAAAGGACCTGAGTTGACCACATCTACATTCAGTTTTCGAATATCGGAGGCGATGACGTTCTCGGTACCGTAAATTTTTCTCAATTTTTGGGTCAGTTCCGTTCCGATTTGACCACACGCGCCAATGATTAATATTTTTGGATTCATAAGTTGCCGTTTTAGGAGAACAAAGATAAGAATTTATCTTAAAAATATCGATTTCGCAAAAATGACAATAAATTTAATAAAAAAATGTAATTAGATGTTGATTAAGCTTTAAAAAAATAGAAACAACACAAAAGAATAAGGCATTCATCAACTAAAGATAGCCACAGAAAAGAGAAAATACAGAAACGGATAACTTAAATTTACTTTGTAACTTTGTGCTTTTAATTTATTCTTCAGATGAAACACCAATTCTGGTTCTTTTTTGTAGTCACACTATTTTTGTCTTCTTGTAACGATGACAACAAACTCCGAATGGAAGCGCAAAAAAAGGAAGCCCAAAAAAACGAAATCATTTTTACCAATATCAACAAAGGCTGGGTTTTTCAGTCTGCGCCAATAAATGCAGTTGCAGAAAACAGTATGTCTTTTTGGCCACAATGGCGTACGTTTATGGATGAATTGTCTCAGAAACCGAAAAGTTCGATTAGTGCTTTTCAAAAGAAATCCAAAACATTGACCAAAAAAGCGTTGGAATTAAAAGACAATATTCCCGGACAATACAACAATCCAGCAATCAAAAGCAGGATTTCGATTTTGATAACCAATGTAAGTTTGTTGGATATGTACTTGCATTTGACTCAAATTCCACATAAAAAAGTAGTCAAACAAGTTGCTGAAATTAACTTGGAATTGATTGCTTTACAACGCGAAATGGACAAAATTGACGTAAAAAGTAAGATTCCTGTAGAATTTGGTGAATCTGAAATGCTACAAATGATAAGAGATACTGCAAGAGCCATTCCATCTAGTATGCCACCTTCACAAAATACACCACGCGTTGAGTAAGCCGATTTTATACAGTACCTACGAGAAATCACCTAAGTGTATCCAAATAAGTGCGAGTTTGACGGCACAACCTGCTAGCAAATTGCATTTGACAGGTTTGCTAGGCTCTGGATTCTCATTTGTGACGCGTTCGTTGTTTACCCAAACCGAATTGCCCTTTTTGTTGGTGTTCAATAACAAAGAGGAAGCGGCGTACTACTTGAACGATATGGAGCAATTAGTGGGCGAAAAAGATGTGCTGTTTTATCCCGCCTCTTTCCGAAGACCGTATCAAATAGAAGAAACCGACAACGCCAATGTTTTGTTGCGCGCTGAGGTGTTGAACCGCATTAATTCACGTAAAAAACCCGCCGTAATTGTCACTTATCCCGAAGCGCTTTTTGAAAAAGTAGTTACCAGAAAGGAATTAGACAAAAACACTTTGAAAGTTGCGATCAATGATAAGATTTCTATCGATTTTATCAACGAGGTGTTGTTTGAATACGAGTTCAAAAGAGTTGATTTTATTACCGAACCCGGAGAATTTTCGGTGCGTGGAGGAATCGTAGACGTCTTTTCGTTTTCGAATGATAATCCGTACCGCATCGAGTTTTTTGGCAACGAAGTCGAAAGTATTCGAACCTTTGATGTCGCCACGCAATTATCGATTGAGACCAAGAAAAAAATCACGATTATTCCCAATGTAGAAAATTCCTTTTTTCAAGAAAATCGGGAATCCTTTCTAGATTATATTTCGGCACAAGCAGTTATTTTTATTCAAAATACCGAGCTGTTGTTGGCCGATTTAGACAAACATTTTGGCAAAGCCGAAGAAGCTTTCGCGAAATTATCCCAAGAAATCAAACGCTCCACACCCGAGCAATTGTTCTTGAACCAAGCGAGTTTCATTAAGCGCGCTTTGGATTTTTCGGTCGTGGAATGGGGAAGTAAAGCGGTTTTTAAAACCCTAAAAACGTTTCCTTTTCATTTTCAGCCACAACCGTCGTTCAACAAACAATTCGATTTGTTGTTGAATAACCTGAATGAAAATCATTTTAACGGCTACAAAAATTATTTGTTTTGTTCCAATGAAGGACAAGTAAAGCGCTTTCACGATATTTTTGAATCATTAGATGAAGCCAACGCCGAAAACATTCGAAAGCAATACCATACTATCGTGTTGCCAATGTATCAAGGCTTTATCGACGAAGAAAATCAAATCGCCTGTTACACCGATCACCAGATTTTTGAACGTTATCACAAATTCAGTATTAAAAACGGCTATTCGAAAAAGCAAAATTTAACGCTCAAAGAACTGACGGCGCTCTCGGTTGGCGATTATGTGACGCACATTGACCACGGAATTGGGAAATTCGGTGGCTTGCAAAAAATACAGGTCGAAGGCAAAACTCAAGAAGCGATTAAGTTGGTGTATGCCGATAATGACATTGTGTACGTGAGTATTCATTCGCTACACAAAATATCCAAATACAACGGCAAAGACGGAACACCACCCAAAATTTACAAATTAGGCTCGAACGCTTGGAAAGTTTTAAAACAAAAAACCAAAGCCAGAGTCAAGCATATTGCGTTCAATTTGATTCAGTTGTACGCAAAACGTCGCTTGGAAAAAGGCTTTCAATTTGCGCCCGATAGTTATTTGCAAAACGAGTTGGAAAGTTCGTTTATCTACGAAGACACCCCCGACCAAGTAAAATCGACGCAGGATGTCAAAGCCGACATGGAAAGCGAACGCCCTATGGACCGATTGGTGTGTGGTGATGTAGGTTTTGGTAAAACCGAAGTCGCGATTCGTGCTGCTTTCAAAGCGGTAGACAATAGCAAACAAGTCGCTGTTTTGGTGCCAACCACGATTTTGGCCTACCAACATTTCAGAACGTTTAGCGAGCGATTGAAGGATATGCCGGTGACTGTAGGTTATTTGAACCGTTTTAGAACCGCCAAGCAAAAAGCAGAAACCCTAAAGCAACTCGCCGAAGGAAAATTAGATATTCTCATCGGTACGCATCAATTGGTCAGCAAAAATGTCATTTTCAAAGATTTAGGTTTGTTGATTGTCGATGAGGAACAAAAGTTTGGGGTCAACGTAAAAGACAAACTCAAAACGATTGCGGCAAATGTAGATACGTTGACACTTACCGCTACGCCTATTCCAAGAACCTTGCAGTTCTCGTTGATGGCAGCGAGAGATTTATCGGTAATTACTACGCCACCGCCCAATCGGTATCCGATAGAAACCCACGTGGTAGGTTTTAATGAAGAAACCATTAGAGATGCCGTTTCGTATGAAATTCAGCGCAATGGTCAAGTGTATTTCATCAATAATCGCATCGAAAATATTAAAGAAATCGCGGGTATGATTCAGCGTTTGGTGCCCAATGCACGAGTAGGCATTGGTCACGGTCAAATGGATGGCAAGAAACTAGAAGAATTGATGTTGGCCTTTATGAACGGCGAATTCGATGTTTTGGTGGCCACCACCATCATCGAAAGCGGATTGGATGTGCCCAATGCAAATACCATTTTTATCAATAATGCGAATAATTTTGGGCTGTCGGATTTGCACCAAATGCGCGGTCGCGTGGGACGAAGCAACAAAAAAGCCTTTTGCTATTTCATTTGCCCGCCGTATTCTGCGATGACTGAAGAAGCTCGCAAACGCATCCAAGCCTTGGAACAATTTAGCGAATTGGGTAGTGGTTTCAATATTGCGATGAAGGATTTAGAGATTCGTGGCGCAGGCGATTTGTTGGGAGGCGAGCAAAGTGGTTTCATCAATGAGATTGGCTTTGATACGTATCAAAAAATCATGAACGAAGCCATTGAGGAACTCAAGGAGAATGAATTCAAAGATTTGTATCCCGAAGAGAACAACATCGAAACCAAACAATACGTCAAAGACCTGCAACTCGACACCGATTTTGAGTTGTTGTTTCCAGATGAATACATCAATACGGTTTCGGAGCGATTGCTGTTGTACAACGAACTAGGAGAAGTCAAAAACGAAGAAGAACTGACCGTTTTCATCAACAAACTGATCGATCGTTTTGGACCTTTGCCAGCAAGAGCCAATGCCTTGATGAACAGCATTCGCATTAAGTGGATTGCCACTCGCGTGGGCATCGAAAAACTAGTACTCAAACAAGGCAAAATGATTGGGTATTTTGTTTCCGACCAACAATCCGATTTTTACCAATCGAATCGCTTCAATAACGTCTTGGATTTTGTACAAAAGCATCCCAATTTATGCAAAATGAAAGAAAAGCAAACCCCAGCAGGCCTTCGTTTGTTGCTGACTTTTGACAATGCCAAAACCACCCGAAGATGTTTGGAGTTGATGGAATTGCTGGGAGGGGAGAAGTAGTTGTTAAGAAGAAAATTTTTATATTTGAATCTTATTTATAACCACATTTATGACCGAAAGTACCCTTATCGTAAGAATGTCCAAAAGTGCTGGCATTTATAATAAGAACAATACGTATGAAGTACGCCTAAATAATGGCGACTTTATGCTTATGAATTATCAAAACAATCGAATGGAGTTTCGTTTGCCAAATGGTAAACATACAGTCACGATTAAAAATGAAGTGACTACCCATGAAACCGAATTTGAGTTGCGTTATGAGAAAACCAAAGTGCTTACCATCAATCCAAGTGTTACCTATAAATTGTTCTTAGGATTTATGATTGGAATAGTTACGTTTTCTATTGTACTTCAAATTTTTTTTGTTGAAAAATTAAAGCTATCGTTGATTTGGATTCTGTTTTTTCCTCTTTTTTTTATTAAGAAAAAGAATTTTGCTCCAAGTTTTATGGTAACAGAAAGCTAGTTTTCGAATCGAAAGTTGCTGTTTTTTCATTCTGAAAAACAGTTTTCGTCAATTTTATAAATCAAAACCTCAAGTTGGTTGTTGACGCCTGTTCCGATTCGCGCTTTAGGTGGTGCTTTATTTGGCGATTACCGTTACAAAACGGTTTTCATATACCACAATGGCGCATCATCCTATTATGCAGCCAGAGGGTTTAGAGGAGTGCTGAAGGTATAGTGCCCACTACCGTAAATGATATAAAAATACCGTATACTTAAAAATACCTATCTTTAGTTTTTATTCAAACCATAAAAACTATGAAAAGAGCAATTACATACAGTTTGTTTCTTTGGTCGATTTGCTTGTTTGCCCAAGAAAAAACAACGTTAGGTTTGACCTTAAATCATCTGGCTATTTCTGTAAAAGATGTCAATACAGCCGCGACTTTTTATTCCAAAGTTTTGTATTTGACAAAAATCACCAATCGAACTCAAAAAGAAGGCATTCGTTGGTTTTCCTTAGGAGACGGCAAAGAGTTGCATTTGGTTTCCACGATTCCTTCTCCAGTGACAATCAACAAAGCGGTGCATTTGGCTTTAACCACACCACATTTTGATGCCTTGATAAAGCAATTGCAAAAAGAACACATACCGTATTCCGATTGACCAGGAGAGCCAAACAAAATCACCACTCGCGCCGATGGAATTCAGCAAGTTTATTTTCAGGACCCAGATGGGTATTGGATAGAAGTAAATAGTGTCGCAAGCAACTAATTTAAAATAAATCAAGCACTTTTTTCCCCTATTTTTGCATTTCTATTTTCGAATACCACACTACATGAGAACATTAGTTATTGGAGACATACACGGCGGTTTGCGTGCCTTGCATCAAGTATTAGAGCGAGCCAAAGTAACCCCATCCGATAAATTGATTTTTTTGGGCGATTATGTCGATGGCTGGAGCCAGTCTCCACAAGTTATCGATTTGCTCATCGAAATGAAAAAAACACATAACATCATTTGCATCAAAGGGAATCACGATGAACTTTTTTTAGACTACCTAGATAGTGGAAAAGACAACCCCTTGTGGTACAAACACGGAGGCGAAGCGACCGTATTGGCTTATGAAAAAGTAGACAAAGCTACCATTCAGCAGCATATCGAATTCTTACACTCTTTAGACAATTATTACCTTGACGAGCAGAACCGATTGTTTATTCACGCGGGTTTTACCAATCTTAATGGAATCCATTACGAATACTTTCCTCGCTTATTTTATTGGGATAGAACCCTTTGGGAAACAGCTGTAGCCTTAGATAAAGCATTGCCCAAAGACCATTTGTCGTACCCAAAACGCCTAACGCTTTATAACGAAATTTATATTGGCCACACTCCAGTCACTCGATTAGAGCAAACGATACCCGTTCAAATGGCTAATGTTTGGAATGTAGACACAGGTGCCGCCTTCAAAGGATCACTCACAATTATGGACATCGATACCAAAGAATATTGGCAAAGCGAACCCTTACATCAGTTATATTTCGACGAAAAAGGAAGAAATTAACAACACATTATTGAATCAATTTATATTAAACAAAATGAAAACAATTGCTCTTATTACCGCTTTATTTACCTTTAGTTTTATCCAAGCACAACAAGCGTTCACCGGAAAAGGCGACGATAAATTTAGTGTAGGTGTAAATATCCAAAATGGCGGAAATGCCATTCAATTAGCCTCTGATTTTGGTCTCGGCGAAAACTTTTCCTATGGTTTTGTAGGATCTTATGTTCTTGGATTTGATCGATTAAATGGCGGAAGCAAACCTGCTTTCAAAGACCGTTTCGATGCCAAAATTCGTATCAATGCCAACTTAGGCAGTGTGTTGCAAATCGACGAAAAATTAGATGTTTATCCAGGTTTAAGCTTAGGATTAAAGAATTTTGGAGGTCATGTCGGGATGCGTTATATGTTTACCAATGGTTTTGGTCTGTTTTCCGAAGCCGGATTTCCCATTGCTAAATACCAAAACAATGACCGTGGTTATTATAATCTAAACAACCAATTTACCTTTTCAATTGGTGCTGTTTTTAGCTTGTAAATGTTGTTCTAGGAGCAGTTGGCAATACGCTTTTTTGGGAGCAAAGTCCCGCTTTCCGTTGCAATCTTATAGCCCGAACCCCGGGCTATAAGGATTTCCTCTGCAATCGGGACTAGGAAGCCACATCAGGTGTTTTTTGGAAACAATTAGCCATAAAAAACCTTTCAGAATTAAACTCTGAAAGGGTTTTTTTATATAAATCGATATTACAAATCAAATTTAATCCCTTGTGCCAAAGGTAAATTGGTTGTATAATTAATCGTATTGGTTTGGCGACGCATATACACTTTCCAAGCATCAGAACCTGATTCTCTTCCGCCACCAGTTTCTTTTTCTCCACCAAAAGCACCACCAATTTCAGCTCCCGAAGTTCCAATATTCACATTGGCAATGCCACAATCCGAACCCGCTACTGATAAGAAACGTTCTGCTTCACGCAAATTATTGGTCATAATAGCAGAGGATAAACCTTGTGCCACACCATTTTGTAACTCGATAGCATTTTCAACATCACCACTGTATTTCATCAAGTACAATACAGGAGCAAAGGTTTCGTGTTGTACAATTTCGAAGCTATTTTGAGCCTCAGCAATAGCTGGTTTTACATAACAACCGCTCTCATATCCTTCACCCGAAAGTACACCACCTTCTACTAGAATTTTACCGCCTTCGGCTACTACTTTAGTCAATGCTTGGTTATACATTTCAACGGCTTGTGTATCAATAAGTGGTCCCACGTGGTTTTTTTCATCCAATGGATTTCCAATTCGTAATTGCCCGTAAGCCGCCACAATAGCGTCTTTTACTTTGTCATACATACTTTCGTGGATGATTAATCTACGGGTTGAGGTACAACGTTGTCCTGCGGTTCCAACTGCGCCAAAAACAGCGCCAATCACAGTCATTTTGATATCAGCATCAGGAGTTACAATTATCGCATTGTTTCCGCCCAATTCTAAAAGCGATTTTCCTAAACGACCCGCCACTGTTTGTGCTACGATTTTTCCCATTCTAGTAGAACCTGTAGCTGAAATTAGAGGTACACGAGTGTCTTTGGTCAACAATTCACCAATAGTGTAATCGCCGTTAATCAAACAAGAAATTCCTTCTGGAAGGTTGTTTTCTTTTAACACTTCGGCAATAATATTTTGACAAGCTACTCCGCAAAGAGGCGTTTTCTCAGAAGGTTTCCAAACACAAACATCGCCACAAATCCAAGCCAAAGCCGTATTCCAAGCCCAAACCGCTACCGGAAAGTTGAAGGCAGAAATAATACCTACTACACCAAGCGAATGGTATTGCTCATACATTCTGTGCCCCGGACGCTCAGAGTGCATCGTCAATCCGTGTAACTGACGAGACAATCCTACTGCAAAGTCACAAATGTCAATCATTTCCTGAACTTCGCCGTAGCCTTCTTGCAACGATTTCCCCATTTCATAAGAAACCAATTTCCCTAAAGCTTCTTTGTTTTTGCGTAATTTTTCTCCAAACTGACGTACAATTTCACCACGTTGTGGGGCTGGCATCAATCGAAATGTTTTGAAAGCAGCTGTCGCAGTTTGCATCACTTTTTCATAATCCGCAGCAGAACTTGTGGTTACTGATGCAATTAATTGTCCGTCTACAGGAGAATAACTTTCTAATAATGAACCGCTCGCAAAATGCTGCGTTCCAGTAGAAGTTCCTTCATTTACTGCTTTAATACCTAGTTGCGCTAGGGCTTCGTTCATTCCGAATTGAGTCGCTATTGTTGTCATTGTAACTTTTTTGGTTAAAATTGTTATATTTTTTCGTAAAGATAATATTTCGATGTAAATTTCAAAGAAAGGAGGCTTATTAAAATCAGTAAACATCAAAAAACCAAGACTTTCTGTGCATACGAGTGCTAATAAATTGCCGTAAAAGTAACTTAAATCCCAAAATTAAGATAGATTTCATTTAGAAAAAACAGTCATTTTACGCAGAAGCCGTACTTTTAACCTTTAATTTTCAATGCAGAAAAGATGAGAAAAGTTTTTGGATGCGTGCTGTTGTTTTTAGTGTCCACGATAGTTTCTTTTGGACAAAATGCGAAACCCGTTTTTGAAGTGGTGCCTTTGGGAGTGTATGGCGGAATCGATGAACGCAATTTATCGGCCTATTTAGTGGCTCCTTTCGGGACAAAGGAATACGTTTGTTTAGATGCTGGAACCGTTCATTCAGGTATTGAAAAAGCAATTGAAAAAGGTACTTTCTACGTACCTTCAAGTACAGTATTGCGCCAATACATCAAAGGCTATTGTATCTCACACGCGCATTTGGACCACGTGTCGGGTTTGATTATCAATTCACCTGCTGACTCGACCAAAACCGTTTACGCCATAGCTCCTGCTATGAAAATGATGCAAAACCATTATTTCAACGACCAGACTTGGGCGAATTTTGGCGATTCAGGCATAGGTAAACCCTTGAAAAAATACCATTTCGAAACCCTTTCTTTTGGGAAAACAATACCCATTTCGAATACGTCAATGACGGTACAAGCGTTTCCGTTGAGTCACGTAAATCCCTACGAAAGCACAGCCTTTTTAATAAAAAAAGACAATAATGCGGTCTTGTATTTAGGTGACACAGGACCTGACTCCGTAGAAAAAACCACAAACCTAGCCGACCTTTGGAAGGCCATCGCACCATTGATTCAAAAACAAGAGTTGAAAGGCATTTTTATAGAAGTTTCGTTTCCTAACGAACAACCCGATGGATTCCTATTTGGTCATTTAACACCAAAACATTTGATGAAAGAAATGCAGGTTTTAGGAACACTCACAGGGAAAGAAGCCTTGCAAAAGTGCAAAATCATCATTACCCATTTGAAACCTCCAGCTGCTGCTATCCAAAAAATAAAGCAACAATTGGCGGGACCAAACGAGTTGGGATTGACTTTTGTTTTTCCTGAACAAGGGGTGCGTATGGAGTTGTAGGTTATTATTTAAAACATGTAAGGCATAGAAGTTTCGATATTTTTGAACTATAGAAGGCATTTAAGGTCATTTAAGTTTCTTCATTGAGACATATACAATTATTTTCTTACCGAGAAGAAAGCACAAAATTTTAATAGCTTGAGTTAAAATAAGGATTCGCGTGAGTGATTGCTTTGCCAATTCGCTTAGCTCGTGTGTAGTAGAGTTCTTTTTAGTAAAGGCCTTTTTCTAACCTTTACTAAAAAAGCGGGAACGTACAACCCGACCCGAAGTTTTTACGTAGGGTCTCGCCCAAATTAAAAGCAAAAAGCAAAATTTAAATCGCTTCAAACAATTTCCCTGGCAAGGGACGAATGACGCCTTTGAGTTCCATATTCAAGAGTAAACTCGAAAGTTTAAACGTTGGCAATTGACAATCTATTGCAATACTATCGAGCATTTCTTTGCCGGATTGCAAAAGGTAATCATAAATTTTTTGTTCATCGGGATCTAAAGAAACGAACAATTGTTTTTGAACGGACTTTGTACTGGTTTTTAAGTCCCAATTGAGGTGATACACTAAATCGGCAGCGCTGGTGAGCAGTTGGGCTTTTTGAGTTTTGATTAAAGTGTTGCAACCTTGGCTGTATTTATCGGTAACACGACCCGGAACGGCAAAAACGTCTCTGTTATAATCGTTGGCCATATTGGCGGTGATTAAAGAACCGCCTTTTTCGGCGGATTCGATGACTACGGTGGCCTCACTCATTCCCGCAACAATGCGGTTGCGGCGCACAAAATTTTCTTTATCTGGATTGGAAGTACTCCAAAACTCGGTCAAAAAACCACCATTTTGCTCCATTTTGGCCATAAATTTTTTGTGGGTTTTGGGATAGATTTGATTTAAGCCATGCGCCAAAACGCCAATCGTTTGTAGACCGTGTTCCATCGCCAATTGATGTGCCACAATATCCACTCCATAAGCGAAACCACTAACAATGATAGGATTTAAAGGCACCAAATCTTCGATGAATTTTTTACAAAATTCAGTTCCATTGGAAGTGATTTGTCGCGTACCCACGATACTAATGATTTTACGGTTATTCAAATCGATTGATCCGGCGGAGAACAGCAACAATGGACTGTCAAAACAATGCTTCAATCGTTCAGGATAGATTTCGTCTTGAAAATAAGCCACAGAAATACCGTTTTTTTGAATAAAATCCAGTTCGGATTGGGCTTTTTGATAAATACTCGGGTCCTTCAGGTTCTTGAGTAACACAGCTCCTATTCCATCAATTGCAGCCAATTGATGAGATTTTGCTTGGAGAACAGACTCGGCATCGCCAAAATGAGTGA
This sequence comes from Flavobacterium sp., assembly GCF_027531905.1. Lineage (GTDB taxonomy): Bacteria > Bacteroidota > Bacteroidia > Flavobacteriales > Flavobacteriaceae > Flavobacterium. The sequence continues at coordinate 25,690 of NZ_JAPZSU010000032.1, read as the reverse complement.
TTAATTTTTTGGCGACGATATCGCCTACTCCTTCTACACTTTGAAGGGCTAAAAGTGAAAATAATTCGGGATCGGTCATGCGTGTACTTTTGATTTAGGCGTATAAAAAACAAAATAAATGTGGCTTTCGATTAATAAAATCATTCTTTAAACAAGTTTTGACCTTAAAAAAATAACGCTAGAAAACACTATTTATAAGGATTTCAAAACGCTGTCTATTGCGTTCTTTTATTTTAAGTATTTGAAATTGAAAAGTATAAAATTTAATCGAATTTGTTAATAAAAATTGTGAATAAAATTTTGATAACTATTTTGTATGGCTAACTTTGTTAACATGAAAATCGAACAATACATCTCTCAGCTTTTGTACCGTTACCAATGTGTAGCTGTACCAGGATTTGGTGCTTTTTTAACCGAAACTCAGTCCGCACAATTGCAAGAAAGTACTACTTCATTTTTTCCACCCAAAAAAATGATTTCGTTTAATGCGAATTTAAAAAACAATGATGGTTTATTAGCGCATCATATCGCCCAAGCGGAAAAGACTTCTTACGATTATGCCGTAAGTGCTATTCAATTTGAGGTTTTTAACTGGAAAAAAAGATTAGAAACACATGGTGTTCTTTCTTTCAAAAACATTGGTACTTTTAGATTAAATGCTGATGCTAACTTAGTCTTCACTTCCGAAGATACCAATAACTACTTGACGACTTCTTTTGGGTTGAGTCCGTTTGTGTCTCCTATGGTTAAAAGAGAATTGTTTGAAAAAGCGGTAGAGGCCAAAACTTTGGTCGAAGAACCAGTTATTCGACACACGCTTACTTTGGCTCCTGAAGAAGAAATGGAAGAAACAAAAGGTCAACGTTACCCATTTTTGCGTTATGCTGCGATTTTTGTTTTAGGTTTAGGAATTACATCAAGTGTGGCTTATAGTATCTATCAAAAACAAATTGAAAACGAAACCCTTTTGGTAGAAACTTCGGTTCAGAAAAAAGTACAAAACAAAATTCAAGAAGCTACTTTCTTCATAGAAAGCCCTATTCCATCGGTTACGCTTGCAGTAAACACTACCCCAAAAAAAGAAGTAAGCTCGCTTAAATATCATATTATGGCAGGAGCATACAGAAGTGAAGAAAATGCCAATAAAGAGCTTAGAGCCTTAAAAAAACTAGGTTACGAGGCCAAAAGAATTCCAGAGAACAAAAATGGTCTTTATCCAGTAGTTTATGGAAGCTATGCCACCTTTGCCGAAGCTCAAAAAGCTCAAAAAGAAATCATTGAATATGAAAATCCAGATGCTTGGATTTTGATTCAGACGCTATAACAAAAAAACCTATTCTTTTACGAATAGGTTTTTTTTTTGGTTATTCAGCTTTTTTAGGAATTCCAACTAGCTTTAAACATTCTTAATTCTTCCCAAGTAAAAGTATCGCCATGTTTTTCTTTTAATGGTGCTAAAGATTCTTCTTGATAGCCAAAGAAAGCCTCAGTTAACGCAGCAATTTTTTCCTCAGATAAAACGCTATTGATTTGGATTTTTTGCTCCGCAATTAATTTGGTTAAATGAAGCATCACCGTTTCTTTAGTAATCATTCGCATTAAAGCAATTTCGGTAATCGATTTGTTCTGCAACCAAAATTCGTAAGTTTGCTCAACGGTAGTTTTCTTTTTCTCTTTTGGTGCTTTTTTGGAACTAGAATAGCGAACAATATCTTTTTCCTCTTCGAGTAAAGAACTGTTTTGTTGGTTAAAAGCAGCCTTTACTTTTTCTATTTTATTACCTATATAATTCTTTATAGTTGGTGATGTTAGTTTTTCTTTTGAAATAGGTTCTCCTGCAACCACTGTAGCGACCAAAAGCTGGGCTTTCATGAGCTTTAAAACTACTTTAGTTTGAACTTCTTCTAATTGAGTCAATTCTTCGAAAAAACCTTTGGCCTTTTTGCTGTGCTGAGTTTCTTCTAACTTCCAAAGTAATTCTTCTACCAAGGCATCCATTGGTTTCCAAAAATAAGCATATGCAGCATTGATGCGTTCTAAAACGTAATTCAAATCAACGGTTTCAGCAGCAAATATTTTTTTCAAATGAAGAACAAATTTAGAGGCAGGATCTAAAAGTTGTTCAATAATTTCGGCTTGTTGTTTAGCCCATTGCGTATGTTTTGATTTTATAGAAGCTTCGGACACATCGCCATAACTAAAAAAATGATTGCGCCATTCTTGTGCTAAATCCTTCCAATCGAATGTAGTACATAAATAATCCAGGATAAAATTCTTAGTTTCAAAATGCAATGCGGATTGTAAATACGTTTCGCTGGCTTTATTTTGGGCGTAGTCCATTACTTCTTGATCGTTAGAAATACCATTCATTCGTAGCGAAGAAAGCAAAATAAGCCCATTTAAAGAACGTAAACGCGACAGAGCAACATATGCTTGCCCGGGAAGAAAAACTTGCGATACATCAAGCGCAGCTTTGTCAAACGTTAATCCTTGACTTTTATGGACCGTAATCGCCCAAGCCAATTTAATAGGATACTGCACATACGTTCCCAAAACTTCTTCTTCAATTTCTTTGGTTAAAGGGTCAACTTTGTAACGTATGTTTTGCCATTCATACTTTTCGACCTCAATAGTTTTATTTTCTTCAGCAAAATGCACCCGAATTTCTTTATCGGTTAATGAAGCAATTGTTCCCATTTTTCCATTAAAATATTGTTTATCAAAAGATAAATCATTTTTGACAAACATAATTTGTGCGCCCACTTTCAATTCTAATTGAGATTCCAATGGATAAATCTTCTCTGGAAAGTCACCCGTAATTTCAGGATAAAAACGATATAATTTCCCCGTTAATTCTTTTATAGATTCAGTATTAATAGCATCTGCTTTAACGTTATGTGTCGTTAAACAGATATAGCCTTTATTGGCTTTTAAATCAAAATTAGGCTGAACATATTGGTTCAAAATTTCGATATCTTCTTTTGTAATTTCATTGTTTCTCAGGTGATTTAAAACTGAAATAAAACGTTCATCGGTTTGGCGATATATATGAGATAACTCAATATATAACGGAGGATCTTGAACCAAAACATGCGCATGAAAAAAGAATTTTCCACGATAATAGTTACGCAAAACGCGCCATTCCTCCTCTTTGACAACAGGTGGTAATTGTAGTAAATCTCCTATAAATAAAATTTGAGCACCACCAAAAGGCTTTGAATTTTTACGAACGGTTTGCATCATGAAATCCATAGCGTCTAACAAATCAGCGCGTAACATACTAACTTCATCAATAATAAGCAATTCCATATTACGAATAACCGCTTTCTTAAGTCCGCCCATTTTGAAATGGCGTTTTAGAGTAGATTTGGTTTCGAATTTTGAATTCTCAAAAAATTGAGGTTCAGAATAATCAGGAATAAAAGCACCAAAAGGTAATTGGAACATAGAATGAATAGTAACACCATTGGCATTAAGGGCAGCAATACCTGTAGGCGCTACGACCACAGTATTTTTATGCGTAGTTTGAATAATTTCTCGTAATAAAGTGGTTTTTCCTGTTCCTGCTTTTCCCGTAAGAAAAACAGAACGATTGGTCTGATTAATAAATTGAAGTGTATAAGCAGCGGCTTGAGAAAGAGTTTGCATAAGGCGTATAAATAAAGAACTAAAATATTAAAAAAAGGGAGAAGTAAACAATTGTAAATCAATAAAAATACTGAAATATAAATAAGAAAAAATTACATCTGATTAATCCAAAAAAAAAGCCTTCAATCTGAATAGATGAAGGCTTTTATTGTATAAAAAAAGCTTATTTCTTAACTTCTTTTTCTTCTTTTTTACCACCAGCTTTGTATTTTTCATTCAAAGCTTTGATAATATCTTTAGTGATATCAAATTTATCTTCTGCATACAAAATAGAAGCAGCATCTCCTGTACCATAGATGTAAGCATACCCTTTTTCTTTTCCGTAAGCTTTAATAAATTTCTTTACACCACTTACTAAAGAATCCATTTCTTTTCCGCTTTCCATTTGCAATTGTTGAGACAATGCTTGTTGCGCATATCCTAATTGTTGCTCTCTTTTTTGCAATTCGGCACCTTTCTTCTGAGCCCATTCTTGACCGTTAGCTTGTGCTTGTGCTTGAAAATTGGCAGCTTCTTGTTTAAAACGACTAATTTCAGCTTCTAACTGACGTCCTTTCTCTTGTGCTTGTGCTTTATATTTAGCTTCAAGATCTTTTGCTTCTGTATATTCTTTCATTAATTCAGAAGTGTCCACATATGCCGTTTTTACTTCTTTTACTTCTGCTTTTTTATCACAAGACACAATGGCGATTGCAAGGGCAAGGATAAGTAATGATTTTTTCATTGGAGTTAATTTATTTTTATGATGTAGGACAAAAATATAAAAAAATAGTTAGCAACTACAGAAAGTTTGAAAAATGCCAAAATTTTAGTTATATCAATTTTTATTATTAAAGAATATTATTCTATAAGAATACTTGATTAAAATTGGATTTAATAGCTTACGAATGCAGAATTATTTTTAAAAAAGCATGATTTAGGCTGGTTCTGATCAAAAACGCCCTTTAAAAGGGCTTAAAATCAATTTTAGGTATTTTTAAGCACATAAATGTGTGAAGAATACTCCTTACTTTGACTTCCTTTCCAATTTGAACGCAAACCGATAAAAAAGGCTTTGATAAAATTCATTTTTCCTGTTTTGTATTTTTCGGATAATAAACTCACATAAAAAGAATCAAACTTCATCGGAAGGATTTTCTTTAGCGACATATTCTCTTTTTGAAAAAGCATTTGTATCGCTTGTTTTGAAAAATGCCAAAAATGAATCGGCACATCATAAGCTGCCCAAAAATTTTGGTAATATTTTGCATCAAACGATTTGAAATTGGGAACCGCCACAATTAGCGTTCCTGTCGGTTTTAATAAACGCTTTAATTCTTTTATCTGAAAATCCAAATCTGGCACATGCTCCAACACATGCCACATGGTGATACAATCAAAACTTTGAGAAGCTAAATCGGTCGTATCTTTTACAAAAGAAATGCCTTTTCCTTCTGCAATCTTTTTTGCTTTTTCGCTTGGTTCAATACCTATAGTTTTCCAGCCATCATTTTGAGCTACCAACAAAAAATCTCCTGTTCCAGCACCAATATCCAAAAGTTGTCCTTTTGAGGATTGTTCGTTATTAATTAATTGCAGTTTATTCTTCAAAGCAATTCCTTTCACAAAATGATACGCTTTTTCAAATAAACTGCGTTTTGAGTCCGTATGTGAAATATAATCTACACTTTCATAATACTTCCCTAAAGTATCCAAACTAGGTTGCGGATGGGTAATTAACATATCTGTTTCTTCATCATGATACAATTCGAAAATTTCTTGGGAAACAGAATAATCTTTTACAGTAAGAAAATGTTTTTTTGATAAAATAGTCATGGGGATGGTTGATTGAATAAAAACTATTGCTCTTTTGAAGAGCAATAGTTGAATAATTTAAATTTTAGTTTCACGTGGAACAAAATGACATCGATCAAAGGTAAAATAAAACTATCTACCCATATAAATTAAAAGTACCGAAATATCACTTGGAGAAACGCCACTAATACGCGAAGCTTGCGAAATCGTAACAGGACGAATTTTTTCTAATTTTTGCCTTGCTTCAATAGACATTGATTTGATTTTAGAATAATCAAAATTCTCAGGAATCTTTACTTCTTCCAAACGCGAAAGTTTATCAGCATTATTTCTTTCTTTCTCAATATAACCAGAATACTTAACTTGAATTTCGGCTTGTTCTAAAATCTCTTGATCCAAATTATTTTGATCAAGATAATCTTTTACTTTAGCAAACTTCAAAATATCCTCTAACTCAATTTGTGGACGAGAGAAAATTTTAAACATTTTATCCCCTTGAGAAATCAAAGCCGTTTCTTTAGATTCTAAAATAGGATTTGCCTCTGCTACCGTTACACTAGTTTCTTTGAAAAAAGCAACCATCTTTTCGGATTCATTTAATTTATGCTCCATTCGACGTAATCTTTTTTCAGAAGCTAAACCAATTTCATACGATAAAGGCGTTAGTCTAAAATCAGCATTGTCTTGACGCAATAAAGTTCTATACTCAGCACGAGAAGTAAACATACGATAAGGTTCTTCTGTACCCTTTGTAATTAAATCATCGATAAGAACACCAATATAGGCTTCGTCTCTTTTTAATATTAAAGGAGCTTTTTCATGAATTTTTAAATGGGCATTAATTCCAGCCATTAAACCTTGTGAAGCTGCTTCTTCATAACCAGTCGTTCCATTAATCTGTCCAGCGAAATATAAACCATCAATTAGCTTAGTTTCCAAAGTGTGCTTTAATTGTGTAGGAGGAAAATAATCATACTCAATCGCGTAACCAGGTCTAAAGAATTTTACATTTTCAAAACCTACAACAGAACGCAAAGCTTTAAACTGAATATCTTCTGGTAAAGAAGTAGAAAATCCATTTACATACACCTCACAGGTTTGCCAACCTTCAGGTTCTATAAAAAGTTGATGACGTTCTTTATCAGCGAAACGATTTATTTTATCTTCTATAGAAGGACAATAACGCGGCCCTAAACTTTTAATTCGTCCATTGAACATAGGAGAACGATCAAAACCTTCTCTTAAAATAGAATGTACGTCATTGGAAGTATACGTCATATAACAAGAGCGCTGTTGGACAAGAGGAGAAGTTTCATCCGAATAAGAAAACTTATCAGGCTTTGCATCCCCTTTCTCCTCATTCATTTTTGAATAATCTAAAGAACGACCGTCCACTCTTGGAGGCGTACCGGTTTTCATTCTACCGGATTGAAAACCCACTTTAACCAAATCTTCGGTAATACCATAGGCAGCACTCTCTCCTGCTCTACCACCACCAAATTGTTTTTCTCCAATATGAATTAAACCATTTAAAAAAGTACCATTAGTTAGAACCACGGCTTTGGATCGAATTTCTACCCCAAGTGAAGTTTTGATTCCTTTTACCTTTCCTGATTCAATTATTAATCCACTAACCATTTCTTGGTAAAAATCAAGATTTGGTGTGCGTTCTAACATCAATCGCCATTCCTCCGCAAAACGCATACGGTCACTTTGAACACGTGGTGACCACATAGCAGGCCCTTTTGATTTATTCAGCATTTTGAACTGAATAGCTGTTTTATCAGAAACGATTCCAGAATAACCCCCCAAAGCATCAATCTCACGAACAATCTGACCTTTCGCAATTCCACCCATAGCGGGATTGCAAGACATCTGAGCAATGTTTTGAAGACTCATTGTAACCAATAAAGTCGAAGAACCTAAATTTGCGGCGGCAGCAGCAGCTTCAGAACCTGCGTGTCCTGCACCAACCACAATAACATCATACTCATTTAAAAACATCATACTCATTTAAAAACATAATACTAAAATTAAAATCTATAAATGTTCCACGTGAAACCTATACTTCAGTTACAAATGAAACGTGTGTTTAAGTTCCACGTGGAACAAATAAAAAACATACTTAAAAAATGTTTCACGTGAAACATAAAAAGAGAGTTTATAAATTACTGTTCCACGTGAAACAGTTTGATTTTCTCGTCTTCCTTTTGGCGCATTAGTAATTCGTCTTTATCAGTCTTGTCTTTGTAGCCACAATAATGAAGAACTCCATGAACCATAACGCGTTTCAATTCTTCATCAAAAGGAACATTAAAATCTAAAGCATTATCATGAACACGTTCAATAGAGATGAAGATATCGCCATTCAATTCATTTCCTAAACTATAATCAAAACTAATAATGTCAGTTAAAGTATCATGATTTAAATACTCAACATTGATGTTGTGCAAATAATCATCATCACAAAAAATATAATTAATTTCTCCTTCATTTTTGTTTTCGGAAACAATTACTCTAGACAACCAATCTGAATACAACAATTCATTGTCTAACGTAAATTCACTTTCATAATTAAAATCAATCATTTTTATTAAAATATTCTTGAACCTTCTGGTTAAAATTGGAGCGCAAAGGTAGTGATTGTCTGTTTAATATTTCAACACTATTTATATATTGGATTAAGTTATTAGGCAAAGCTTTAGAAGCGTTGTTAAAACCTTTTAGATTGGTTTCTGACTGACGTTTAGAATCCTGACCTTGTTGTTGCAGAGCAGTATCTAACTTAAGTAATTCATGATTCAAATTTAGAAAGCGTTGTAAAACATCATTCTTAAAACCTTTGTTTAAAAGTTGTTTTTCTATCTGCTTCATTTGTTCTAAAGCATTTTGTCCCGCACCATTTAATCCGTTTTTATTTAATTCATTTTGCAAAGCGTCTCGTAATTGCTTTTGTTCTTTGTAAATTTCCATAATAGATTTTGCATCACCTTCACCACCTGTACCATCTTCCCCTTGATTGTCCTTAGAATCAGATTTTGTACCTGGCTTAGTACCACCATTGGACTTACCCTCTCCTTTCATTTGTTCTTGCATTTTTTCTCCTAACCCTTTTTGTTTAGAAATAATATCTGGCAATTGCATTCCTTTACCTTGACCAGGTTTTGGGTTTCCACTACTCATACCAGATAAATCCATTTGCATATTGTTCAATTGTTCACTTAAAAAATCAGCAAGCTTATTAGCAGAAGCTACACTGAATTGTTGGTGAGAAACTCCTTTAGAAACAATTCCATTACCTAATTTATCAATAGCATTATCTAAATTATACTGAACAGTTCCAATTTCTTTAGTAACTTCCTCAGCAATTTTTGGATTACGAAGCGACATTGTAAACAAAGAATCATCTACATGTTTGAACTGCGTTTTAAGAGTTTGTTGCGTTCTTAAATATTTGTTGTATGTCGCAGAACCAACTTTAGTAGATTTAAATTGTTTCATAACATCTTCTTGAGAGTTAGAAAAAGCCAATAAATTATCTAATATTTGACGTAACATTTTGATGTCTTCTTGCAATTGTTCCTGTTCTCCACTTGCCATTGCTTCTTTTAATTTATCACTCATTTTTTTCATATTTTGAGAAGCATTTCTTTGAGAAGATTGTGCTTTAGAAGAATTACGTTTACCTAATTGTTCTTTAGCATAATTTAAATCTTGCTTAATATCTTGTTGTAATTCTTTTGTATTAGGAATATCCATTGGAGATTTTAAACTCTTATTTTCTTTTAATACATCATTTAATTGCTCTTCAAGAGAATTAAATTCTTGATTAATTTTATCTTGTTCTTTAGTCTCTGAAGCTGGATCCTTAGAAAGTTTATTTTGTTCGTTAGACAACTTATCTAACTTTTCAGCTATTTGATTTGCTTTTTTATCAACGTAATATCTTTTAGTTAATTCAACTAATTGCTCCAAAGTTTTTACTTGATTTTTACTGTTTTGTTTAAACTGTTGCAGTTTATCTTGTAAATCTTCATTATTCAATTTGTCATTAAGTTCTTTTAATTGGTCTAATAATTGTTTGTTTTTATCTATAGTACTAGTAACTTTATCTAAACGTTTTTCTAAAGTTTCTTTAATTTTATCTTTATTCTGAGAGTTATCTTGATTTAAATTCTCTTTAATTTTTTCAGAAAAAGATTTCATTAATTGATCTTGTTGTGATTGTCTTTTAATAAAATCATTGACCATCTGTTGGTCTTTGAACTCCAAATCCCTTTTCTCTTTAGAGGATTTATTTAGTTTATCCAAATCAGAAAATTGTTTAGATTGCTTTTGTAGCGTTTTCTCAAGACTATTTAAATTAGAATTTTGTTCCTCTATAAGAGCATCTTCTTTTTCAGACTGAGTTCTTACACGACTATTAAAAACAATAGAACGAGTACTTTTAAAATGATGAACCGCATCGTTATCGAAAACTTCAAAATAAAAATCATAAGAAATACCTGCTTTCAAAGGAAGGTTACCAGGAAAAGAAAAAACAAACTGATCAAAAGTACCAGATTTAAAAGGTAATGTTCCACGATTAGCAGTAAAAGGTTTCCCCTTTTCATAATAAACAATCTGAAGTTTAGAAAATCCATAATCATCACCTATTTTTCCAATAAAAAAACTTTTGTCGACTTTTAAACTGTCAGGAGCTTGTTCCACATCAATAGTTGGATACTGATCTTTAATGATAGCCAATTGATAATTCAATTTTTCAAAGTTTTTTACATTACTATTCGATGTAATTACTTGGTAATCTGTATTTTGATTGATTTTCTTCTTAAAATTAAAAACATTAGAATGCAATACAAACGAAGAACTTGTTTGATCTGCATTAAAAACAACCGATTCAGTAGCAGAACTTACTATTTTCCAATTCACTAAGGTTCCTTCTGGTATAACAGCATTACCAGTACCTTTAACAACTTCAGATTTCCTATTTAAATAAGATGGAAAATGAAGATACATTTCAAAACTAGAAATAGAAGGAACATCAATAACTTTTAATTTAAAACTTGGAGAAACTACAGCATTGGCTTCAAGATGAAAAACTACATCAGAAGAAGGTGCAACAAATTTATATTGGAATTCACCTGGAGCGCTATTTTCCATAAAATAACTTTCATCACCAATGAAAAGCATAACATTTTCCGGTAAAACAGAACCGAGAGATTTAACCTTTAAAACAAAATCTTTGTTTTCTTGCACTATCAAATTACTGTTTTGAATATGTAATTGAAAAGGAGCTGGTTTAACAAATGCAGCTTTGTAATGAATAACACGATTAAAACTTTGAGAAATAATAGTACTATTGCCAGAAACAAAAAAAGCAAAAAGAAAAAATAAAGGAATCAAAGCAATAGGTAAATATCTTTTATTAGATTTAAAATTGATGGCTTTACCAAAAGGAATTGGTGCAAGATTATCAGATTTTTGTTGAATAGAAGCCAATAAAAGCTCTGACGGTTCAACTGAATTTTGTGATAATTGAATATAATTAAGCAGTTTATCCTTTACTTGTGGGAAATGATTACCAATAATTATAGAAGCTTCTTGATAAGAAATTCCTTTTTGTAGTTTAAATAATTTGAAAAGTGGAAACGCTATAAAAAGAGAAATTAAATACACTTCTACTCCAACAAAAGTCCAAAATAAAAAAGTCCTCGCAGCAGGTTGAAGCCATAAAAAGTATTCAATAAAAAGAGTAAATAGAAAATAGACCAAACCAAAACCAATAAAAAGTAAGGTTCCACGTAAAAGCTCATTGGTATAAAACTTCTTTATAAAAGCCTCTATTTTTTGATATATAATATTCGTTGAATGCACAGTAGCTAAATTGATTAATATAACCTATAAAAGTACAATTTTCTATGAATTAAAAACATAAAAAATTCAACCAGAAAGTTACTTACGCAGAAAAGTAAAAGAAGTAAAGTGTCTAAAATCGTATATTTGCAAAAAAATTAGATCATGTCAAAACCAGTACGAGTGCGTTTTGCACCAAGTCCAACAGGACCTTTACATATCGGTGGGGTAAGAACTGCCCTTTTCAACTATTTATTTGCAAAAAAAAACAATGGAACCTTCTACCTTAGAATAGAAGATACAGATCAAAATAGGTTTGTAGCTGGAGCTGAAGAATATATTTTGGAAGCATTAGAATGGCTTGGAATTGCACCAGATGAAACCATTGGTAAAAATGAAAAATTTGGTCCTTATAGACAAAGCGAAAGAAAAGAATTGTACAAACAATATGCTGATCAATTAATAGCATCTGGTAATGCTTATTATGCTTTTGATACAGCGGTTTCACTAGATAAACTAAGAAAAGAATTAGAAAATCAAGGAAAAACATTTATCTATAACCATAGCAATCGACAACAATTAAACAATTCATTAGCCTTAACTGAAGAAGAAACAAATTCAAAGTTAGCTAATGGAGATGAGTACGTAATTCGTTTCAAAACGCCAATAAATGAAACATTACACTTAAATGATGTTATCAGAGGAGAAGTAAAATTTGATACAAACTTACTAGATGATAAAGTACTTTTCAAAAGCGATGGAATGCCAACTTATCACTTAGCCAACATAGTAGACGACCACTTAATGGAAACGTCACATGTCATTCGTGGTGAAGAGTGGCTGCCATCCATGCCATTACATGTTTTGTTGTACAGAGCCTTTGGATGGGAAGCTCCAGAATTTGCACATTTACCATTAATTTTAAAACCCATTGGTAATGGGAAATTATCCAAAAGAGATGGTGATAAAATGGGCTTTCCAGTATTTCCATTAGAGTGGAAAACAGCTGAAGGCATCTCTTCTGGCTACAGAGAAAATGGGTTTTATCCTGAAACAGTAGTTAATTTCTTAGCATTATTAGGATGGAATGATGGAACAGAGAAAGAATTATTTACACTAGAAGAATTAACTCAAGTATTCGACTTAAAAAGAGTACATAAATCAGGTGCAAAATTTGATCCTGAGAAAAACAAATGGTTCAATCATCAGTATTTGATGCAAAAAACTGATGAAGAATTGGCCAAACAATTTCAACTAGTTGTTGCAGAAAATACTGGAAAAGCAGAAAATATTGAAATCAGTAAATTGTCCAGAATCGTTTCCTTAATCAAAGAAAGAGCACATTTTGTAAATGAATTTTGGGAATTAAGTAGTTATTTTTTTGAAGCACCAAAAGGATATGATGAAAAAGCAAGCAAAAATTGGAAAGAAGAAACTCCAATTTTACTTAACCAATTAATTACGATCCTACAAGAAATTAAAGATTTTACTTCAGTAAATATTGAAACCATAGTAAAAGATTGGATGACAAAAAACGAAATTGGAATGGGGAAAATCATGCAACCATTTCGTTTGAGTTTAGTTGGAGCACTCAAAGGCCCTCACCTATTTGATATTGTAGAAATCATTGGAAAAGAAGAAACAATAGTAAGATTAAAAAACGCAATAGCAACTCTGTAAGACTAAAAAGCTCCCAAAATTTGGGAGCTTTTGTTTTATTAAAGACAATTAATATAAATAGGTTCATCAAAAAAACCTAGTATATCAAGATTAAAATTTTCTACAGAATTCACGTCAAACGATGAAATACGTTTGATAAGTTGAGGACAATCGTGAAAGAAAAAGCGGATTTTACCAAAAATATCAGACCTAATAGATGCTGATTTTGAACGTTTCAAATTATCAAAAACATGACTTTCTACAATTGAACCGCTTTTATCAATTATATAAAATTCATAGTTGACAACAGATTCCTCTTCTTCAGAAGATATTGATGAAAACAATAAAGAATTGGAAACTGTTTCACTCAAAACAAAAAAACCTTTAAGCTCTTTCGTGTTGGCTAATTTAAACGTTTTGAATTTATTTTTACGGATCATAACATAATCCAAATCATTAAAATTCATTTTAATTTCAGCTGGACTATTAGCTAATTTATAATAAATACATTTTTCAGCATTGTCAATTCTAAAGAAATTTGAATTAATACTAATCTGTTCTCCATCCTTATTAACAATAAAGCTATTAGGAATTTCAGCAGAAAAACAAGTAAAAGAAAAAAATAAAAGGAAAAAGTAAAATTTGTTCATAATTATAATAAAAAATTAGCTACAAAAATAAAAGGATAGAAGTACAACTTTGTTACTATACTATGACGAGTACATTAAGAAATTAAAAACACAAAGATAATTGTAACAATAAAAGTATTCTTACGTATAAACAATAACTAATTTTAAATTAACAAATTATGAATCCTATTTTAATTGTATTACTAGTCTTCGGATTATTAATTTTATTGTCTTCCTTCTTTACGGTGAAACAACAAACAGCCGTAGTTATTGAAAGATTTGGAAAATTTATAAGCATAAGAAATTCAGGTTTACAGCTCAAAATTCCAATTATTGACAGAGTTGCGGGTAGAGTAAATCTAAGAATTCAACAATTGGATGTGTTGATTGAAACCAAAACAAAGGATAACGTATTTATCAAAATGAAAGTTTCGGTACAGTTCAAAGTAATTCAAGATAAAGTGTATGAAGCATTTTATAAATTAGAATTTCCACACGATCAAATTACGGCTTATGTATTTGATGTAGTACGAGCTGAAGTTCCAAAGTTAATTCTAGACGATGTTTTCGTAAGAAAAGATGATATTGCAATAGCTGTAAAAAGAGAATTGAACGAAGCCATGACTACATATGGATACGATATTATCAACACTTTAGTAACTGATATTGATCCAGATATTCAAGTAAAAAACGCCATGAACCGAATAAATGCTGCCGATAGAGAAAAAACAGCTGCGGAATTTGAATCAGAAGCACAAAGAATAAGAATTGTAGCCAAAGCAAAAGCGGAAGCTGAAAGTAAAAAATTACAAGGACAAGGTATTGCGGATCAAAGAAGAGAAATTGCTCGTGGACTTGTAGAAAGTGTCGAAGTTTTGAACAATGTTGGTATTAATTCTCAAGAAGCCTCGGCGTTAATTGTGGTTACACAACACTATGATACCTTACAAGCCATTGGTGCAGATGCCAATTCTAACTTAATATTATTACCAAACTCTCCACAAGCCGGAAGTGATATGTTGAATAATATGATTGCCTCCTTCTCTGCTTCTAGTCAAGTAGGACAAATGATGAAAAAAACGGAACGCGTGAAACCAAAAGAAATTGCAAAACCACAACCACCAGAAGAAAATCAAGACAAAAATTCAGAGGAAGTATAAAAAAAGAGGCTTAACGGCCTCTTTTTCTATTTATAATCCACCCAATAATGTAGGGTAAAGCTGTTTGTAATATCTGAACATAATTATTAGAAATGGTTGATTTAAAAGAACTTAAATAACTATTAATAATGTTTTTAGGTTCAAAACTCTCCTTAGTCTTTTGAACACTCAATAGCAATTTTTGAAAATGAATATCCTTTTCTAATTTCAGAATTTCTAAATCACGATCAATCTCGGCATAAGATGAATACTTTTTTGGGTCCATAATTTAATCGTTAAAAAAGATTTCAGAAAATTTCTCTAAAATTGGTCCCTCAACTATTTTATCTTTAATCATAAAGAAACCAAAAGTGAGTAAAAGATAAAAAGCACCAATTGATAAAAAACCTAAGGCATTGCTTTCTAAACAAGAACCAATAGCTAAAGCTGCTGCAATAGAACAAAATAATAAAACCATTGAAAAACAAAGCAATATCAAAGAAAACTTCAAAATCATGGTTGTAGATTTCATAGTTACCTTGAAGCCCCATAGCTTATAGTAAGCTACATTGCTTTCAATATAGGCTTGAAGTTGTTCTTGAATATCTTCTCTTTTCTCTTTTAGATCCTCTAAAGCCATAATTACAGGTTATTTTTGAAATTTAGCATTTTTTAATTTGAGTGCTGCTAATTTCTCTTCAAGAAAGGTAATAACATCTTCGGTTTTATGACTTGCATTAGAAACAAACTTATCCAAATTTTCCTCAAAATCATCTTTGGTTAAAAATGCTTTTTCAATAAGTCTATCTGAAACTTCAGAAAATTTTTCATTAAAATTATCTTTTGCCTCATCTACGCCTTCACGAATTTTTCTTCGTGTATTAGTTCCTTTGTCGGGAGCAAATAAAATTCCAATTCCTGCTCCAATAGCAGCTCCTGTTAAAAGTGCTAAAATGGTATTTCCGGTGTTACTTGCCATGATACTTAAAAATTAGTGTTATTAATTATAAAGATACTACTTTATTAACAAAACAAAGTTAACAACGTGATAAACTATTAAAAATGGGAGTTAAAATTGAAATAAAGCCTTTATTTAAAATAAAATTTAAAAGACATAAATTGAGTCAAAGAAATAAAAAAAATGTCTTAAAATCAATTTATGAAAGTCATTTTTCATAATAAAAAATTATAAAATTTTAATTTATAATAGAATTAATAAATAATAAAAAAGCATCCCAATAAAGGATGCTTTCTATAATAAAAACTTATACTTTAAAATCTTAAATTAAAGTTTGAAATTGATTCAAATGAACAGTATCATTCTGTAAATTATGAATAACGATTTCACGAACCAAAGTAGATTGACTTTTTAGAGACATCGTATACAATTTTTGTAACGCTTCAGATTCTATATCTTTAAAAGATACTTTATTGGAATATTTCAAAATTAAATTAGAAAACAGTAATGCATTATTGTCATTTTTAATGTTCTTGGTTACTGTTTGTGTCAATAAACTATAATTATCAATACTTTCTATATTATTAACAATGGAAGCTAGCAAAGTAGAAGCTACATTATCATCTTTTTCTTTTACGTATTTGTTAATTTCTTTTTGAGTATTCATCAAAAGATTTGCTTCTTTTTTGTCTTTCTCTTCCCAAGCATCTTTCAAACCAACTGTTTTGTTAAACACTAATTTTGAATCAGTTGCATCTTTATCCACAGAAAAATAACCCAATCTTTGAAATTGATAATGAGTACCAGAAACCGCATCTTGTAGACTTGGTTCCACATAACCCGTTACAATTTGCAAAGATGATGGATTTACAAATTCTAAGAAACTTTTCTCTTTATGACTATCAGGTGCTTCATCTGTAAATAAACGGTCATACAAACGAACTTCTGCTTCAATAGCGTGATTAATAGCAACCCAATGAAGCGTTCCAGCTACTTTACGTTTACTAGCTTCACTCCCACTTCCACTCAAAGAATCCGTGTCATAAGTGACGTGAATTTCTTTAATAGAACCGTCAGAATTCTTTTCAACAGACTCACCCTTAATAATATAACCATTTTTTAAACGTACTTCATTTCCAATACTCAATCTAAAAAATTTAGCTGGGGCTACTTCAAGAAAATCTTCTTTTTCAATGTATAATTCGCGTGAGAAAGGAACTTTTCTAAAACCAGCAGTTTCATCTTCTTGATTATTTTCGGCGTCTAACCACTCTACTTTGTCTTCTGGATAATTGGTAATAACTAATTTCACAGGATCCAAAACAGCCATAACTCTAGGTGCTTTTTTATTCAAATCTTCACGTAAGCAGAAGTCTAACAAAGAAATATCAATAATATTTTCACGTTTAGCAACACCTATCGTATCACAAAATTTACGAATAGAAGCAGCGGTATACCCTCTTCTACGTAAACCAGAAATAGTAGGCATTCTTGGATCATCCCAACCATTAACTACTTTATCTTGAACCAATTGTAATAATTTTCGTTTGCTCATAACAGTATAATTCAAGTTCAAACGAGCAAATTCATATTGATGTGGTCTTACTTTTTCCGTATCATAAATTTGATCCAAAAACCAATCATACAATTCACGGTGCATTACAAACTCTAAAGTACATATTGAGTGAGAAATTTGTTCTAAATAATCACTTTCCCCGTGAGCATAATCATACATTGGATAAATATTCCAGTCATTACCAGTACGATGATGATGACGATGTAAGATTCTGTACATCAATGGATCACGCATCAACATATTAGTAGAAGCCATATCAATTTTGGCTCTCAAAACATGGCTACCTTCTGGAAAATCTCCATTTTTCATGCCTTCAAATAACTGAAGATTTTCTTCAATCGTACGATTTCTATAAGGTCCATCAACACCAGGTTGTGTAGGCGTTCCTTTTTGAGCAGCCATTTCTTCGGAAGTTTGGCTATCTACATAAGCTTTTCCTTTCTTAATCAAAAGAATAGCCCAATCATACAATTGCTGAAAATAATCAGAAGAATACAATTCTTCAGACCAATTAAAACCTAACCATTTTACATCTTCTTTAATAGCATCAACGTATTCTTGCTCTTCTTTTGCAGGATTCGTATCATCAAATCGAAGATTAACTGGGGCATTATATTTTAAACCTAAACCAAAATTGAGACAAATAGATTTGGCATGGCCAATGTGTAAATAACCATTAGGTTCGGGTGGAAAACGGAAGCGTAATTGCTCTTTAGGAAAACCATTAGCAATACTATCTTCAATGATTTGTTCTATAAAATGAAGTGATTTTTCTTCTGCAGCCATTATATTGAAATTTGAACGGCAAAGTTATCAAAATTGTTGAGGAAACTAGGTATAATAGGGTTCTTTATTTATTTAATCTATTAAAAAAACAAAAGAATTTGTACTTTTAACGCAAGAAAAAAATACTTTATTTCATCAAATAATGGGCAAAATTAAACTAAAAAATATACGCACCTTTTCATATCACGGTTGTCTAATTGAAGAATCAAAAATAGGTTCAGATTACCGAGTTGATTTAGAAATTGAAACCGATTTAACACAATCTGCGCTATCAGACAAATTAAGTGATACCGTAGATTATGTATTATTGAACCGAATTGTAGTTGAAGAAATGGCAATTAGAGCGGAATTATTAGAAAATGTAGCTCATAGAATCATTGTTCGTGCTATGAATGAAGCTCCAACTATTACAAAAATTGAGGTTGAAGTTTCAAAAATAAATCCTCCCATTGGTGGTGATGTAGAAGCGGTTACCATTATTATGAGTAAAACACGTTAATAAATTTCAAAAATTAAAAAACCAAAAGAAAAGGCATTCTCTATTTATTTGGAATTTGAAATTTGCTTTTTGGAATTTTTGTATTACATTTGCAATCCGTTTAAACAATGGCGTCGTGGCCGAGCGGCTAGGCTGGGCTCTGCAAAAGCTCCTACTCCGGTTCGAATCCGGACGATGCCTCTAAAACCTTCAAGGAAACTTGGAGGTTTTTTTTATGGTTAATTTTTAAGAAAAATTAGATAAATATAGAGTTCGAATCCGGACGATAACTCTGAAATCTTCAAACAAACTTGGAGTTTTTTTTATGGTTAATTTTTAAGAAAAATTAGATAAAGAAAGCATTCGAATCCGGACGATGACTTTAATGCCTTCAAAGAAATTTAGAAGTTTTTTTAATGGTTAATTTTTAAGAAAAATTAGATAAAGAAAGCGTTCGAATCCGGACGATGACTCAAAAGGGATGCATAAATGTATCTCTTTTTTATCATTATTTTAAAAAATATGATAGTTAAGCATACTAAATAAAGTGTAGTCATAAACAAAAAAAACTTCTGAAAATCAGAAGCTTTTTTATCTTTTTTTGAATAGAAATGGCTCCTACTCTATCTTTTCTAAGGCATTTTTTACCATTTGTTTTTCACCTGGAAAAAATCCTTGGGTAATTAAAACTATTCCAAAAATCATTAAAACTACAGCTATTCCTTTTTTGATTTTATGAATGTTAGTAGGCGTCATTTTTGATTTTAATTTTTTAGCTAATACAATTTTAATACAATCAATTAGTAAATAAGAAAGAATTACTGAAACAAAAAAAGTCAACATTCTTGAGGTTTTCATATCCATTTTTGGACCAACAGAAATGATAACGGCTAACCAAAAACCCAACACACCAATATTGATAATATTCAGGAAAAAGCCTTTCATGAATAAGCTTCCGTAGTTCTTTTTAAGGATTTCATCTTGTAAAATTTCTTCAGGAGATTTCTCGGTATTTCTCAATTTTATAAAAGAAATAATGCCATAAGCTAACATCACAATTCCACCAAAAATAAACAAAGAAGGTTCATCTTTAAGACTAGTTATTAAACGATAACTTCCCAAATAAGCGATAGAAATAAAGACAATATCACCAAAAATAACACCCAAATCAAATACCATTGCGGCTCTAAATCCTTTACTAATACTAGTTTCTAGTAAAATAAAGAATACTGGGCCAATCATAAAACTTAAAAAAATTCCCCATGGAATTCCAGCTAAAATATCATTAATCATGTAGCAGTGATTAGTAATTAGTAATTAGTGAATAGCTAAAGGTCTAGTTCAAGTTACTTTTCAATTATAGTTCCACCAAGGATCGTTTGCTGATTGATTTGTTTAGGTTTACCATAAATGTAAATAGAGCCTCCAGCCTTCACTTTTGCATCCACTAAGGTAGTAGCATGGATTTCAGCTTTTCCTCCCGCTGCAACGTTTATAGTCGCTTGTGAGCTTATTAAATCTTTAGCTTCTAAAACACCACCAGAAGCAATCGTAATAGTTTGATTGTTTGTTTTTCCTATCAAGTCTAAAATTCCTCCAGAAACCGCTCTAATTACAGCTTTTTCTGTATCAAATTCGACTTTTATGGTAGCACCTTCTTTTGTATTCAAGGTTAAAAGGGTTTGTTTGAATGGAAAATCACAAGAAACATAACTTCCTTCACTGGCATCGATACTCTCAATTTTCTTGAAATGCAACTCAATTTTAATATCGTTTCCAGACATTAACTTCGGAAAAGGCATTCTTAATTTCAATTGACCATTATTATTAACAAATTCTACTTCACCAGCTCTTGTTCCTGAAATACTGACCTTATTTTCGTTTGAAGGAATCAACTTTACAGTCAATTGATCAAATACTTTTACACTATCAAAATCACCTAAATTTTTGGTTACCTGAGCCTGTAAATAACTCGTTACAAACAATGTAACTATAATTATTATCTTCTTCATAGCTTATCTTTTATTGATTATTACTTCTGATAAAATGAAAATCCAATTGTTTTTTCACCAAATCAGCATTCTTAACTTTTACATAAATTTCGTCACCTAATTGTAATAAATTATGTGAAGTAGCGCCAACCAAGGCGTATTGCTTCTCGTCAAAAGTATAATAATCTTCTTTAATATCACGAATTCTTACCATCCCTTCGCACTTATTTTCGATGATTTCTACATAAATTCCCCATTCCGTTACTCCTGAAATTACACCCAAAAATTCTTGCTCTTCATGATTTTGCATGTATTTAACCTGCATGTATTTGATAGAATCACGTTCTGCATTAGTAGCCAAACCTTCCATAGTCGAAGAATGCAAACATTTGGTTTCATAGGTTTCTTCATCTACAGATTTTCCTCCATCTAAATAAAACTGTAACAGTCTATGCACCATTACATCAGGATACCTACGAATAGGTGAAGTAAAATGAGAATAATAATCGAAAGCTAATCCGTAATGTCCAATATTATCTGTTGAATATTTGGCTTTACTCATCGAACGAATGGCTAAAGTATCAATCAAATTTTGTTCTTTTTTACCACTTACCTCTTCCATCAAAGCATTCAAAGATTTAGAGATATCGCCTTTGTTTCTAAAATCAATTTTATAACCAAATTTAGCAATCACATTTTGCATTGCAATTAGCTTATCTTCATTGGGTTCATCGTGAATTCTGTAAATAAAAGTTTTCTTTTGTTTCCCAATATACTCAGCTACTTTTCTGTTGGCCAAAAGCATGAATTCTTCAATCAAATGATTGGCATCTTTTGCTATTTTGAAGTACACGCCTTCTGGTTCTCCTTCTTTATCTAAATTGAATTTTACTTCGACTTTGTCAAAAGAAATAGCCCCTTCATTCATTCTATTTCTTCTTAAAATTTTGGCTAATTCATCCATTTTAAGAGTAGCTTCTACAATTTCATCGGCCACCACATAGCTACTTCCTGTGATAGAAGTTTCTATTGGAATCGTATTGTCTTTGGTTTCGATGATGTATTGTGCTTCTTCATACGCAAATCGCTGGTCTGAAAAAATAACCGTTCTTCCAAACCATTGGTTCACTACTTTGGCTTTGGCATCCAATTCAAAAATAGCCGAAAACGTATATTTCTCTTCTTGAGGACGTAACGAACAAGCGAAATTTGATAAAACCTCTGGTAACATTGGCACTACCCTATCTACCAAATACACCGAAGTGGCGCGTTGATAGGCTTCATCATCAAGTATAGTTCCTTCTTCTAGATAATACGAAACATCAGCAATGTGAACCCCTATTTCGAAATTACCATTCTCTAATTTTTTGAAAGACAAGGCATCATCAAAATCTTTGGCATCTTTTGGGTCTATGGTAAAAGTGAGTGTATCTCGCATATCGCGACGTTTGGCTATTTCACTTTCTTGAATCGTAGTATCAATTTTTTGAGCAAAGGTTTCAACTTCTATTGGAAACTCAGAAGGCAAACCATATTCTGCCAAAATAGCGTGAATTTCTGTATCGTGTTCTCCTGGTTTACCGAGTACTTTTTCAACTCTACCAAAAGGACTATCCGCTCTTTTAGGCCAATCTTCGATATGAACCAGAACGACATCTCCTTGTTCTGCCTCTCCTATTTTATCTTTTGGAATAAAAATATCCGTGTACATTTTTGGATTGGCGGTCGATACAAAAGCAAAATTCTTTTGAATGTCAATTACACCCACAAAATCAGTTTTGGCTCTTTCGACTACTTCAATTACTTCGCCTTCAGGACGTTTTCCTTTTCTTCTATTATAAACATAAACTTTTACTTTGTCTTTGTCTAAAGCACGATTCAAATTATTGGTTGGAATGAAAACGTCTTCTTCAAAATCAGGACAAATGAAATAAGCCGTCTTACGCCCCGTCATATCGATGATTCCTTCGTAATAATCTTGGCTTATGGCTTTCACAAGATACTTTCCTGGTTCGGTTTCAATTATTTTTTTGGCAGCTGCCAAAAGTTTCAAATCTTTGATAATTTGATTTCTACTTTGAGTATCATCTAGTTCAAGCGTAGCTCCTATTTGCTTGTAGTTAAACCCTTTGTTAGGGTTTTGAGCCAATATTTTTAAAATTTTATCACTAAAATCTTTCTCTTTCTTGATCGGCTTTCTTAATCTTTTACGCATATATCTTTTCTAATAAAGTCTAAAATTACAAAATAGTTAACGGTAAACAGTGCATGTGCTTTAGTTTTAAATAAAATATAACTTTAACTATTTTTTTTATCTTTATAAAAACAACCTCATGGAAGATTTTAAAACTATAGCAGTCTTTACTTATCCACATGAAATAGTGGTTTTAAAACACATTTTAGAGCTAGAAAAAATCCCTTTTTTCTTTGAAAACGAAATCACTCTCTCGGTAGCTCCTTTTTACACCAATGCGCTGGGCGGAATCCAACTCAAAGTACATCCCAACGATTTCGAAACCGTTCAAACTATTTTAGACAACCTCAATAGCAATTTGAAAATTGTCTAACAGCTCCTACCCTACTTTTTCAAAATTCAAAGTTGTCAACATTCATTAAAATAATAAAAAAGAAAATTTAAAATTTAAATATTTTTTAATGGTTATTATAGCGTGTTAATAATGGCAATAATTTTTTTATTATTTGTTTAAATATGGAGTTTTACTTTTTTATTTTGAGTTATTAACACTATTTTTAATACTTAAAAGGTTTATTTTTAGTTCTTTTTTAATTTTAATTAACAACGGTTGATAACCAAATTTTAAATCAAAATGTAAATAAGTAATTTTAAAAAACTTGTTAATAAATCATGAATAGTTATTGATAAATATTCCAAAAATTAGCCAAACTTTTTTTGTTTTATTCATTCCAATTTTGGATTACAATTTTTTTTAATACTGACTAAAAAAACTTCTAATTTTCTTTCCGAACTTATTAACATTTTGTGTTAATTTAAAGTTAACTGAATATCAAGTAATTACGTTTTGCTATTAACACTGCAAAAAATTAACATTTTAATTAAAGTAAATGACTTGATTTTTAGTATTTTATAGAAATATAAAAATTGTTGAAAACTGCTAAAATACTCGTAGTATGAGAGTTAAATGTACGCTACTTTTTTTGGTGTTTTAAGTAAAACAATCCCTTTATTCATGCCTTTGCAAAAGTAAAATTTATCATCAAAACTCAATTAGATTGGTTAAATTTGCATTCTCACAACTTAATACATTGACAAATGAAAATTTCTATCGGAAACGATCACGCAGGACCAGATTATAAAAAAGCAATTGTTCACTATTTAGAATCTTTAGGGCACGAAGTAACTAATTACGGAACAGATTCAGAAGACTCAGTAGATTACCCAGATTTTGGACATCCTGTTGCCAATGACGTAGAACAAGGTAAAGCCGATTTTGGAATTGTGATTTGTGGAAGTGGAAATGGAATTGCAATGACGGTAAACAAACACGCTGGTGTAAGAGCTGGTCTTTGTTGGACCAAAGAAATTGCTTATTTAACACGTTTACATAATGATGCGAATGTTCTTAGTATTCCAGCGCGCTTTACTTCTATTCAACAAGCTGTTGAAATTGTAGAAACCTTTTTGGTTACAGATTTTGAGGGAGGAAGACACCAAAATAGAGTGAATAAAATCGCTTGTCAATAAAAAAATTTTCGAGGTGCTTCGCACCATTTTAGTATAAAAAAACCGCTTAGTATTATTATAAACTAAGCGGTTTTTGTTGTTTTTATTTTTGAAGTTTTTCAAACAATGCTTTTAATTTGAAATCTTCTTGAATGACATGATTTTTGGTGGAAATCATTGTTTTAATAGACTGAATTCTATCTTTTGTCACTGGATGTGTACTCAAAAATTCAGGCATTTCGATACTATGTTCCTTTTGTAATCGGTGGAATAAAGTCACCATTCCTTTTGGATTAACGTTATTTTTGGTCACAATTGCAAAACCTTCTTCGTCGGCTTCTCGTTCATATTCTCTAGAGAAGGATAAAGATTGTAAAGTGTTTACATTATCTCCAATAACTGCCATTACTCCATTTACATCCCCTAAAACAGTAGAAATGAAAAGGTAACCTGATAAATTTCTACAAAGCATTTTCATCGAATGACGGTTGTTTACATGAGCAGCTTCATGACCGATCAAGCCTACTAATTCGTCATAATTTTTCATTTCTTTCAAAATGCCAGTATAAACTACAATGGTACCATCGGGTAGGGCATAGGCATTCATAATGTCAGCATCGATGACTTTAAATTTCAACTTCTTTTTGTTGTTGAGTTGTAAATTAGCGGCAAAATCATTCAATATTTTTGATTTTTCTACCTGACTCTCTCCTAAAAGATAATTTTCGTCTATAAAAGTTTCGCCTAAGGAATCATCGTAACTTTCAGGAATCAGCACCACAGATTTTTCGGCTACCCAAGGGAGCATATATACATATGATAAGCCAATGATTGTCAACAAAAACAACGCTAAAAACACATGAAATTTCAGTGGTTTTTGTATGAGGGTTTGATACCAACTCAATTGTCCTGATGTTTTTCTGAATTGATTAATTGAATTGATCAATGCAGCATCGGTAATTTTTATGGTTTGAATTGGATCTTCACCGTGTTGCAAAAATAAGGCGGTACTTCTATGTTCAAATGCAATCGCACTGATTGACCACGTATAGGATGCTGTTCTTTCAGGAAAAGAATTTTCTTCCTCATTTACACTATTTTTTGATTCCATTTGGAAGGTAAACTGCCCAATAGTTGAATCAAAAAATAAATCGATGGTTTTTGGAACAGAAGATCGTCCGTCATAAAAAATGCTTTTAGAAACTGTAGTCATTTTTTAAATAATTAAATCCAAATCTAAGAAATCACTAATATCTTCGCCTGTTGCATCTTTGAAGTTTTCTTCGGTTTGTGTAAGACTATCCAAATCGATATTCCCTTCAATTTCTATATGGGTAAAAATGTATAGAGCTGTAAAGATATTTTCTTATATTTCGGAAAACAAAAAAGGTTATGGAATCATTCAAAGGAGAAAGTATTATTGATTTTTTTGACACATTCAAAACAGACTTAGACTGTTTGGAATATTTGGCTTCA
>NZ_JAPZSU010000008.1 GCF_027531905.1 Flavobacterium sp. | reverse complement strand
TGAAATTCTATGGCGAAGAATAAAATATCAATGGTTAGATTTTGATGCTTATAAATCATTCGAAAACCTCAAAGAAAAATTAAATTTTGTCCTGACTAATTTTGGAACTAAATACGACATTAAATTTTAACCATTACTTAGCTTTACATTTTGCGCTGCTAAGGATTGGCTGTCTTTGCCTACAGATTGAGCATCAAGCGTGGTTATCGACATTATGATAAAGGCTTCTTTGTAAACGATATCGAGCGTAATATCAGCTGGGACGATTTTTAATGAGTCTGCTTCGAATAAAGGGTCACTGTAAATTTGTTGGATTCTTTCAGCAATGGCTTTAGCTCTTTTTTCTGGAGAAAAACTTCCTATTTTATTATGGATAAAGAATAAAGTGTCCTGAAAAGGAGCTACTGGATAACGCTCTTTTATAGTTGGAACAGTATCTGGTTTTATGGTTGTAGCGGTCTTTCCATCAGGTTTGAATGCTGAATTTTGCCCCCACAAAATAGTAGTAAAAATGAATAAAATGAAAAGGATTCTAAAGGCTTTCGTGCGGTTCATAGTAATTGACTGTCTTTGAATTAAACTATGCAATTTCGTTGTAATGCTAGCAAGAAAGCCAAATGCTTCCTTTTAGCCCCGACAGCAGCGGCATCCTTTGCTTTTTTTCTTTAAAAAGCAAAGATATAGCGGATGGCGGGACGATGTGACCAAAAAATCCTTTGACCACTGCTCCTAAACATCATTTTTATGAAATTTTGCTTAACAAATATAAATACAAAACAACATACTTTTAACAGAATTCCTACTATTTAAAGCGAGTGAATGCTATTTTTTTATTTTTAATTTAATAAAAAGCGTATCGATAGCCTGATTGATTTCGGGAGAAATAACCATTTTGTAGTTGGTATAAACATAGACTATTGTTAGCAACATCGACTTTAACATTATCCCAATTATCGGATGAAATGGAAATTGCCAAAAGTAAAAGAGAAGAAAAAGAATTAATGTAATGCCTAATGATTCTAAAGTTGGTTTGCTAAAAGGATACAGATGCATTCGATTAACCACAAAATACAATTTGGCAATACTGTACGCGGTAATTGACAACAAAGTAGCAAATGCGGAGCCAATTATGCCATATAAAGGAATAAAAATCCAATTGAGTAAAAAGGTTAATAACGCTAACATTACCCCCAAAAACAAGACCATACGATAGTATTTGGAGTTGAAAATAATGGCATTGTTATTCCCTAGAATTAAATCGAAATATT
Source organism: Flavobacterium sp. (assembly GCF_027531905.1). GTDB lineage: Bacteria > Bacteroidota > Bacteroidia > Flavobacteriales > Flavobacteriaceae > Flavobacterium. The sequence continues at coordinate 151,524 of NZ_JAPZSU010000008.1, read as the reverse complement.
TTGAGATGCCAATCATAAAAACCACAAGTATACTTCCAACAAATTCTTTGGGCAACAATTCATACAACTGATTGATGTTGACAAAGATGCACAACATCACGAATCCACCCACTATTTGCAGATTGATGGAGGTTTTTTTATACAAAATATTCAATTCGTCGTATTTGTTGTCGTGCATTAGTTTGGCCGTAATAGGATATACAATTTGATGCATCGCGCGACTGGGCACAGAAATCACTAAAGCAATAAAAGTAGCTACAGAATAGATACCTATGTCCCCAATATCGAGATACTGATTCAGCATAATTTTGTCTCCATCCAACAACAGATTAGCAACACTTCCAGATAATATGATGTAAAATGAATATTCGACAATCCCTTTTACATTCTTTGGAATAGTTATCTGAAAAACAGGTTTTTTGATTCGGAAAGCATAAAACATGGTGACCAAAAAAGCTATAAAATAGATTCCAGCGGTAAGATAAATAAATTCTACCGCTGTAATCATCTTGAAGTACATAGCTAAAAGGGAGAATAACGAAAATAGTCGTAAACCCACTTCTTTGATAAAATTACCAAAAACTGAATGCATGTGTACTCTTGCCCAAGCATAAAATATTTCGAAATATGCCATTGACAATCCTACAAAAGGAATCATCCAAATAAAATCTTTTACAATTGGATTCTTCTTCGTTACAAAAAATAAAATTTCATCATAAAAAAACAAGCCAATTAAAATCAGTGGAATACTGAAAAGTAAGGGAAACAAAACGGTAAAAGACAAAAACTGATTTTTCTCCTCTTCGGTTTTGCACTGAGAATAAAACTTCACTAAAGTATTTTGCATTCCAATGGCGAATAAAGGCATCAACACATTAGCACAAGACAAAATGTAATTAGAAAGACCATAATAGGTTTTGCCTAAAATATATGGAAATAAAAATAGGGTACTTATTCCCCCTATTCCAAAACCGATATAAGTAATTATAGTATTTTTTAGTGATTGATTTAAAACTATGCCCATTATTCGAAGGTAGAATTTAGAAGTTAGAGGTTTGAAGTTACTTTTTTGAGGTTAAAAGAGTAGCTAGTTCTTTGGTTAAACTCTTTCTGGAATATTTCTGCAAACCTACTGGATTTGATTGTAATTTTCCTTCCAAAAATTGTTGATAGTAGGCTAAAATGGTAGCTTTCAATTGCTGTTTTTTATCATATTCAAAGAACACACCAGTATTGGTTCCTGTAATAATTTCAGCAAAATCAGAGTCTTTGGGGCCAATAGCGATAATTGGTCTTCCGGAAACCATATATTCGAAAAGTTTCCCAGGAATGATGCTTTTGGTATCTTCTGAATCAATTTCGATTAACAATAATACCTGCGATTTACGTTGATGCGCTACCGCTTCATCGTGTGATACATAGCCTAAATTATTCAAATAGTCATTGAGTCCAAATCGGGTAATCGTATCCAATACTTCCTGACTTACAGCGCCCATTAACTTAATTTCAAGTTGTTTTTTAAACTCAGGAATTTCAGCAAGTAACTCTACTAAACTTTCCCAAAGAATTAATGGATTGCGTTCAGATAAAAACGAGCCAATATGCGCCAAAGAAAATTTGGTATCTAATGTTTGTGGCGCAACATTTTCCGTATCATACCCATTCGTAATAACTTCAATAGGTTTTGATGTAATGGCTTGAAACTCTGTTTTAGTCGTTTTGCTAGTTACAATAATCGTGTCAGCAGCATTGAGTACTTGATGTTCTAATTTTTTATGCTTTTTGGCAGCATAACTAGACAAACGCAAGGCTTTGTGATAGCCAATAGTCGTCCAAGGGTCACGAAAATCGGCGAACCATTTGACGTTTACTTTTTTTTGCAACTCCAATCCAATCAAATGCAAACTGTGAGGAGGACCTGAAGTAACGATAGTATCGATATTATTTTCAGTAATGTATTTTTCTAAATAAGCCACAGAAGGCTTCACCCAAAAAACACGGGCATCTGGGATGAATAAGTTCCCACGTATCCACAATAAAAACGCTTCCAAAAAGGATTGTTTTTTTTGATTAGGAATGATTCCAGAGCTGATTTTTTTGGTTTTATTTTTAGAAAAAAAAGAAGCCAATTGATAGGGTTCAAAAATGCTTTTTTTCAAAACAATGGCTTTTTGTGACACTTCTTTTTCTAAATGAGCATCGACTATAGGATAAGTTGGATTTTCTGGAATATACACAATCGGCTGTACATCAAAATCTGGCAAATATTTTACAAACTTAAGCCAACGTTGCACCCCTGGCCCACCGGCTGGCGGCCAATAATAAGTGATGATTAAGAGTTTACGCCCACTAGTCCCCAAAGGGAAAATTCCTACTGATTTATCCATCAAATCAATTTCAATTTTTCAATACAATTACTTTCCCTTATTGGTAGCTTTTTTTCGCTCTACATATATCCCTCCTACCAAAAGCAATAGCATTCCAATAGAACTAACCAAGGCTATGAGACTTCCCGTTTGAACCACTTGTGGCTCGAATTTGAATTCCACTTGGTGTTTACCCCTTGGAATTTCAATAGCTCTCAAAACATAATCTACTCTGTAAATTGGCGTTTCTTTACCATCAACGTAGGCTTTCCAACCTTTAGCATAGTACATTTCAGAAAACACAGCTAAACCAGCATTAGCATTAGTTGAAGTATACGTTAGATGATTCGGTTTGTAGGCATCCAAAGTAATTACCGCTGAAGCATCTTTTACAAAGCTTTTATTTTGAATGGCAAACTCTTTTGTATTGACAATTGCCACATTTTTAGAATCGAATTTATCCAAAGCTTTCATTTCTTCATCTGCAGAAGAAACTGCTTTTATTTGACTTACAAACCAAGCGTTTCCATTGGCATTAGGATTAACGGTTGGAAATTCTTTACCTTCTTTATCGGTTTGAATGATGTATTTTACATTTAAAAAATCTAAAACCTCAATATTATTTTTAGCGATTTGATAATCGAATAACTGCTGAATTCTTCTAGGCTTAGCCGCGTGATAACCTCCCAAAGATTTATGAAAGTATGAAGCCCTTGCGCTTGATAGATTTCCACTTACCTCAAAAACTCTGTAGTTCGATACATCTTTTAAAATCTGAATATCGGCAGGAGTTTCTTGAAATGGAGCCGCAACTTCTCTACCATTCATAAAATCTTTTCCTGACACATATTTTTTATCCACGAAGAAAAGATCAAAAATCATCAAAAAGCCAACAATAATTATAGCGGTATTTTGTGTCAATCTTTTTTGAGTATACAACCATAAAACTACAGCGATAACGACTATAAAAAAGGTAGAACGCAACAAATCGGCAGTATACAAACTCATACGATCTGCTTTTAGCGCGTCTACAAATCCAGGACCATAATTTTGCAAATACAATCCATCGCTGCTACCTGAATAACTCCACGCACCTTTACTCACAAAAAGAATGAGCATAACACCTAAACCAAATAATGCTGTATGCAAAATTCCTTTAGTTTGTTGTGATTTCTCTAAAGTAAAAAAGGATTGTAATCCCATTATAGCCAATACTGGAAAGCACAATTCGAGGATGACCTGAATAGACGAAACCGCTCTAAATTTGTCATACATCGGAATATAATCGATGAAAAAATCCGTCACTAAAGAAAAGTTTTTTCCCCAAGACAGGATTAACGCAAACATAGCGCCTCCAAAGAATACATATTTGATTTTTCTTTTATCAATAAATAATGCTAAAACCGCCAAAAAGAAAACCACAACTCCAATATATGCTGGAGCAGCCACAATCGGCTGATCTCCCCAGTACGTTGGTAATCCATTGGTAAAATCGGCAGCCTGATCTTCAGGTACACCTTGACCCACCATAAATTCAAACATAGCACTGTCTTTCCCAAGAGCTTCACTATTTGAACCACCAAAGAGTCTTGGTGCAATCAAATTGAAACTCTCCATGATACCATAACTGTATTCTGTAATGTATTCGCGAGACAAGGCGATATCTTCCGTTTTCTTTGAACCGTCTGGATTAAACGTCAATTCACTTTTCCCACGAGTACTAAAAGCAGCATATTCAGAAGTAGCTAGTAAATTGGTAGCATTTGCCCCAATCGCCAAAATTCCTGAAATAGCTAATATTCCAAAGCTTTTGCCAAGGTCTTTATATTGTTTTTCTTTGATGGCTTGATACGAATAATACCCTACCAAAATCAATAAAAACAACAACAAATAATAGGTCATTTGAAAGTGATTCGCATTAATTTCTAGAGCTGTGGCAAACAACGTAACCAAGCCACCTAGAATATATTTACGCTGAAAAACAAGTATAAAACCTGCAATTACCATAGGCATATACCCAATAGCGTGGGCTTTGGCATTGTGCCCAACTCCCAAAATAATAATCAAATATGTAGAAAAGCCAAAGGCAATCGCACCAAAAAAGGCTTTAAGCGGGTCGATTTTTAAAACCAATAAAAGTCCGTAGAATCCTAGAAAGTATAAGAATAAATAATCGGCTGGTCGAGGTAAGAATCGGATAGCATCATCTAGAGCCCCGATGTAATCGTGAGGATATTTTGCACCTAATTGATAGGTAGGCATTCCACCAAAAGCAGCATTTGTCCAATAAGGTTCCTGATGTTCGATGGCTCTAAAGTCGTTTTGCTCTTTGGCCATCCCAGTAAACTGAGCGATATCGGACTGGAAGATTTGCTTTCCTTGTAAAACAGGATAAAAATAAATTAAAGAAATAACTACAAAACCTAAAATAGCTAATGCGTGCGGGTAAAATTTATTTAATACTTTCAATGGATTCAGATTTGAATTAGATTTAAAAATGGGCTTCAGTGCACAAATTTAATCTATTTCTTCGTAATCCACATATTCTCCCACTTTTTTGGTCTCTTTTGGGTTTTTGGATCGAGCCGTATCAACAATAATCTCGTCTTGATTGCTATATCTTCTATTATTTTGCGCATATTGTTGCTGTGTATATTGCTGTTGCGCATATTGTTGCTGCTGCTGAAAATTTTCACCAGCTTTTTCTACCGCTTTTTTAACTAAAATCGGCAAAAAAAGTTTAGCCAAAAATTTAAAAACATAGTAAAACATAATCATGTACAACAATGTTCTTACAAATCCACTAAATGAAGCTAATTGCATATCTAATTTTTTTTTCAAAATTAGTAAATCAAATGGTCAAATTTAAAATTCTAATCTTAAATAAATAATAAAATATAGTACATTTGGTTGCGTTACTATTTTAAATCAAAAGAATATAACTATGTTCCCATTCAAGAAAATTGCTTTAATCGCTTTATTTTTAGCTCCTTTTGCTCACTATGGGCAATTTACTGATCAAATTAACTCCAATCGCCCAGGAGAAACTATGTCTGCTTATGGGGTGGGTAAAAACATCATACAGATCGAAAGTGGTATTTATGGCATTACTTCCCATCACAATTTATTAAATTATGATGTGAATGGTTTTGGTCTAGATGCTACGATTCGTTGGGGCGCATTTTTAGAAAGATTAGAAGTTATTGCAGATATTCAATATCAAAATGACCAACTCGATAGCAACTTTAGTTCAACCAAAAGAGCCAATTTTAGACAGACTAATGTAGGCGCCAAATATTTAATTTATGACCCTTTTAAAAATTATGAAAAAAAGGTCAACATTTACAGTTGGAATGCCAACCAAAAGTTCAACTGGAGACAGTTTTTACCAGCGGTTTCTTTATTTGCTGGAGCGAATTTTGTTTTCGAAGGAAATCCGTATGCCTTTTCACTAAAATCAAGCATTTCGCCAAAAGTCATGCTGATTACCCAAAATCATTTAGGAGATGGGCGTTGGGTTTTTGTGACCAATATCATCGCTGATTATGTTGGCACAGACTATCCAAGTTATGGCTACGTAGTGACTTTAACTCGCGGATTCAGTAAAAAATGGTCTGGTTTTATTGAAAACCAAGGTTTCAACAGTGATTTTTATAGCGATATGCTTGTTCGTGGTGGAGCTGCTTATTTGCTTAGCGATAACCTACAAATTGACGCTTCAATCAGTACCAATTTCAAAGACACCCCAACCATTTTATATGGAGGATTTGGCGTTTCTTGGCGCTATGATGGTTTTTACAAAAAAGCAATGTCAAGAATGAAAAATGCAAACAAAAAGAAAAAAAGCAACCGATAATCAAGAACGAGAAAGAAGAATAAAATTCAAATTCAATTAGTAAAGAAGCCCATACTTGGGCTTTTTTTATGGTCAAAAGTTGGCTATATTCGCACCTACACTTTACACTTTATAATCCATGATTACGATTCACGAAGCCAAAAGCAAAAAAGAAATCACCGAATTTATAAAATTCCCCTTTTCGCTCTATAAAAACAACAACTATTGGGTACCGCCATTGATTGCAGATGAATTGGAAACTTTTGATAAAACCAAAAATCCTGCTTTTGAAAATGCCGAAGCCTATTTTTATGTTGCCAAAAGAAACCAAGAAATTGTTGGACGAATCGCCACGATCATCAATTGGGATGAAGTCAATCATCAACAGAAAAGAAAGGTTCGTTTTGGTTGGTTTGACGTTATTGATGACATAACCGTAACCCAAGTCCTACTTGAAAAAGTGTATGAACTAGGACGTAAAAACAACCTAGACTATGTAGAAGGCCCGATGGGGTTTTCGAATCTAGACAAAGTAGGCGTGCTAACCGAAGGTTTTGAAGAAATTGGCACGATGATTACTTGGTACAATCATCCTTATTATGCGCAACACTTTGAACAATTGGGCTTCGTTACCGAAAAAGAATATGTCGAAAACAAATTCCCTTTTTCAAATGTAAAACCAGAAACTTTCGAGAAAGCAGAGGAATTGATTAGAAAGCGATACCAATTAAAAGCCATCAATTTCACCAAAACCAAAGACGTCCTTCCGTATGTGGACAAAATGTTTGATTTATTCAATGAATCGTATGCCAAACTTTCCTCGTTTGTAGCAATCACGGATATTCAGAAGGAATATTTCAAAAACAAATACATCAACTTCATCAATCCAGAATACATTAAATATGTAGAAGACAAAGACGGAAATCTGGTCGCTTTTGCCATAGTAATGCCGAGTTTTTCAAAAGCGCTACAAAAAGCGAAAGGCAAATTATTTCCTTTTGGTTTCCTTCATTTATTACAAGCAAGAAAAAACAGCAAAGACGTTCTTTTTTACTTAATTGGCGTGCATCCTGACTACCAAAACAAAGGAGTTCACGCTATTATTTTTAAAGAATACCACACCACTTTTACCGAAAAAGGCATTCAAAATTGCATCCGTACTCCCGAATTGGCAGACAATCTAGCCATTCAATTGCTATGGAAAAATTTTGACCCCACCATTCATTGTAGAAGAAAAACGTTTAGAAAAGAACTCTTTTAAAAAAAGTAGTTAGTAGACAGTTTTTAGTCCTTAGTAAAACAAAAAAATCCATTCGCCAAAAACGAATGGATTTTTTATATAACTGCCTACTACTAACTGTAAACTGAATACTTAAAAGGTTAAGCTTCCATATCTACTGTAGTGCGTGCTGCAATTTCTTTATACGTACCGTTAACTAATTTCTCACGAATCGCTTCGAAAGCCGCCAAGGTTTCTGCAATATCTTCTAAAGTATGAGAAGCTGTTGGAATCATACGCAATAAAATAATACCTTTCGGGATTACTGGATAAACTACAATCGACAAGAAAATACCGTAGTTTTCTCTCAAGTCATTTACCATCACCATCGCTTCAGGAATACTTCCTTCTAAGTAAACCGGGGTAATACACGTGTTAGTGTCTCCAATATTGAAACCTCTTTCTTTCAATCCGCTTTGCAACGCATTTACATTTACCCACAATTTATCTTTAATCGCAGAGGATTCGCGTAACAATTGCAAACGTTTCAATGAACCAATCGTTTGAATCATCGGTAACGCTTTAGCAAACATTTGTGAACGCAAATTGTACTTCAAATAATCGATTATATCCTTATCGGCAGCCAAGAAAGCACCAATATTAGCCATAGATTTAGCAAACGTAGAAAAATAAACATCAATTCCATCTTGACAACCTTGCTCCTCACCTGCTCCCGCTCCTGTTTTTCCAAGCGTTCCAAAACCGTGTGCATCATCAACTAGCAAACGGAAATTGTATTTCTCTTTCAAGGCTACAATCTCTTTTAATTTACCTTGTTGCCCACGCATTCCAAAAACGCCTTCGGTAATGAACAAAATTCCACCACCCGTTTCGGTCGCCATTTTTGTAGCACGTTGCAGGTTTTTCTCCATGCTCTCTATATCATTGTGCTTATACGTAAAACGTTTTCCGCTATGCAAACGCACCCCATCAATAATACACGCATGTGCATCTACATCATATACAATAATATCATTTCGAGTCACCAATGCATCAATGGCCGACATGATTCCTTGGTAACCAAAATTCAATAAATAAGCCGATTCCTTCATCACAAAAGCAGCCAATTCTTGTTCTAATTGTTCGTGATATTTTGTGTGTCCACTCATCATACGCGCACCCATTGGGTAAGCTGCACCAAACTGAATGGCTGCATCTGTATCTGCCTGACGCACTTCTGGATGATTTGCCAAGCCTAAATAGTCGTTCAAACTCCAGTTCAATATATTTTTTCCTTGAAATTGCATTCTTGGCCCCAATTCTCCTTCTAGTTTTGGAAAAACAAAATACCCTTCTGCCTGAGAAGCCCATTTTCCTAAAGGGCCTTTATTGTTTTGGATTCTTTCGAATAAATCTTTTACCATAATATAATGACTTAATACTACATTTTTATTAAGGTGCAAAATTAAATATTTAAAATTTATAATTACTCCCAAAATCCTTTTATTTTACTTAAAAAAAATGGTCTTTTTTAGACGATTCTTTTCAGTAGCAAAATCCTACTCTTTGTTACAAGCTCTTGTGGCTCAACCAAATTTTACTAAAGCATTAACAGGAGCTAATAGCTACCCTCTCCTTTTGAGAGGGGCTGGGGGTGAGTACGAAGCTTTGATAGCATAAGCAAAATATTCGGTTGTACCAAAGGAGGGTTTTCATTTCGATCAGGGCGAGACCAACTCCTTTTCAGAAAGAATTAAAAAATAAAACAACCAAAATACCTTTCAATTAAAAGATTGATTTAGACGAACTATAAGCACATTTTTGAATTTCAACCTATGGTATAATTGTAAAAAAGAAAATAAAGAATAAAAGTAAGTTCCAACAAGTGATTGAATCAAACTTATTTAATAAAGCACTGTTTAACTACTTTTCTTTCAAATAGAGTATTCAAGTAATGCCAAATATAGATTTCTATGTTGAATTGGCAAGTTTAAAGTAGAAGGTGTTGTATAATTCTCAACAAACTTAAAACCATAGCTCATATAATAATCCAAAATACTTTGATTTTCTCCCCAAGTATCCATTCTTATGTATCTTAAGTTTTTGCTGTTTGCAAATTCTTTAGCCCATAAAAGAATTTTCTCAAATTGTTTTTGTCCTCTATATAGTGGATTGACTACAATTCTATGCAGATAAATTGCATCTTCTTTTTCTTTTTCACGCCAAATAATAGAATCTTGAAAGCAAATACTAAAAACACATAAAATAGTATCTCCCTCAATAATTTTGTATTGGAGCTTTTTTTCTAAATCAGCTTTTAACACTGCTATATCATATCCATTCCAAACAGAAAATCCCTTATTCTTTTGATAAAGAATTGCTTCGTCAAAAAGATGACAAATAAAATTAAAATCATCAATAGTTGTATTTTGTATTTTGATCATTTTTTATAAATAAAGATAAATACTACAAGTACATACTACAAACTTATCAATAACTATTTGAATACATTAAATTTATCACTAAAATCAAGCTATAACCCCAGAACCTAACAACTCATCCTCTTGGTACCAAGCTACAAATTGTCCTTCAGTAATTGCCGATTGTGGTTCGTCAAAAATCACATACATTCCTTTTTCTTCTTGATGCAACGTGGCTTTTTGCAACGGCTGACGGTAACGAATTCTAGCCATTACTTCTTTAGACTCACCCACTGACAAGGCTAAATCGGCACGAATCCAATGCGTCTCAGAGGCATCAATAAACAATCCTCTTCTAAACAATCCCGGATGATTACTAGACAAGCCTGTGTAAATTGTATTGGTCACCACATCAGTAGCGATAACAAACAAAGGCTCTGTAGTACCACCAACATTAAGCCCTTTTCGTTGCCCAACTGTAAAATAATGAGCGCCTTGGTGTTTTCCAACTACCTTGCCCATGTCTGTTGTATAAGTGATTTTATGAGACAAAGAAGCTAAGGTTTCAGATTCATCTGTTGAAGTATAAACAGGATGATTTTTATCGATTTGTATAATTTGACCTTCTTTGGGTTGTAATTTTTGTTGTAAAAACTCTGGCAAACGTACTTTACCAATAAAACAAAGTCCTTGAGAATCTTTTTTCTCTGCGGTAACCAATTCCATTTCAGTTGCTATTTCACGAACCTGAGGTTTCGTTAATGCACCAATTGGAAACAAGGATTTAGCCAACTGTTCTTGTGACAATTGACATAAAAAATAAGATTGGTCTTTGTTATTATCAGCACCTGCGATAAGGTGATACAAGGGTTTCCCGTCTATTTCAGTAGTTCGCTTTTGGCAATAATGTCCAGTAGCCACATAATCTGCTCCTAAACTCAAAGCAATTTCTAAAAAAACAGCAAATTTAATTTCGCGATTACACAATACATCAGGATTTGGAGTACGTCCTTTCTCATATTCACTAAACATGTAATCCACAATCTTTTCTTGGTATTGTTCACTAAGGTCAACCGTTTGAAAAGGGATTCCTAATTTTTCGGCTACCAATAAAGCATCGTTGCTATCTTCCAACCAAGGACATTCATTGGATATCGTTACTGAGTCATCGTGCCAATTTTTCATAAATAGCCCAATAACCTCATATCCTTCTTGTTGCAACAAATAAGCCGCAACACTAGAATCTACACCTCCAGATAAACCAACAACTACTCTCTTTTTCATCAAAACCCTTTTTAAAAATAGGGTGCAAAGTTACAAAACATTTAGCACAGAAATTATCTAAGCAAAAGTTAATTCTTTTTACGCTTGCTTAGACCTTCTGGATAACTCATATTTCGTTTTTTAACTAACTTATCTTTTTCGTAAAACTCCCAAACCCCTTCTTTTTTACCCAATACAAAATTTCCTTTGGAAGCAATAAAACCATTGGTCTCTCTAAAAATAGCAGGACCATTATACTGCCCTTTTTGATAGACCGCTTCTTCTAGCACTATCCCTTTATCCGAATAAATTTTGCAACTACCCTCCTTAAGTCCGTTTTCGTAATGTGTCTCTTCAGCCACTTTACCATCAGGAAAATAAACCGTTTTCAATCCTGCTAATTTCCCGTTTTTATAAAACTCTTTGGCCATTACCGCTTTGGAATTGAAGTGATAATAAATCCATTCTCCTTCAAATAGTTTATTAACCACCTTACCTTCACTTACCTTAAATTTATTTTGATTGTAAAAAATAGTATACGCCGAATTGTCTTTTTCGTTAAACTCTCTAGTGGCAATTACATCCGCTGCTTTTGTATCGTCAAAATATTTAAAAACCCCTACCTCTTTTCCGTGTACAAAAGTCCCTTCATACCGCAGTCTTTTTGATTCCTCGTAATACCCTCTCCATAGACCATTTTTCTTCCCCTCACTGTCCAATTGATTAGTTATTGCGCTTTGAGCAACCATAACTGTAATTTGCATAAAGAAAACCAAAAGCCATCCTTTCTTAATCATATAGATAAATTTATATAAAACTATTAATATTATTTTCTCGGTAAATGTAACAGAAACGAAAAATTTAAATCATTAGTACTAACTTTAAACAAAAAACTTCCGCCAAAAGCGAAAGTTTTTAAATTCAAATTTGAAAAATTATTTTTTCTTTTGTTGAGCCGCTTTTTGAGCTTCAGCTTGTTCCATTGCTTCTTGCAATTTGCGTTGAAATCTTCCTTGTTTTTTAGGCTCTTTTAATTTATTCTCTTGAATTTGAGCGTGAATTTTATCTCCATCGATAAAATATCTTTTGATTACCAACATAATTAAAATAGTAACCAAGTTGGAAATAAAGTTATACAAACTCAAACCTGCTCCATAACTATTGAAGAAGAACAACATCATCAATGGCGAAACATAGATCATAATCTTCATCATTTTGGCCATATCCGGCATACCTTCTTGTTGTGGTGCTGCCATTTGTTGATCTCCTGAAGTCATTTTCATATAGAAGAAAATTGCAATCGCTGCCAAAATTGGAAACAAACTAATATGATCTCCATACAATGGAATATGGAACGGTAATTTTACAATTTCATCAAAAGAAGACAAATCATCTGCCCATAAAAACTTTTGTTGTCTTAACTCAAAAGCTGAAGGAAAAAACTGAAACGAAGCCATCAAGAAAGGCATTTGTATCAATGCTGGTATACAACCCGCCATAGGATTGACTCCCGCTTTGTTATACAATTTCATTGTTTCTTGTTGCTTTTTCATTGGGTCTTTCTTGTATTTCTCTCCCAATTCAGCAATTTCTGGACGCAATACTTTCATTTTTGCTTGTGACAAGAACGATTTGAAAGTAATAGGCGACATGGCCAATTTGATTAAAATGGTAAAAATAATAATCGCAATACCATAAGCAATATAAGAACCTAGGAAACCAAATAAAGGCACGAAGATAAAACGATTAATCCAACCGATGATTCCCCAACCTAAAGTGATGATTTTCTCTAGATTTTGATCGTAACTAGCTAAAGTCTTGTAATCAGATGGTCCTAAGTACCAGTTTAATTTATAATCTAATTCACCATTGGTAAAAGCCAAAGGTAAATTTGCTTTGAATGATTTTGTAAAAGTAGTATCAACTTTTTCATCGTGCATAAGATTGGTAGAAACCAATTGTGCTTTCTCAAAAGGTGTTTTAGAAACTAAAATTGAAGTAAAGAAATGCTGTTTGAAAGCAATAAATGTAGGTTTTTCAAGAGTTTCTTCTTCTTTTGCACCTAAGCCAGCGTAATCAACTTTACCGTCTTTGTGTTCAAAATAAATCTCAGTGTATTTATTTTCGTAAGATATACTTTTTTCATTTCTGAAAGCTTTCAAATCCCATTCTAAATCCAAAGGCTTAGCTGTATTCAATACTTGGTTCAAACCTTGAGAACGCACATCAAAACCAATCATATAATCGTTTGGCTTCACTATGTATTTATATTCCAAAAATGAATTTGGACCTGACTTTAACTTCATAGACAACACTTGATCCGCTCCTATTTTCGTTAAAGTAGGCTCAAAAAACAAGTCTTTGGTATTTAAAGTTCGGTTGTCATTGGTTTGCAAAACAATATTCAAATTAGCATTATTGTTTTTTATCAATTCTACCAACTGACCAGAACCTTTTTTGAATTTTTCAAAGTTTTTCAAAGTTGCCTCAGCGATATAACCACCTTTATTAGCAATCTTTAATTTTATCACTTCATTTTCAATCGTAGTAAAATCATTTTTTGCAGAAGGCAAAGTCGCAGAATAAGCAAAATTTCCTAATGTTTTTTGCAAAGCTACTAATTGAGTAGAATCGCCAGTGGATACAGCAACAGTTGCTTTTTCAACTGCTTTATTTGCCAATTCTTTTGCTTTTTGAGCTTTTAAAACCAATTCTTTTTGGGCTTTTTCTGCCGCAACAACTTTAGGATCGGGTTGGTTTTGGTACATAATCCAAACCAAAATTCCAAAAATCAATATAAAACCGATAATTGAATTAATGTCAATCTTTTTTTCTTCCATTATTATCTATGTTCAAAATTCAAAACTGAAGCAGTTTACTCCAGTTTAGTGTTAGAATACAACTTAAATGCTTTGTTACAACTATTGTATTATTTCTTTTTGGCTTTTACTGCTGCGGCAACAAAACTCACAAAAATTGGGTGAGGATTCGCAACGGTACTTTTATACTCTGGATGGTATTGAACACCTATAAAGAAAGGATGATTTTCAATCTCAACGATTTCTACTAAACCAGTATCAGGGTTCACACCAGAAGCAATCAAACCAGCGTTTTGCAATTGCTCAACATAAGCACTATTGTACTCATAACGGTGACGGTGACGCTCCGAAATTTCGGTTTTACCATATATTTTATGCGCTAACGAATCTGGTTTAATTTCACATTTCCAAGCTCCTAAACGCATGGTACCTCCTTTATCCGTTACTGTTTTTTGGTCTTCCATCAAATTGACAACCGGATGAGGCGTATTCTCATTCATTTCAGTAGAATTGGCGTCTTTGTAACCCAAAATAGTTCTTGAATATTCTATAATTGACATTTGCATTCCTAAACAAATACCAAAAAATGGAATGTTATTTTCGCGAACATAACGAACCGCTTCTATTTTACCTTCGATTCCTCTTTCACCAAAACCTGGAGCTACTAAAACCCCATCCAAACCAGCTAATTTCTCAGCAATATTTGAAGAGTCCAAATGCTCTGAATGAATCGAAATCACATTTACTTTTGTTTCATTTGCCGCTCCTGCGTGAATGAAGGCTTCCAAAATAGATTTGTAGCAATCTTGCATTTCGACATATTTCCCAACCAAACCAATATTTACGGTGTGCTTAGGATTTTTTAAACGTTTCAAGAAGGTGTTCCAATTTTTTAAATCTGGCGCTGCTTTTTTAGGTAAGTCTAATTTCTTTAAAGCTACTACATCTAGACCTTCTTCTAACATTAAATTAGGCACTTCATAAATAGTAGAAGCATCAATAGATTGAATAACTGCTTCTCTTTTTACATTACAAAACAAAGCCAATTTGTTGCGAATATCGTCTGCAATTTCGTGTTCCGTTCTACAAACTAAAATATCAGCTTTAATTCCGCTCTCCATCAATGTTTTCACAGAGTGTTGAGTAGGTTTAGTTTTCAATTCTCCAGCTGCTGCTAAGTAAGGAACTAACGTCAAATGAATAACAATGGCATTGTTTTCACCTAAATCCCAAACCAACTGACGAACAGACTCGATGTATGGTAAAGATTCGATATCTCCTACAGTTCCACCAATCTCCGTAATGACAATATCATAATCACCTGATTTACCAAGCAATTGCATTCTGTCTTTAATTTCATTGGTAATATGAGGAACTACTTGAACTGTTTTTCCTAAAAATTCTCCTCTTCTTTCTTTTTCAATAACCGAAAGGTAAATTCTACCAGTAGTAACGTTATTCGCCTGAGAAGTAGGCACGTTTAAAAAACGTTCGTAGTGACCTAAATCTAAATCTGTTTCGGCTCCATCATCGGTTACGTAACATTCTCCGTGCTCGTAAGGATTAAGTGTTCCTGGGTCAACATTAATATAGGGGTCGAATTTTTGAATAGTTGTTCGATACCCTCTTGCTTGTAATAATTTCGCCAATGATGCCGCTATAATTCCTTTTCCTAATGAAGAAGTCACACCGCCTGTAACAAAAATATATTTCGTTTGATTCATTCTGTTGTTGTTTGTAATGTAGTTGTGTAAAAAAACGTGGCAAAAGTACAAATTTAATTGGAATACTTACCTGCTTCATTCGGGAGATTTTTAGAATTTAACCACAATAAAAAAGACACCTCAGGATTTAGAATACTAGCTAAAGTATTGCTCTAATTCCTGAGGTGTCACTTTTATGGTTTAGGGTATTTCTTTTTTATGTTCCAAATTAAATCTTCTAATCCGTTGGCTTTTAACTCATAAATTAATTGTAGTTGTTCGCCCAAAACACCTTTAGGAAACCCTTTATTTCTGTACCAAACGATATAATATTCAGGGATATCAATAAGATACCAACCTTCGTATTTTCCAAAAGGCATTTTAGTGTGTGCCAATTGAATTAATTGTTTTTGATTTTCATCCAAAATAAAAACTAATTGGCTTGTTTAATGGTCATATCCGAATCGTAATACAAAATATAAACGCCTTTATTCGTATAGCCGCCGTCTTCTCTTTTATAATATTCAAAACGGTTTTCTACTTGTTCTGTAGCAGCGCTTTCAATGGTTTCTTGAAACGTTTTGTCCTGAGCCATTCGCATTAGTGTATCAAACGTAAGGTCAAAACCTCTTGTTGCAAATGAACTTGGATACACTTTGTTTTCTTTGCGGTATTTTTGTTCAAATATTCGAGCTTCTTCTGTTTCATTTTCACGTGTTGCAGAAGGATACATCAATTTTAATTTAACCAAATTAGCAAATGAAATTTCATCCGTATCCAAAGTAGGATTAGGCTCTAAAGTTACCAATTGCACTTTGTGTGTTTTCATAACCCCTAAAAGTGTGGCAATTGTAGATTTAATCATCATTGTACTTCCTGTTTCCAAAATGACATAATTCATTTTTTCTTTATCCAACAACCCTTTCAAAGCTTCAACATTTAAACCACCTGTAGGGGTTAATGGTGCAATTTTTACCTCTTTTTGGAATTGGTTAAAATAGTTTCTTGCAGATTCTTTTTTCTTATCTACAACCGCAATTATATTACCCTCCTTGCTTTTCATAAAATCAAAAGCAGTATTTTTAATTACATCGGCTGCAACTATCGATTGATACAAATTTGAAAATGCCTTTCCTGTCTCTTTTGACAATGGTGAAATTTCCGCAACATCAGTTCCACTAAGCAATTCAGCTGTTTTTTCAACATTATTTTGATAAAACGGACCAATAACTACTTGTGCACTTTCTATATTGTTATTTTTGATTAATGACGGAACCTGAGAACTCATTTTGGTTTCTTGAGAATCAAATACCTGAACATCCACATCAATTCCTAATTGCTTGGCTGAATCAATAGCAATCAAAGCACCAGAGTAGAAATCCAACGTCATATTCAAAAACTTGTCTTTCTTTAAACGCTCAGTGGTTGAATTAACGGTGTCATTGGCAATTTTTGCCATATTAAAAGGAAACAGCAAGACCAACCTCTTTTTATCTGCTGTATTTTGCTTGCTTAACTGCACAATTCCTTTTTTGACTTCTGGTTGTGCTATCAGTTTTATAGCTGCTGGCAACTTAATCAGCATTCCTTCCTGAACACCATTTTTCAATTCAGGATTTAAAGCTATCAACTCTTCTTGTGACAAACCTGAAGTTTTGGTCAAACTGTACAAAGTCTCCTTTGATTTCACTGTATAATTTTGAAAATCGGCCAGAACTACCTTTTTTACAGTAGTTGCAGTAAGTTCTTTTTTGTCAGCATTTACAGGAATTTCTTTGGTTTCTTTTGGACGATTTCCTTTAATCAACAAATTGAAACCAACAGGCAGATTTGCAACAATTTCTGGATTTTTTTTCTCTAATTCTTCAATGGTGATATTGTATTTCTTGGCAATCGAAAACTTGGTTTCTTGAGGTTGTACCAAATGAAAAACGGGCGTTACAGTTTTTGGAGCAGCAGTTACTGTAGCAGTTTTGTTAGCAACTCCATTTGGAATAACAAGCGTCTGACCAATTTGCAAGCCGTCTTTTTCTAAAAAAGGATTCGCTTTAAATAAAGCCGCTTCGGTAACATTATACTTTTTTTGGATTCCGAATAAAGTCTCTTTTGGCGCTACCTCGTGCGTTACTTTTTTAGAAATAACCGTTGAGCTTGTCACTGTTTTAGTCTGAACTTTAGCTCCTGCTTTAGGGATTAACAAAACAGTATTTTGACTGATTCCAGCTTGAGCATCTGGATTTAGTTGATAGATGTCGTAGGGACTTACTTTGTACTTTTGAGCGATTTGCGCTATGGTTTCACCTTTAGCAACTTTATGAGTGGTTGCTTTGTCTTGAGCAAACAAACTTCCTATAAAAAACAACCCACAAAACCAAATCTTACTATAATAGTGCATCCGAATAAATTATAAATTAGTACCGCCAAAGATAGCAAAACGGCATCAAATTTTAATTTAAAATCTGATACCGTTTCCATTTTATTAAATACTATTTCTCTAAAAAAAGTAATATATTCAATTATTCCCACTCGATTGTGGCAGGCGGTTTCGAACTAATATCGTAAACCACACGATTAACTCCTTTTACTTTATTGATGATATCGTTAGACACTTTCATCAAAAACTCATATGGTAAATGTACCCAATCCGCAGTCATACCATCGGTAGATTCAACCGCTCTAAGCGCTACCACTTTTTCGTAAGTACGCTCATCGCCCATCACACCAACACTATTTACAGGCAACAAAATAGCGCCTGCTTGCCAAACTTTATCATACAATCCCCAAGATTTTAAACCGTCGATAAAAACTTTATCTACATCTTGTAAAATTTGCACTTTTTCTAAAGTAATATCGCCTAAAATACGGATAGACAAACCTGGCCCTGGGAAAGGATGTCTTCCTAATAATTCTGGATCAATTCCTAAAGTAGCTCCTACTCGACGTACCTCGTCTTTGAAAAGCATACGCAAAGGTTCTACAATTTTCAGTTTCATATAATCTGGTAAACCACCCACATTATGATGTGACTTGATAGTGGCAGAAGGTCCTTTTACAGAAACTGACTCAATTACATCAGGATAAATGGTTCCTTGCGCTAACCAAGTAACGTCTTCTATTTTGTGTGACTCATCATCAAAAACTTCAATAAAAGCATTTCCGATGGCTTTTCTTTTTAATTCTGGGTCTGTAATTCCAGCTAGGGCATCATAAAAACGTTGCGAAGCATCAACTCCTTTTACATTTAATCCCATACCTTCGTATTGGTCTAAAACACTTTGGAACTCGTTTTTACGAAGTAAGCCGTTATTTACAAAAATACAATATAGGTTTTTCCCAATTGCTTTATTCAATAATACCGCAGCTACAGTAGAATCTACTCCACCAGAAAGACCAAGAACTACCTTGTCATTTCCGATTTTCTCTTTCATTTCAGCTACAATTTCTTCTACGAAAGCATTTGGTGTAAAGTTTTGAGGAACTTCAGCAATTTTTACCAGGAAATTCTCCAACATTTTAGAACCATCTGTGGAGTGAAAAACCTCTGGGTGGTATTGAATAGCATAAGTAGTTTCGCCTTCAATTTTGTAAGCGGCAAATTCTACATCGTGAGTACTTGCTAATTTAACACCGTTGGTTGGTAATGCTTTGATACTATCACTATGGCTCATCCAAACTTGGCTGTTCTCAGAAACTCCTTCGAAGAAGGTTTCGTTTTCTTTGATGAAAGACAAATTGGCTCTACCATATTCTCTAGTATTAGAAGCTGCTACTTCTCCACCGCTAAAATGCGCTAAATATTGTGCTCCGTAACATACGGCAAGCATAGGAAGTTTTCCTCTAATTTGAGATAAATCTGGATGTGGCGCGTCTTCTGAACGAACAGAAAATGGACTTCCGCCAAGAATTACTGCTTTGTAAGATGATAAATCACTAGGAAAGTGATTGTAAGGGAAGATTTCGCAGAATATGTTTAATTCTCGAACTCTTCGCGCAATAAGCTGAGTGTATTGCGATCCGAAATCTAAAATAAGTACGTTGTGTTGCATGCGCAAAAATACTTCTAAATTTCGGAATTGAAAAATTGAATTTGAAAAATTTTTATTTTGCAGAAAAGAATGAAATCTTACTCTTTCACCAAGAGTATAGTTCCCTTAAAACCAGTAGCTAAATTGTCCCAATAATTTTTAGAAAGCACTTTTTTCTGGTCATCGATAATGATGATTTCGGCTGTGTTACCTCCACTGGTTCCTGTATTGAGCGCCTCGAAATCTAGTTTATTAAAGCCTTCGCCTAATAAAATTTTGATATCGGTAAAAGAGTCCCCAAGAAAAACCTGCTCTCTTACTATGGTTGCATTTTGATATATTCGAAGTAAGTCACCATCTACATAAATATAATCTCGAACCCTTACAATCACATATTTGGATTTGGTATTGATTTGACCAAAATCGAAATTACGACGAAGCAAAGGCATATTATTTTCGTTCAACGTTTTGTCGACGTCTTTTTGCATTTTTTTCAAGTACTCCTCACCCACATTGATAAATTTCTCTTTGGGAAACATATCTACATCGTTCGACTTTGAGATTGAAGTTGATGCTTTATTGGGATTTTCTGGCGAATTAAATACGTTGGGTTGTTCTATTTTGGGCAGCTCGGCGGGTGGAATTACTTTTTTCTTTGGCGCTGCAGGAAATTTAGCTGGAGGAATGGGTTTGAATTTTGGACCAAACTCTGCTTGAGCATTTCCTTTGAATGCCAGAACCAAGAATAAAAAAAGGAATAGAAAATGTTTCATTCGCTAAGATGCTTTTGTAATTTCGATTGATTGCAAAGGAAGAATCCCTTTCTGTTTACAAAACTAACTTATTTCTTATTTTATACTAAAGTATTAGAAATATCTTAACATTTAATAGGTGTTTCTATGTTTTTTTCTCGTTGTTCCTAGATAAATATTGAAAGATGCATTCAAAAACACTCTTTATTTCCTGCTAGCCCCGGGAGGAGCGGCATCCTTTGCTGCCGGGGTTCGGCGGCAAAGATATAGCGTATCACGGGACGATGATGGCAAAAATGCGCTTTGTTACTGCTCCAAAAAAAGAAACAAATGTAACTTTTAACGTATGGTTCTCGTTTTTTTATTGAACGATGATTGCCTAGTTTTGTTGTTCTATTATAACCAAAAAGTAATTTTAAATTAGGAAAATGAAAAGACAAAATATTTTGACAGGTTCACCATGGGAGGACAAAATGGGGTATTGCCGTGCGGTTCGCATTGGAAACATCATAGAAGTTTCGGGGACTGTAGCGATTGTGGATGGTGAAAAAGTGAAGGCAAATGATGCGTATGCGCAAACGCTGAACATACTCGAAAGGGTTGAAAAAGTTTTGGAGGATTTGAATGTGGGGATGAAAGATGTGATTCGAACTCGCATTTTTACTACCGATGTTAGCACTTTTGAGGATGTGGCGAGAGCACACTCGGCTTTCTTTAAAGAGGTGAAACCTACGACTGGTTTTTATGGAATTAATCAATTGGTCGCACCAGAATATTTGGTCGAAATTGAATTTACGGCTATTGCTGCTGAATAGCTATTCACGTTGGGTGCAAATCAGATAAAAAAAATAACCACATAGAATCATAGATTAAAGCAAATCAACATAGAAAAAATAGAAATAGCACTATTTATCACATAGATGAGCTATGTGAATAGTGAAACGTTTTTTCCTTTCTTTTTAAAAACTATAAATTCTATGTTTCTATGTGGTTTAAAAAAAATTCATACAAAGGATTAGTATTCTAAATTTAAATTGAATGCTTACATTAGCAACATCATATGCTTTTGATTCTCACTATGACTTTTGATGCGATAAAAAATAAAGGGCTTACGCTACTCCAATGGATTTTCGTTTGTGTAGTGCTAGGCTTTTTTTCTGGGTCGGCATCTGCGATTTTTTTGTTGGCTTTAGAAAAAGTTACACAAATAAGGACAGCTAACTTCTGGATAATTGGATTCTTGCCTTTGGGTGGATTTGCTGTTGGATTGTTGTACCATTACTATGGAAAATCGGTGGTTAAGGGCAATAATTTAATTTTGGAAGAATACGACACACCACAACAAACTATTCCATTCAGAATGGCGCCTTTGGTTTTGATTACCACCTTACTTACTCATCTTTTTGGAGGTTCTGCAGGACGTGAAGGTACAGCGGTACAAATGGGAGCCGCGATTTCGGACGGAATGCAACGCTGGTTCAAATGGGCTGTTATTGACCGAAAAACGATGTTGGTTCTCGGAATCAGTGCGGGTTTTGCTTCTGTTTTTGGAACACCAATTGCGGGTGCGCTCTTTGCTATGGAAGTACTGAGTTTTAAAAAAGTAACTTTTAAGACCGTAATTTCATCTTTTTCAGTGGCTTACGCAGCCTATTATACTGTAGAATTATGGCCGGTGGCACACACTCACTACAGCATTCCGATTGTGCCTGAATTTTCGCTAACTACTATTTTTTGGACCGTTTTCGCCAGTGTTCTTTTTGGACTTGCCGCACTACTCTTTTCGCGTTCAACTCACTTTTGGGGTCATTTATTTAGCAGAACGATTGCTTACGCGCCTTTTCGACCTTTGGTAGGCGGTTGTATTTTGGCTTTGGTGATTTTCAATTTTTCGGTACAACCTTATATTGGATTAGGAGTACCAGTGATTGTTGACGCTTTTAGTACTGCAAATCCATGGTATGCTTTTTTATTGAAAATTCTATTTACTGGTTTTACCTTAGGTGCTGGCTTTAAAGGAGGAGAAGTTACGCCTTTGTTTTTTGTGGGCGCTACTTTAGGAAGTGCTTTGTCACTGGTTGTTCCGATGCCTATTGCACTTTTGGCAGGAATGGGATTTGTGGCTGTTTTTTCTGGTGCTACACACACGCCTATTGCTTGTAGCTTAATGGGAATAGAGCTTTTTGGTTTAGAAAGTGGCGCTTACATAGCTTTGGCGTGTATCATTGCCTATTTTTGTTCAGGAGCAGTAGGGATTTATAAATCGCAAATTGTAAAAGGGCCAAAGGCAGTTTTGTATGAGAGCATTAGAAGAAAACTTCCCTTTCTTTAAAATCCCAAATAACTCTTAATGATTTTTACATTAGATAAAAAAATGTAATTTCGCAACTTATGAAATGAACATAACCTCTAATGAAGTGCATCACCAATAACTAAACAATCTGGTCAAAATTGAAAAGGCGAAGCAGTTAATTGGTGTTCTTTAAAAAAATCAAAATTACGAATGACAATACAAGATATTCAAGCCGTTCAAGAGTTATTAGCAACACCAAAAAAAATTGCCATTATTCCGCACCGAGGGCCAGACGGCGATGCTATGGGTTCTACTTTGGCGCTGTATCATTTTCTACTTAAAAACAACCACCAACCGGTTGTGATGGCTCCCAATGAATTTCCAGACTTTCTGGCTTGGTTGCCGGGTTCTGAAAAGGTAGAAGTTTACGAAAAAGAAAGAGAAAAATGTACTGCCATTTTAAATGATGCGGAACTAGTTTTTACTTTAGACTTTAACGCTTTACATCGTACAGGCGAAATGGAAACGGTTTTGAAAACACTGACCGTTCCATTCATTATGATTGACCATCATCAAAAACCTGATGACTATGCCGCTGTAATGTATTCGGATACGCAATTTGGTTCTACTTGCGAAATGATTTACAACTTCATTACCTATTTAGGTCAAAAATCAAGCATTGATAAAACTATTGCAACTTGCATCTACACAGGTATTTTGACTGATTCAGGCTCTTTTCGTTTTCCAAAAACTACTGGAAACACGCATCGAATTGTGGCCGATTTGATTGATTTGGGAGTAGAAAATACTGTTATTCCAACTTTGCTTTTTGATAATAGTTCTTATAATCGTTTGCAACTATTGGGAAGAGCTTTGCAGAATATGCAATTGATTCCGGAGAAACAAACTTCTTATATTACCCTTACACAAGCCGAATTGAATGAATTTCAATTTGTAAAAGGCGACACCGAAGGCATTGTCAATTATGGATTGAGCATCAAAGGAATTGTATTTTCGGCTATTTTTATTGAAAATCAAGAAGAAAAAATCATCAAAATTTCTTTCCGTTCTCAAGGTGATTTTGATGTCAATGAATTTGCTAGAAACCATTTTAATGGCGGAGGCCACATCAATGCCGCAGGAGGAAAATCTGAGGAATCGCTCAGTGCTACTGTAGCTAAATTTGAAGAATTGGTACATCAACTTAATCTATAATCGTATGAACAGTACAAAAAACAGTCTTTTAGTCGTTTTATTCGCTTGCTTTCTTTGGAGTTGTCAACAAAACCAAGAAGCCCGCAGACCGCTTTCGCAAGCTTCAGGAAGTTTTATGAAAAAATCGATTGAAAGAAATAAAAAACTAGTAGCTTCAGAAGAAGACCGAATTCAAGCGGTTATCAAAAAAAATGCTGGAATAGAATTCTTGGCTTCCAAAAAAGGATATTGGTACCATTTTTCGAAAAGAAATACTTTAGATACGCTTACTCCTAAGAAAGGAGATGTAGCTTTTTACGACTACGAAGTAAAAGATTTGAAAGGAAACATAATTTACACCAAGGAAGAAACACAGCCTCAAACCTATTATGTGGACAAACAAAACATTATGATGGGACTAAGAGATGGTATAAAATTGATGCGTAAAAAAGAAACTTTTGTATTCTTATTGCCTTCACATATGGGATACGGCTACCACGGTGATAATAAAAAAATCGGCACTAACATCCCACTATTGTGCACCGTGACTTTACGAAATTTTATGCCCGAAGCCGAACTAAAAAAACAAGAAATGCTTAGAGCCAAAGCTTTATTGAAACAACAAACGATTGCAAAAGATACTCTAAATCAATAAAAAAAACATAAAATCAATTTATTAAAATGAAAAAAAGAATTGTTCTTGGATTACTAGCCTTAACGACTTTCTTCTCTTGTAAAAATGAAGAAAAAAACGATTTGCCTGATGGTTTATACGCCAAAATTGAAACCAACAAAGGTGATATCATCTTACAACTAGCGTATGATAAAGCTCCAGTAACGGTAGCTAATTTTGTAACACTAGCCGAAGGAACCAATGAATTCATTACCGACCCCAATTTGAAAAATCGCCCGTATTATGATGGTTTAAAATTCCACCGTGTTATCGAAGATTTTATGATTCAAACTGGAGACCCTCTTGGAACAGGTTCTGGTGATGCAGGATACAAATTCAAAGATGAATTTTGTGAGTTTAGATTTGACAAAGGTGGTGTTTTGGCAATGGCCAATAATGGACCAACAACCAATAGTAGCCAATTTTTCATTACGCATTTAGAAACGCCTTGGTTAGACGGAAAACACACTATTTTCGGTCAAGTTGTAGGCAACGGAATGGAAGTGGTTAACCAAATCAAGCAAGGTGACTTTATGAAAAAAGTGACCATTATCAGAAATGGTGAAGCTGCAAAAAAATTCGATGCTGTAAAAACATTCCACGATTATTATATTGTTGAAGCTGAAAATCAGAAAAAATTACAAGCCGAATTAGACGCTTATAATGCAAAATTCAAAGCCGTACAAGACCAAAAAGTAGCTGATTTCAAAGCCTTGAAAGCAAAAGCTACCAAAACCAATACAGGTTTAGAATACGTAATCACTCAAAAAAGTAATGGTAAAAAACCTGCTGTTGGTGCTAATGTATATATTCACTATGCTGGATTTTTAGAAAACGGAACTTTATTTGATAGTAGCATTGAAAGTGTTTCAAAAACTTTCGGAAAATTTGATGCCGCTCGTGCCGCAGCCAAACAATACTTACCAATTCCTTTTGAATATGGTAAAAAAGACGGTTTGATTCCCGGATTTATCGAAGGAATTGAAAAATTAAAATTTGGTGAAAAAGCTACCATTTTCATTCCATCTAATTTAGGCTATGGTGCTCAAGGTGTAGGACCAATACCACCAAATGCTAACATTATTTTCGAAATTGAATTATTAGAGAAAATGTAGTATTTAGTGAATAGTCTAGTCCATAGTGATTAGTAATTAGCTATTACTAAGCACTATTTACAACAGCTAAGTACTACGGACTAAAAACTAAGGACTAAAAACTAAGGACTAATTACTAAGAACTTAAAACTAATTAAAAAACCAGCAATACAAATGAAATCAAAATTGTTTTTTTTATTATTCTTCGGGATAGTAAGCATCAATGCACAAGTAAAAAAAGTAGCCACTCCTGCTAAAAAACCAGCAGCGAAAGCCGCTGTTAATCCAACAAAAGTTGCACCTGGAGAAGGATTATTTGCTACCATCGAAACCAATAAAGGAACCATTGTTTTGGCGCTTGAATTTCAAAAAACTCCGGTTACTGTAGCTAATTTTGTAAGTTTAGCAGAAGGAACTAACCCTTATGTAAACAAAGAAAAATTAAAAGGAAAACCATTTTATGACGGATTAAAATTCCACCGAGTAATCAAAGACTTTATGATTCAAGGTGGTGACCCGGAAGGTAATGGTTCAGGAGATCCTGGCTACAAATTCAAAGACGAATTCACCGATTTGAAACACGACAAAGGCGGAATTTTATCTATGGCGAATTCTGGTCCCGCTACCAACGGAAGCCAATTCTTTATTACACACAAAGACACGCCTTGGCTAGACGGAAAACACACTGTGTTTGGTCACGTAACCGAAGGAATGAATGTGGTAAATGCCATTGAACAAAACGATGTGATTACTAAGGTTACCATTACACGCAAAGGCGCTTTGGCTAAAAAATTCAATGCTGCTAAAGTTTTCACAGACTATTATGCCAATAAAGCAGAGGATGCCAAAAAGCAAGCCGCTATTGATGCCGAAAACAAAGCTAAAAAAGCCGCTTTAGAAGCCGAAGCCAAAAAAGCCTATGAAGCAAAATTTGGTCCAGTTATAAAAGCTAAAGCCGATTACATAAACTCAGTTAGAGCATCAGGAACAAAAACGCCTTCCGGAGTAATCTATCAGGTTATTCAAAAAGGAAGCGATGTAAAACCTGTTGATGGGGCGACCATTTACTTTCACTACGCCGGTTATTTTGAAGATGGAAATATGTTTGACAGTAGCTACGAAGAGGTAAACAAAGCCTACGGAAAATTCGATGCGAACCGTGCCGCTCAAAATGGCTACCAACCTTTCCCGTTCGTAGCTGGTAAAAAAGAAGGAATGATTCCTGGATTTATTGAAGCGTTAAGCTTGTTAAATGTAGGAGAAAAAATGATTGCTATTATGCCATCTAATTTGTGCTATGGCGAAAGAGGCGCGGGCGGAGTAATTCCACCTAATGCTAATCTTGTATTCGAATTAGAAATAATGGATAAAAAACCAGAAACGAAGTAATTCTTTTTGGGACAAAACAAAAAAACCGATAACAAATGAATGTTATCGGTTTTTTTTATGCTTTAAAAAGGCTTATTTCTTTCCAAATTTCCAGTCAAATTCGTCTTTTTGATTGATAATCGCACCAATCTCAAACTTTACTACTTCTTCAAATTCGGTTTGAAGAATAAACCAATTCTCTTCGTTAAAGTAATTTTCAAAAGTATCAAATTCTTCTTGAGTGAATTTGGTTATTCCTTTTGCAGCCAAGTCTTTTTTAACCGATGCAATTGGTTTATCAATAATCAAATTACCAAACAATTCTAATTTTGGACTCGAAGCCACGATATAGCCCAATCTCAACTCTTCTTCTTGATAAAAAGTCAAACGCATTTTCAATTTGTTGTACACCAAAATCACGTTATCATCTTCGTCTTTGTAATTACGGTCTGGCTTACCATAAATGGCGGTCACATCATTTTGTTTCATCCCGAACAAAAGCTGCTCAATCCCGCTTTTTAAATTTATTTTCATCTGAAAAGAATGTTTTAATTATAACTAAAGCGCAAAGGTATTTCCATTTTTTGGGATAACCGCCGTTTCCTGAAAAAAAGTTAAACGAATAAGATCATTGCTAGTGACAGAATCATAAAAACAAGTCCTATATAAAATCGCTGGTTACTTTTACCCTCTCTCCTATTAATGATAAACCTTCTTGTTCCAATAAATAAAATTATAATCAGAAGACCATAAATAACATAAATATTTACATCTTTTCCTTTTGTATATAAAAAAATCAATACAAAAAAGGCAATTATACGCTCATAAACACTCGCATTTAGAATAGATTCTTTCATTTTTTTACAAAATTTATACCAAAATTATAAAATATTACAATTGTTGCTCCAAATTCCTTTTCACTTTATCAAACCATTCGTGCTTCAAAATACTCAAAATAATACTATCTCTTCGTATTTCGGGAATATGCGTAGGCATATGACTTCTCAAAATACCTTCCACCGTACAACCAATGCGCTTCATCGCCGCAATACTGCGTTGGTTATTGGCATCGGCTCTAAATTCTACGCGCTCCATTCCTAAAGTCTCAAAAGCAAAACGAAGCAACAAATATTTACAATGCTTGTTGAGTCCGCTCCCTCTAAAATCTTTACCATACCAAGTGTAGCCCAATTGCAGCGTTTTGAATTCAAAGTTGATATCATAAAAACGAGTACTTCCAGCATATTTTCCCAATTGTTTATCATAAACGATAAAAGGAAATTCTTTCTGCGTTTCCTTTGCCTTCAAGGCTAATTGAATATAGTTTTCGAGATTGGCCTGACCATCGGCTTTTACTAAGGAGAATTCCCAAGTATCGGGTTCGTGCAGAGAAATAGGCAATAAATGAGTAACATCATCCATTTCTAGCGGTCGCAATTGCACACGGTCATTTTCTAAAATAGCGTTGGAAAACAAATTAAAGTTCATAGTATTTAAATAAGTCTTACATCCTTAGTTGATTGTTTTTTTGCAAAAAATCAATAGGAATGGGCTTTAGCCCATTCTTAAAAATGAATTTCGTATTGGGCTTTAGCCAAAATCTACACTAATTTCGGCTAAAGCCTATAAATAGTAATCATTATGTCATCCCGCTAAAGCGGGATGCAATTGATGGTAGTGCAATTAAGCAATTTTTAATTTACGAGATATTAATCAAATCAGATTTAAAGATAAAGATTAATGTCTTTTATCAACCTTAAAAACCATCAAAAATAATCAAAACTATGTAGCGACCTACTTAGCCCAGACCGTAGTGGAAAGCCCGGAGCAAAAAAAATTGATTTTTCTTGTTCTAAAAGAGCGACCAACGGAAGCTCCTTTTAGAATATAGAAAAATCATTTTTTTTGTGAGGACTTGTAACGGAGCGCTGGAAATAGCTCCTAAAAATTATTCATTGAACTCGTCGTAGCGAACGGGAACTTGAGGGTCATAAACTGGACATTTGAACTCTTCGAGCGTGTCGGCCAATAGATTCATCGTTTTTCCATCGGTGCCATAGCAGTCAATTTGAATACTTTGCGGAGTGGTTTTGACTTGAAAAGCGCCTTTTCCTTTGGTATTTTTCCAACTACTGTCGTCTACTTTTTCCCAAGTAGCAAAAACACTATTCAACCGATTCAAAATAACCTCGACAGGTAAATCTTCTAAACCCTCAACGATTTCTTGCTCGACCAAGGCTTCGTAAACCAAATGATGATTGAAGTAAATGCCTTCTTGATAACGCCAAAAAAGTAGTTCATACATAGGGAAAAGGGGTTAAGGTTTAAGATTGTTTAAAATGGTTTAAAATGGTTTAAAAGTTTAAGGTTGTTTAAAAGATGTAATCGTTAGTTGCTTAAACCATTTTAAACTTTTAACCTATTTAGTATTCGAAAGTACCGTATTCGCTGTTGATGGTTAGTTTCTTGGCATCTGAGGCTTCTACTCTACCTACAATTTTCGCATCGACATTGAACGATTTTGAAATCGCAATGATGTCTTGTGCGATAGCTTCTGGAACGTACAACTCCATTCTGTGTCCACAATTGAATACTTGATACATTTCTTTCCAATCGGTTTTTGATTGTTCTTGAATCAATTTAAACAAAGGCGGTACTGGGAATAAATTATCTTTTATTATATGCAAATTATTGACAAAATGCAAGATTTTAGTTTGTGCTCCTCCGCTACAGTGTACCATTCCGTGCACTTCGTTAGCAGCATATTTATCTAAAATAGCTTTTATTATCGGCGCATAAGTTCTAGTTGGTGATAAGACCAATTTACCAGCATCGATTGGTGAATTTTCTACGGCATCCGTCAATCTTACTTGTCCAGAATAAATCAAGTCTGAAGGAACAGCGGCATCGAAACTCTCAGGATATTTGGTGGCTAAGTATTTCTCGAAAACGTCGTGACGGGCAGAAGTTAATCCGTTACTTCCCATTCCTCCGTTGTATTCTTTTTCATAAGTAGCTTGACCAAAAGATTCCAAACCAACGATAACATCACCAGCTTGAATATTGGCATTATCAATTACTTTGGAACGTTTCATTCGTGCAGTAACCGTAGAATCTACGATGATAGTACGAACTAAATCACCTACATCGGCCGTTTCACCACCGGTAGAATGAATGGTCACTCCAAAAGTAGCCAGTTCCTGAATTAATTCTTCAGTACCATTAATAATCGCCGAAATCACCTCAGCAGGAATTAGATTTTTGTTTCTTCCGATAGTAGAAGAAAGTAAAATATTGTCAGTAGCTCCTACGCACAATAAATCATCAATATTCATAATTAATGCATCTTGCGCAATGCCTTTCCAAACAGAAATATCCCCAGTTTCTTTCCAATACATATACGCCAATGAGGATTTGGTTCCTGCGCCATCGGCATGCATAATCAAGCAATAGTCTTTATCTTGGGTAAGGTAATCAGGGACAATTTTACAAAATGCTTGTGGAAATAAACCTTTATCGATGTTTTTAATAGCATTATGCACATCTTCTTTGGATGCCGAAACACCACGTTGTGCATATCTTTTAGAAGTATCTGAACTCATGAAATTAGTTTGTGTTGATGTGATGCAAAGATAACCAGTTTTTTTAATTTCTTGGTTTAAACCCAAACTTGGATATAAAAAAACCGATAGATCCTAAAATCGTACCGGTTTTAAAAACAAAATGAAAAAATGAAGTGGTATTTATTTCCAATCAGGCATAGAAGCACCTGCAAACAAGACAACTCTTGATTCTACGTTTGTCATACTTATTTTTTGAATATTCTTTGAAGATATACCATCATTTGAGGTGTTTACATAAATGACTTCGGCTTGGTTTGGAGAAAAACGAACATCCAAATCATTAAAACCTGCTGTCTTATTACTATTGAGTTCAGTAATTACTTTGGAAGCAGTATTAAAAATATAAATTCTTGAATCCAAACGGCGATATTCTAAATTTTGAAATCCTGAAACGTCACGAGTAAATACTATCTTACTATTATCTACTGTCATGTCTAGCCCGCTTACTGCACCACTAATGCCATTTAAAACAGAATATTGGAAAACTCCAGACGCAGAAATCACATATACTTCCACCTCATACCCGATGTTGTTGTTAACTTTTAGTACAATAGAATTCCCATCGTTACTCCAGAGACACTCAGAAATAAACTTCCCGTTTGGTGTTTGATAAATTTGCGTGAGTCCGGTACCATCAACATTAATTTTGTATAATTTATCAAAGTTAGGGTAAATCAATTGACTACCTGTTGCATCCCAACTGAACCCAACATGCTCCATATTAAATCCAGCAACAGGAACGGTATTGGTAACTTTTTTTACTGATGAACCATCAGTATTCATAGTATAAATATGATTTTGTGATCCATCAGAGCTTATAAATGCTATTTTATTGGCTTGTAAATTCTTTCTTGGACGATAACTATTCATCTCAGAAGGGGTTAATTGCAACTGATTCCCTGCTTCATCAGCAGCAAAAATCGTATTATTAGCATTTACTTTTTTAACAAACAAGTACCTGACATTTGGAAATGGCAACGTTGTAAAAGAAAAAGTGACACTATTCACTGGTTTATTAATCCCATCAGAAACAGAAACTTGCCAAAAATATTTGGTATTATAACTTAAATTAGTCAAATCTAAACTTGTAGTTTTTAAATCGGCAAAAGTAGTTACTGCATCTGAAG
The DNA here is from genome assembly GCF_027531905.1 of Flavobacterium sp. Lineage (GTDB taxonomy): Bacteria > Bacteroidota > Bacteroidia > Flavobacteriales > Flavobacteriaceae > Flavobacterium. The sequence continues at coordinate 119,750 of NZ_JAPZSU010000008.1, read as the reverse complement.
TTGCATTTTTTAGTGTAACGGTATAGGCCAAAGGATCTTTATCGATATCTTTTGCTGTCCAAGTTAATTTTGCAGTCGTAAGTTGCTTGGTTACATTATCTAAGGGTGCTGTTAATGTCGGAATTTCTGGTGCCTTATTATTGGCAGTTGACACGTCCAATTCAAAAACAATTTGACTCACTCCATTAAGGGTTACAGTGGTTGGCTCAAATTTTGCTAAATACCCGTCTTTCTGAGCTTGAAAAGAGTACTCTCCTGTAGGTACATCATCAAAAACAAAGTATCCATCCTTATCTGTAAAAATAGTACTAGTAGTGGGACTTGACGTAATTTTAGCATTGGCAATGGGTTCAAATTTTACTTTATCTACTACCCTTCCTCTTACTGTTCCCTTGCCTGCATTATCAATTTGCTCTTCGCTACAAGCTAAAAACAATGAAAAGCAAATTATTACTATAAAATATATCTTTTTCATTTATTTAATCATTATCTAAAATTAACTGCTTTCAAAAACTGAGAACTATCGTTTTTTTAACTTTAGTTTTTTTGGAAAATAATAAGTCATGCCTAATCCAAATCGCCAATAATAATCGTCCCTTACGCCATTACTGATGTAATCAATATTATCTGAAAAGGTCATATTGTATTCTCCGTACAATTTTATCCCAAAATTATTGGTTACTAAATATTCTAATCCACCTCCATATTGGATTTTAGCATGAACATTTTCAAATTTGGAATTAAAACCTGTACCAGTCCCAATAAAAACATAAGGAGTCAAGGCATCATAAGGAAGCATCAAAAATTCTAGATTAGCATCTAATGTTGCATAACCCACATCAAGTTTATTCTTATTCCCAAGTTTGAACACATTTGTAGAGGCACTAATACAGAAGTTAGGGGTAAAATAAAACTTTAGCGCTCCCCTTCCCATTGGTTTAACCGTGGGATCAGTGTAATCTCCGTCCATATAGGTAACTCCTCCACTAGCTTCAATTCCAAAACGTCCTCTTTTTTCGTTTCGATCTCTTCCAAACAACAAAGCATCGTCTGCAGCAACTTTTTCATCATCATATTTTGCCACCAAATCATCTACAACTTTTTGAGGCGCATTAGCTTTCCAAATATCATCTTTAAGCCCTTCAATAACAAGCGATTCAACTGCTTTTTCAATTGCTTCGGTCACAGCCATATTAACGGGTTCATTGGTAGTATACCCTGTCTCTACTTCTAATAATCTTTTGAAGTTAACGTATCGAAATAAACTTTGATCTATTGCTTGAGAAAGTATCGTTTTAGAAACATAAACAGATTTCAAGATTTTGCCATTGGCTGTTGAAATCATTCTAAGGTAAACACTCACTCTATCTTGTCTATATTTGACAGAGCCTCCAGCTCCAAAATATCGAGCTCCAAAACCTCCTGTAATGATATTTGAATCATAAGAAATTATTCCTCCTTCTAACAAAACTCCTGCATATAATAATGGTGAAATTTGTGTTTCATTAGGATTGGCATTTTTGGCATATTCTTGTCTAGTTGAACGAATCAGATTCCGTTCTTGCAGCAGATTTCCAATGTTTTCTCTTTCGATAGGAACGAACCATTTGGAATCTTCGAGTGCTTTGATTAAAATAGAAGTTGCGCCTTGTGTCACAGCTGTACTAAAGGTTGTTCCGTTTTCTGCGTCTTTATATTGTCCGGTTTGGTCTCTAAATTTATAAATACCTACCACAACTTGCTCCTTAGGCAGTGGTAATTTTTTTAGTGAGGAAGTTGCTGGAGTGCTTTCTCCAATAATTGCTTTTTGTACACCAGTTGGCTGATTAAAGTAAGCGCCGCAACTATTCAAAACAAAGGACAAAATAAAAAGTAGGTTTATGTTTTTTTTCATACTATTTCTTTGGGATGATCACTTTTGTTTCTTCTCCTGTTTTAGTATCTAAGATACTGACGGTTAGACCTCCTTCTGAAGGATAAACATCTACTGCCAAACTCCCAAATGTATATGAACCAACTGAAATTCCATCTGTTCCAAATTGCTGTGCAAAAAGTGATCTAGATACTTGACTAAGCAATTGGGAATTTAAACTTTGCGTAAATTGTTCCAATTCTGTTTTGCTTTTATTAGAAACAGATTTATCAACATGCTTATTTTGATTTTCAGCTGAACTAAGTAACCATTGATAATTAAAAGTATCACCTCCAAAGGCAGGATTCTTAGGCTTATAAACCATATCTTGCGCAGTAAGTGAAAAACAAGTACTAAGTAATAAAATGAGAAGTAAATTAAATTTCATAAGACAAAAAAATTAATACTGAGTGAAATATTTGCTTTGCGATTCTAACTCTTTTAAATAATAATAAGTTGCTTCTATTGATTCTTGGGCTACGGCTTCAATAAAATCATCCTCAGGTCTGGATAAAAATTCATAAATAACTTCATTATTTACGGTAATTATTATTTTAGTGTTTCTACCAAAGCTAAATTCCTCACCTATTGTCACTATTTTGTTAGCATTTATTCCAATATCATTGTATTTATAATAATACTTATCATAGAAATCTTTTCCTATCTTAGTTTTTGTATCATCTAATACTATTCCTTTCATTTCAAAACCATCAATAGGAATTATTACATCCTCTTTTTTTTTTCATCGCCTATAACCACTCGATCCTTGCCTATAATCTGTTTATTTTCATCATATAGAATCAGTAGAACTATAATATTATCTTCCTCTCCTCTTGAAAGTTGCGTAACACAAAGTTTTTGAGTTTCTCTAGGATTTAATGTAAATACTCCTTCTTGGGCATTGTTTGATTGATTTTCATTAGAAGTAATTGCATTATTTTTTATTACAGATAATTTATAAGTGGCGCTTTTGGTGACAGCGGTCAAATTTTCAACTAGTCCAGTTACTTTTATTGAACCTTCAATAGTTTCTAATTCAAGTTTCGCCTTTATTTCATTTTGAGGAACCTGACTATACGCAGTAGTTAACCCAATGAAGAAAGTCAACAGATAAATAAAACAATTATATAACTTAAGCATATTTAATTTTTATTAAATATAACTACCGAAGATCCTGTCCCAGTTTGAATAATCTTCATGTCTTTAGATAATGAATTGGTACCAAAATTTTGAACACTTTGATTATCTCCATTTTGAACAATCTCCATATTAATAGCGTTATAAGTGAAAGAGCTGTAATCCGTTATAAAATTATTTCTCCCTTGTTGAGCAATATTTTGTCTAACCGAATTAGCTTCTTTGCTAATCATAAGATTATTACCAGTACCGGTTTGGTTTACAGATACCTCAACATTTTTTGCATTTACATTAGTAAATGTTTGATTATTATTTCCTATTTGTTGAATCAAAACACTATTACTACTAGTCCCACTAAAGTCGGCGCTAGCTTTAGTATTCATAGCAGAAATTACGTTTAATGCATTATCGGTTGAATTAAAAAGTGTAGAACTATAATTTTTAAATTGTCCGCTTTTTTCATTTTCTTGACCAAATAAAATAGTGGAAAATAACAGAAAGAAACAAAAGAAATTTGTTTTCATTTTTATTTATTTAAAAAAAAAAAGATAGTCTAATTAACATTAGACTATCTCATTTGCATTAAAGGTATTACAATCCTGTTTGAGTTACAGTTATTGAATTTCCGGCACCATTTTGATAGTTCACACTACTGTGACCATATCCAGTTTGAGAAACCCAAGAAGTGTTGTTAGCTCCAATTTGAAGGCTGTTTTGTGTCAATTTTTTACCATTTTGCAAAGTCGTTGCCAAATTTGAAGTACCATATTGATAATGGTTTGAAACATTTTTATCAGCAGCTATTGTACCTCCAGGAGAAGTTTGCGTTTGATAAGATTTATTAGTTACTCCACCTTGGCTTGCATAAGCGGTATTAAAATCCCCAACTTGTGTTTGTGTAGCTTGATTGTTATTGTGCGGATCTACAGGTACAGCTACACCATTTGCAGCAGCGATTTGACTTACAGAAAACGGAGAACCAGTTGGTTTATCATTACCCGTAGTTCCTTGATCAATAGTGGCTTTGTTATCTCTTCCTGTTTGAGTTTGCCAAGCTTTGTCATTTCCTCCTAAAGCTGTTGCAGATCCTACCACTTGATCTTGCCAAATAGTAGCACTATTTCTTGCTCCTGTTTGAGTTTGGTAAGCTTCATTGTTTTTGTTGCTTTGAGAAATAAAACCTGAATTGCTTGTACCATCTTGTTTTACAACCGCCTTGTTATCCTTGGCATTGTAAGTGTTTGGTTTAACACCTTGATAAACTTCTGATTTGTTACTAACTCCGAATTGATCTACATCAGAAGAGTTAGCCCCTCCATTTTGAGTAACAATTGATGTTTGAGTTGCCCCAGACTGAGCAACATTACTGGTATTTGCTTGTGCAAATCCAAAGACCGAAACTAGCATCGCTGAGACGCTTAAAACTACTTTTTTCATAATAAATATATTTAATTGGTTATTAATACAACTTATCATGTAGGTTTTCAAAAAAGTAATTAGGGGCATCACTTTTTCGTTATAAGCAGGCTTAATCTGTAAAATAAATCAAGCTTTGCTTATTTGTTGAGCCAAAGATAGTATGGTTTAGAGACACATCAAAAATCTAATTTGTTGTATTTTAAATTATTAATCAACTTTTCGATGAAGTGTGTTTGTAGTCCGACTAACTGCAATTTGAAGTTAAAACTACGTAGGAAAAAATATATGTAAATAGAAAGAAAATACGTAAAAAAAAGGAACCTAAAATTAGGTTCCTTTCAAAGTAAGTAGTAGTTGTATATTATTTAGTAAACAATAACTCTCTGTATTTAGTCAAAGTCCATAATTCATTGTCTACTAAGAGCTCTAATTTATCACAGTGATTACGAATCTCTTCAAAATAAGGCTTTACCTTATTACAGTATGCTTCAGCCATTTCTTGTGCATCTGTCAAGTTATTTGCAACTTTTCTTTCATCAGTCATCAAAGCTACTTTAGAATTGATTCCTTCGATGTGACCAGAAATTTGTTTAATCAAAATAATTTGCTCTTTGGCAACGGTTTCATAATCCGAACCAAAAATATCTTTTAATCCTTTAACATTTTCGATCAAGGTATTTTGATAACGAATAGCTGTTGGAATCACATGGTTTTTAGAAATATCACCTAAAACACGTCCTTCAATTTGAATTTTCTTAGTGTATTCTTCTAATTCAATTTCATAACGAGCTTCAACCTCAACATGATTCATGATCCCTAACTCAGCAAATAAATCTAATGCTTTTTTAGACGCTCTAGCTTTTAATGCTTCAGGTGTAGTTTTGAAATTGCTTAGCCCTCTTTTTGCAGCTTCATTAGCCCACGCATCGCTGTATCCGTCTCCTTCAAAAAGAATCTTTTTAGATTGCTTAATATATTCTCTTAACACATTAAAAATAGCATCATCTTTTTTCATGTCCTTTGCTTCGATCAAAGCATCAACTTCCACTTTAAAATCTCTCAATTGTTTTGCAACAATAGCATTCAAAGTAGTCATTGCATTAGAACAGTTGGCAGAAGAACCTACTGCTCTAAACTCAAACTTATTTCCTGTAAAAGCAAATGGAGACGTTCTGTTTCTATCTGTATTATCCAAAAGTACGTCTGGAATTTTGCCAACAACGTTCAATTTTAAGTCTGTTTTTTCTTCAGGAGATAATTTTCCAGCGGTTACACCTTCTAACTCAGCTAGTACTTTTGTTAATTGCTCACCAATAAATACCGAAATAATTGCTGGTGGTGCCTCATTAGCCCCTAATCTATGATCATTACTAGCAGTAGCGATAGAAGCTCTTAACAATTCTTCATAATCATTAACGGCTTTGATTGTATTTACAAAGAAAGTTAAAAATTGTAAGTTGCTCATAGGTGTTTTACTTGGACTCAACAAGTTAACCCCCGTATCTGTTGCTAATGACCAGTTGTTATGCTTCCCTGAACCATTTACGCCTTTGAATGGTTTTTCGTGTAACAAAACCGTTAAGTTATGTCTTTCTGCAACTTTACCCATCACATCCATTAACAAACAGTTATGATCTACAGCTAAGTTTGTTTCTTCAAAAATAGGTGCTAACTCAAATTGGTTTGGTGCTACCTCATTATGACGCGTTTTTACAGGAATTCCTAATAACATACATTCTTGCTCCAAGTCTCTCATGTACATTAAAGCACGAGAAGGAATAGAACCAAAATAATGATCATCTAATTGTTGTCCTTTTGCAGAAGTATGTCCTAATAAAGTTCTACCAGTCATCATCAAGTCAGGACGAGAATTTGCCAAAGATTTATCAATTAAGAAGTATTCTTGTTCCCATCCTAGAGTAGCAGTAACTTTCTTAACGTTTTTATCAAAATATTTACATACTTCAGTAGCGGCTTCATCCATAGCTGACAAAGCTCTTAACAATGGAATTTTGTTATCTAAAGCTTCTCCTGTATAAGAAATAAAGATAGTAGGGATACATAAAGTTGTACCATAAATAAACGCTGGAGAAGTTGGATCCCAAGCCGTATAACCTCTTGCTTCAAAAGTATTTCTAATTCCTCCATTTGGAAAACTTGAGGCATCTGGTTCTTGTTGTACCAATTGTGCGCCACCAAATTTTTCTACAGGATCGCTTCCGTCATAAGATGTTTCAAAAAAAGCATCGTGTTTTTCAGCAGTTGTACCTGTTAAAGGCTGAAACCAGTGAGTATAATGAGTAACTCCTTTAGACAAAGCCCACTCTTTCATACCCATTGCGATATAATCAGCAATCTTTCTATCAATTTTTGTTCCGTGCAAAACAGCTCCTTTAACTGCTTTATAAGCGTCTGAAGTCAAATATTGCTTCATGGCTTTATCATTAAACACATTTGAACCAAAAAGAGATGATTTTCTATCTGATTCTTCAAATTTAACTGGCTTTCTTGTAGATGCTTCTCTTAAAGCTTGAAAACGTAATGTAGACATAAAAGATTATTTTTATTTATTAAACCCCTATTATTTTGTGCAAATATAAATGATTTATTAGTTTAATGAAATTTTACCTATACATTTTAAGGGGTACAAATTAAATTTTAAACATTTCTCATTTTAACCCCCAAATAATAACAAGTTGATAATTTTAAAGCTCTTTTATTTTTTACCTTCAAGAATTAAATTTCCTATTCTTAAAACTTTAGCGACTTGCAAATAACTTTTAATCAAAAAATTTCACTAATCTAAAACCAACAACTACATTTGTAGCAATTCTAATCTTATTTTTATGCTTGTTTGGATTTTATTTATCACACTGATTATGGGTATTTTGGCACTAGATTTAGGTGTCTTTAATAAAAATCCTCATATAATCAATACTAAAGAAGCCAGTAAATGGACATTAATATGGTTCACTTTATCCATGATTTTTTCGGGAGTAATCTATTGGCTTTACAATTATGGATATGTTGAAAATCCAACCGCTCTAAAACCTACTGTAGCTGCAATGAAGTTTATCACAGGCTACTTAATCGAATTATCATTGAGTGTTGATAATATTTTTGTTATTGCCATTATCTTTTCTGCTTTCAAAATTCCACAGAAGTATCAACATCGAGTGCTCTTTTGGGGAATATTAGGCGCTATCATTTTTAGAGGATTAATGATTTTCTTTGGTGTATTAATCATCAACAAATTTGCTTGGACAACTTATTTATTTGGAGCATTCTTGCTTTTTACTGCCATCAAAATGTTTTTTGCTGGCGAAGATGATGAATTTGAGCCCAAAGAGTCTTTTATTTACAAAACTCTTGGCAAAATCATGCCTTTAACTTCACATACAGACAAGGAACATTTTTTTATTAAAATCAATGACAAGAATCATGCGACTCCTCTTTTTGTAGCCTTAATAGTTATTGAAGTAATGGATGTCTTGTTTGCCGTTGATAGCGTTCCTGCTATTTTAGCCATTACTTCAGATCCATTTTTGGTATTTAGCTCAAACATTTTTGCTATTCTAGGATTACGTTCTATGTATTTCTTCTTAGCTAATATGTTGACTAAATTTAGCTATTTAGAATACAGTTTAATCGCAATTTTAAGTTTTGTAGGATTAAAAATGTTGCTCCATGACTATATTCAAGTTCCTGAATGGGCTTCGCTTGGATTTATTGCCCTATCACTACTTACCGGTGTATTAGTTTCTTTAAAACTAAGCAAAGACGAAGATGTAATCGAGTAATAAAAGCACAAAAAAAGCTGTGAATTATATACTTCACAGCTTTTTTTTTGTATTCAATTATAAAGTACAACTACAATCTAATTTGTTGCACTTGATTTTCTTTTAAATTCAAAGCTTTCATCACTGATATGTAATTATTTGTATCCAAAGTTTTGGAGAAATAACCCGGTACAATCACGATTCTAAAAGTTTGATTATTTAGAAATTGCGGCGTCAAAGCCAAGTTATAATTTCCACCAGCATAGATTGTAAAATCTTCTTTACTGAAATCAAAATCATAATCCAACTCTCCTTGAGTTGTGTACAAAGTTCTTGGAATTTGCTGCCAAACAGGTGTAGAAGAATCTATCGTTCCAATCATTCGATAAATTAGAATAACATCTGAAGAAAAAATTTTAGGATTTAAAGATCTATAAATATTATAACCATCTGTTGCATTATAATCAAAATTCACATTCTTTAACTCAAACACTTCAGCAATAGTATCTGAATCTACATTGTCTTCATTTGTACAACCTGAAAATGCTACTAATCCTATAATAGCAAATAATGTAATTATTCGTTTCATAATTATTTAATTTTTATGTTATGTAATGCGTTGTTCAAAAATCGAACCAAAGTTTTGAAATAAACCAAATTAACTATTTTCTAGAGACTATTTTGTTAAAAAACAAAACATGAAATGGCAGAGCGTTCTCCCAATATTCCCAGGTATGCGCACCAGGACGCTCGGTATAGTCATGTTCTATTTTATTATATAGTAATCTGCGGTGTAATTCTCTGTTGGGTTCGATTAAAAAATCATCAACGCCACAATCTAGTATTAAAGGCAATTTATTAGACTTAATGGTATCTAATAATTGTAACACGGAGTATTTTACGTACATCTCTTGATTAGCGCTTTGATCACCAAAAACAGGCTTCATGAGTTGTACGACTTGTGCTGATGATTCCCTATTAAGCATAGCACTCATGTCAACAGCACCACTCATACTTCCAGCCGCACAAAACAACTCTGGATGTTTGGCAGATAAATAAAGAGCACCATGACCTCCCATAGACAAACCCGTGATAGCACGAGCACGTTTATCTGCAATTGTTCTGTATGTTTTATCAACAGTACTAATAACTTCTTTGGTGATAAATGTCTCAAATTGGCTTCCCGAATTTATTGGGCTGTCCAAATAAAAACTGAACGTTTCTCCTTCTGGCATCACAATAATCAAATCATATTGATCCGCAAGATTTTTGACTACCTCTTTATTGGGCGTTCTACTTAACCAATCATTAAAATGACCGTAAGCACCATGTAACAAATATAATACTGGATATGCCGTTTTGCTTTTTGTATAAGAATTTGGAAGCACAACTGCGGCTTTGTATGTTTTATGCATCGCAATACTTGCTACTTGAAGGGTATCGACTTTGGCTGCAAAAAGAAATGGACAGCTAAAAAACAAACACCAATAGATAACGGATTTCAGTTTTTTCATTTTAAAAAATTTATAAACTGCAATTTACAAAACTTAAAGTTTGAAACTTCTATAAAATATAACAACTTACTTTAAAATTGTTTTCAATTCGTTACGGTATTGAGAAGCACTTTTGCCCGTATAAGCTTTAAAAGATTTATTAAAATGACTAAAATTATTAAAACCGCTCTCAAAACACACCTCATTAATACTCATGGGTTTTTCAGCTAAAAGCTTAGATGCATGTACGATTCTGTATTCGTTTACAAAAGTGGTAAAAGTCTTATTCGTTATTTTCTTAAAATACCTACAAAAAGAAGGAATCGTCATACTCACTAAATCAGCCACTTCTACCAATGCAATTGGCTCTTGAAAATGATCTTTTACATAATTAAAAACCACATTAATTCTGTCGTTATCTTGGACTTGCAATTCTAAAGAAAAACCAACTGCATTCAAAACAAGATTTTCATTAGACACACTCATATCATGAAGCACGCTCCAAAGTGCCATCAATCTATCAAAAGGATCCATTTGATTCATCAATTCAATTTTTGCTCCAATTTTTTCTTTAGTTCCTCCCAAAAAAGCTATGCCTGCTTTAGCTTGTTGCAACAAATTCTTTACTGCAGCCATTTCAGGAATAGAGAAGAAATCATTCCCCAAAAAATCAGGTTTCATTTGGATAACCGTTTCAGATTCATTACCCGTTTGAGAATTGGTAAAACCACAATGAGGTAAATTACTGCCAATCAGTATAAGATCACCATCAGTGAAATAAGAAAGATGACTTCCTATTTGACGCTTTCCTGATCCTCCATGCACATAAACCAATTCAATTTCTGGATGATAATGCCAAAGATTTGCCTTACTGTTGGTACTTTCTTCATATTTAGCTATGGTAAACGAACTACCATAGGACGGAGTAATAATTTCTAATGCAGCTTCTACTTTTTTCATTACGCCAGAATTGATTACAAACAAAACTACTAAAACACAACTCAATTTTACCTTTTTTTAACATAAAACGTTTTCTTAAATGGTAAAATAACACACATATATGAAAACCATGTTGCGTTAATTCTTTTAAAATCAGCGTAATTTAGCAAAATAATTAATGACTAATAATTTAAATAATAGAGATTATGAAAATGATGAAAAAATTAGGTTTAGTAGCAGTATTTGCATTAGCAAGTTTTAATACTTATGCAGTAGAGGGAGATTTTTTACTTAACGTAAAAAAAGGAAAAGGTAACGAAATTAGCTTTGCAATGAATGGCGTTGAAAAAGCCAGCATTGCTATATATGATGCAGAAAACAACTTAATTTTTTCTGAAAAAGCTTTGGGTCAGAATGGAATTGTAAAAAACTACAACTTAGATGAATTACCAATGGGAACTTACACATTGGTAGTAAAAACTGATCTTAAAGAAGTAACACACGAAATAAAAGTTTCAGCCTCTGAAGCTTCCTTGAGCAAAAGAGCTTACTTAGAAGTTTACAAGACTTCTTCTGCAAACCAAAATGTTGCTTCTAATTAAATAGTACTTCGACAATAAAAATTCATACTTTTTAAAAGGCTGCCCAAATTTTTTTCGGACAGCCTTTTTTTTTAGAACTTATTCAGCATTACATATTTCTTCTGTATTGTCCACCTACTTCAAACAAAGAAGCTGTAATTTGCCCTAAAGAACATACTTTTGTTGCTTCCATCAAATGATCGAAGATATTTTCATTCTTAATAGCTGCTTCTTGCAAGGTTTTTAAATGTTGAGCAACCAAATCTGCATTGGCTTTTTGCAAATTATTCAACATAGTGATTTGGTATTGCTTTTCTTCTTCGGTAGCTCGAATCACTTCCGCTGGAATTACCGTTGGAGATCCTTTAGAACTTAAAAATGTGTTTACCCCAATAATTGGAAACTCACCTGTATGTTTCAATGTTTCGTAATACAAACTTTCTTCTTGAATTTTAGAACGTTGGTACATGGTTTCCATAGCTCCAAGCACTCCACCACGCTCTGTAATTCTATCAAATTCTTGTAAAACGGCTGCTTCCACCAAATCAGTTAATTCTTCGATAATAAAAGCACCTTGAATTGGATTCTCATTTTTAGCCAAACCTAACTCTTTATTAATAATCAACTGAATAGCCATAGCTCTACGCACCGATTCTTCTGTTGGCGTTGTAATAGCTTCGTCATACGCATTGGTATGCAAAGAGTTACAGTTATCATAAATCGCATACAAAGCCTGTAAAGTCGTACGAATATCATTGAAATCAATTTCTTGAGCATGCAAAGAACGCCCTGAAGTTTGAATGTGGTATTTCAACATCTGAGCTCTTTCGTTGGCTCCATATTTATTTTTCAAAGCTTTCGCCCAAATTCTTCTGGCAACACGTCCGATAACTGCATATTCTGGATCTACACCATTCGAGAAAAAGAACGATAAATTTGGTCCAAAATCATTGATGTTCATTCCTCTACTCAAGTAGTATTCTACATAAGTAAAACCATTGGCTAAAGTAAAAGCCAATTGCGTAATAGGATTAGCTCCAGCCTCGGCAATATGATAGCCTGAAATAGAAACCGAATAAAAGTTTCGGACATTTTTCGCAATGAAATATTCCTGAACGTCACCCATTAGTCGCAACGCAAACTCCGTAGAGAAAATACAAGTGTTTTGTGCTTGGTCTTCTTTTAAAATATCCGCTTGAACGGTACCACGAACTTGCGCTAATGTTTTGGCTTTAATTTCATTATAAATTTCCAATGGCAACACTTGATCCCCTGTTACTCCCAAAAGTAGTAATCCCAAACCATTATTACCTTCTGGTAAATCACCTTGATATTTTGGACGCTCTACTCCTTTTTCTTGGTAAATCGCTTTTATCTTAGCTTCTACTTCATCCACCAAATCATTCTGCTTGATATACATCTCACATTGTTGATCGATAGCAGCATTCATAAAGAATCCAAGCAACATAGGCGCAGGTCCATTGATAGTCATACTCACCGAAGTCATAGCGTGCACTAAATCAAAACCCGAATACAGTTTTTTAGCATCATCCAAGCAACAAATAGAAACTCCTGCATTTCCGATTTTACCATAAATATCAGGACGAATGTGTGGATCGTTTCCGTACAAAGTCACACTATCAAAAGCTGTCGAAAGTCTTTTGGCTGGTAAACCTGCACTTACATAATGAAAACGTTTGTTCGTTCGCTCTGGACCACCTTCACCTGCAAACATTCGAGAAGGATCTTCACCTTCGCGTTTGAAAGGATACAATCCTGCAGTAAATGGAAATTCTCCTGGAACATTTTCTTGTAAACACCAACGCAAAATATCACCCCAAGCTTTATACTTTGGCAAAGCAACTTTAGGTATTTGTGAATGCGACAAACTTTCGGTATGCGTTGCCATTTTGATTTCACGATCTCTAACTTTAAAAGTATAAACAGGATTTTTATATTTATTTACTTTTTCATTCCAAGTCAGAATCATTTCCCAATTGTAAGGATCTAAATCCATTTTTACTTTGTCGAATTGATTCAAAAGTAAATTCAAAAAGATGCGGTTTTCATCATGCGGCGCTGTAGCAGATGGCAATACAGACGCGTCATCAATTCCAGCTTTATTGAGTTCTGGCTTCTTATTAGAAACTGTTTCGATTGTTTTATAAATTCCGTATAACTTTTGAGCCACTTGCTCTTGACTCAAAGCCGTTTCATCATATTTACGGTTGTTCTCCGCTATTTCAGATAAGTAACGCGTGCGATGTGGTGGAATGACAAAAATTTTCTCGCTCATTTCACGAGTAATCTCGAAAGTCGATTTTAAGTCCGAACTCGTTTTGGCTACAATTTTATCCATAATCGATTTGTAGAGCGTGTTCATTCCTGGATCGTTAAACTGAGAAGCAATAGTACCAAAAACAGGCATTTCATCAGGATTTACATCCCATAAATTATGATTGCGTTGGTATTGTTTTTTCACATCTCTAAGCGCATCCAAAGCACCACGCTTGTCGAATTTATTCAAGGCCACTAAATCGGCAAAATCAAGCATGTCAATTTTTTCCAATTGCGTAGCTGCACCAAACTCAGGTGTCATTACGTATAATGAAACATCTGAATGGTCCATAATTTCAGTATCCGATTGCCCAATTCCTGAAGTTTCTAAAATAATAATATCGTATTTCGCCGCCTTAAGCACCTGAATTGCTTCGGCTACATATTTAGACAAAGCCAAATTAGATTGACGTGTCGCCAACGAACGCATATAAACTCGAGGATTATTGATTGCATTCATACGAATTCTATCGCCTAACAAGGCGCCACCTGTTTTACGTTTTGATGGATCTACAGAGATTAATCCAATGGTTTTCTCTGGAAAATCAATTAAAAAACGACGAACCAATTCATCTACCAAAGAAGATTTTCCAGCTCCACCGGTTCCTGTAATTCCTAGAACGGGAATTTTAGAAGTTTCATTTTTAGTATGAATTGTATCAAAAACTGGTTTTGCAATTTCTGGAAAATTCTCTGCTGCCGAAATAAGTCTTGCAATCGCAGTTGGTGTTTTATCTTCAATTAATTCTAATTCATTAGACAATTGATCACCAATAGCAAAATCAGAACGTTCCACCAAATCATTAATCATTCCTTGTAATCCCATAGCGCGTCCATCATCTGGAGCATAAATTCTGGTGATACCGTACTGATGTAATTCCTCAATTTCTGAAGGCAAAATAACGCCTCCGCCTCCGCCAAAAATCTTGATATGCCCTGCTCCTTTTTCTTGAAGCAAATCATACATATATTTAAAGTATTCGTTATGTCCCCCTTGATAAGAAGTCATTGCAATCGCATTGGCATCCTCTTGAATAGCTGTATTTACTACTTCTTCTACACTTCGATCATGCCCCAAATGAATTACCTCTACTCCAGTTGACTGAATAATACGACGCATAATATTTATAGCGGCATCATGACCGTCAAAGAGTGAGGCTGCGGTAACAATTCTTACTTTATTAACAGGAATATAAGGTTTTTGTGGTTCCATTTTATGAATATGATAATTAATAGCGCCAAATTACACATTTTTTAAAATAAAAATTAGCATTTTATTGAATTACTATAAAACAACTAAATGCTGCTATTTCTTAAAAAAAATAAGTTAGTTTTGGTAAAAAAGGATAACTAATCGCAATAGAATCAAAAGAAAACGTTTTCTTTTGATTCTAAAACAAACAAGATTTTGTCCTCAAATAAACAAAAAAATAGTCATTCAGTACGTTTAATGATAAAAACATTTTAAAACCTAGTAATAAAGCACAATTAAAAGAAAAAATGCAAAAAATTACCATCCTCATTCATTGTAAAGATCAAAAGTCAATTATAGCCTCAGTTACCAACTATATCGCCTCGATAGAAGGAAACATTATTTATTTGGACCAACACGTGGATGCCGATGAAAATGTTTTTTTTATGCGATTGGAATGCGAATTAGAGTCAGAAAAATGGCCTATAGAAGCCATAAAAGCTGATTTTGAAAACAATTTAGCTCTTCCATTCGATATGGATTGGAAAATTTATCCGCAAAAGCAAAAACCGAGAATGGCTCTGTTTGTTTCTAAATACGATCATTGTTTATACGATATTTTGGGACGTTATAGTGCTGGCGAATTACCACTTGAAATCCCTGTAATCATTAGCAATCATGAAGATTTAAGAAAAGTAGCTGAACAATTTGCTATTCCTTTTTATTGCGTTCCTTTCACCAAAGAAATTAAAGAAATTGGAGAAAAAGGACAATTAGAGTTATTAGATAAATACAATATCGACTTCATTGTATTGGCGCGCTATATGCAAATCATTACCCCTAAACTGATTGAAAAGTACCAAAACAACATTATCAATATCCATCATTCTTTCTTACCCGCTTTTCCTGGGGCTAAACCTTATCATTCAGCATTTAAACGCGGTGTAAAAATCATTGGCGCTACTAGTCATTATGTCACCGAAGGTTTGGACGAAGGCCCAATCATCGAACAAGATATTGCTCGTGTAACCCACAGTCACTCTATAGAAGATTTTATTATGAAAGGACGTGATTTAGAACGAATGGTTTTGGCAAGAGCCATTAAATTGCATGCTGAACGAAAAACTATGGTGTATAACAACAAAACTGTAGTATTTTTGTAACTTATATCCATTCAATAAACCACAAAATCCTAATGAAGAAATTTTTAATCCTACTTATTGTATTACCTATTATGGGTAACGCTCAAATCAAAAATATTCTAAAAAAATCATCCGAAACGGCAACTGGTATTTTAAACAAAAACGGAACCGTAGATATCGCGGCTGGACTAAAAGAAGCTTTAAACAAAGGTATCACCGAACAAGTTTCGAAATTGACGCAAGTAGACGGTTTCTACAAAAATGAATTGGTCAAAATCGTAATGCCAGAAGAGTTAACCAAAGTCGACAAAACATTACGTAAACTAGGAATGGGTTCGCTAGCCGATGACGGAATTAAAGCCCTGAATAGAGCCGCTGAAGATGCCGTAAAAGAAGCAACTCCCGTATTTGTAGCTGCTATAAAAAACATCAAAATTGCGGATGCTAAAACCATTTTGATGGGTAATGAAAATGCTGCTACAACCTATTTACAGCAATCCACCAACAAAGAATTATATGCTAAATTTCTTCCTGTAGTACAACAATCCATCGGAAAGGTTGGTGCTGATAAAATTTGGAATGGAATCATTCAAAAATACAATACCGTTCCTTTGGTTTCAAAAATCAATCCCGACTTGAATGATTATGTAACCAACAAAGCACTAGAAGGCGTTTTTAAAATGATTGCCATTGAAGAAAAAAATATCAGAACTAATTTACAATCAAGAACTTCTACAGTTTTAAAGAAAGTTTTTGCTATGCAAGATTAACATATTATAACAAGAAAAAATGACCAAAAAAAAGCCATCAAATAGACTTAACTTATTGGCAACAAAGTAATAACATAATTTTAACAAAGACATACTAACTTATTCCTGACCTTTGTAGTGTAATAAACTGGTTATTTATTATTTGGTTTTGGTTAGTTATAAAAATGCCGACGTCTTTTGATGTCGGCATTTTTTATTGTGCAGTATCTAAGAAAGAAAGTACGGCTGTATTGAAAGCCAAAGGTTGCTCAACATTCACTACATGACCGCATTTTTCAATAACAAAAAGCTTTGAAGAGCGATAGTGATTTTCGACTACTTTTCGAACAGAAGGCAAAAACATATAATCCTCTTCTCCCATAACGTAAAGTGTTGGGATATTCAATTCTACTTGTCGGAACCACTTCAGAACAGGATTGATTTCGGCTGTGAGTTTAAACCATTTTATAAACTCCTTTTGGTATAATTTTTTAGCTTCATTGATAAACAATACTCTCGATTGTTTATGACTTTTCTTGGGCATAATGACAAAAGCAAAAAAGCGATACAATACCAAATAAGGCAATACATATTTGAAGGCATTACCCAAACGCATTAAAATTTGAGAACGGAAATTCATTTTCAAAATGGCACCACCCAAAATCATGCTTTGCACTTTTTGAGGATACATTTCTGCCAATTGACGAATCAAAATCGTTCCTAATGAAATGCCCACAAAATGAGAACGTTCAATTTTCAAATGCTCTAAAACCTCCACTATATCATTCGCCAAAGCCGAAAAAGTATATTTCTGTTTAAAAGCCGTTTTCAGGGTTGGTTTAGATTCTCCGTGTCCTCTGAGGTCCAAAAGTAAAACATTGTATTGCTTTTGAAAATCTCGAATTTGCTTAAACCATATCGACGAGCTTCCTCCTGCACCATGGACAAAAGTTACCCATTGTATACTTGTTTCATTCTTGTAGATAGTGTAATTAAGCATTCGTTAGTTTTTTTTTTGTAAAAATAGAATAATAATTTTAAAAGCCAATTCAATGTTTTGAAATTAGCAATCCTAATACAAATTACTAATTACCAACAACTTAAATATCCAAAACCAACTCTTGTTGTAATTCTTTAAAATAAGAAAGCGCCTTAAGTAATCGGCTACCGTGCCACGAAAAATACTCACCATCGACTAACCGTATTTTGGCATTTGGAAAAAAGGAAGTGAATTCGGCTACATCTTCATTCTTAAAAGGATAAGGTTCCGAAGAAAGCAACACCAATTCGACTGCCTCATATCGAGTTGACGCATCAACAGCTATTTCGGGATAACGGGATTGCGTTCCAAAAAAATTATCGAATCGATTCAATTGCAACAACTCGTTAATAAAAGTACCTGAACCTGCTACCATATAAGGCTTTTTCCAAATAAAATAAGCTGCTTTTTGAGTAGGAATGGTGGCTATAAAAGTTGTAAAATCAGCCAACGCCGAATGAATACTTTCATTCAAAATTTTGGCTTCGGCAGTTGTATCGAAAAGCAACCCAAAATCCGTAATCATTTGAAAATTATCTGCAATCGTAACCACATTCGTCACCCAAACTGGTGCAATTGCAGAAAGTTGTTGTACCATTTCCAGCGTGTTTTCTTCTTTGTTGCAGATAATGATATCAGCTTGTAAGGCTTTTATTTTATCAAAATGAACCTGTTTGGTTCCTCCTACTATTTTTTTGGTTTTAAGCAAATGCTTTGGATGCACACAAAACTTGGTGATTCCAACGATTTGGTCTTCCAATCCTAAATCAAACAACAACTCCGTTTGTGAGGGAACCAACGAAACAATTCGACGAGGTGTCGATTCAAAAAAATGAGAAGTACCGATTTGATCTGTTAGTTGTTTCATACTGATTGAATTTAACCGCAAAAAATTTAACCGCAAAGGGCGCAAGGATTTACGCAAAGGTCGCAAAGAAAAAACTTCAATGACCTTAAATGCCTTAAAATGGTTTGAAAAATTTAAACGCAAAGGACGCAAAGATTTACGCAAGGGTCACAAAGAAAAAACTTAAATGACCTTAAATACCTTAAATGGTTTGAAAAACTTAACCGCAAAGGACGCAAGGATTTACGCAACGGTCGCAAAGAAAAAACTTCAATGACCTTTAATGCCTTAAATGGTTTGAAAAATTTAACCGCAAAGGGCGCAAGGATTTACGCAAGGGTCGCAAAGAAAAAACTTAAATGACCTTAAATGCCTTAAATGGTTTGAAAAATTTAACCGCAAAGGGCGCAAAGATTTAAACAAACAACATTAAACCTTTAAACCTTAAACTTTTAAACCTTAAACCTTTACCCCCTTAACCTAAGAATCTCCTCCATTTCCTGTTGCATTTTCAACGCTTCGTTTCTAGCAACTTCGGCAAAATCTTCTTTATTCGAAGCATAAATAATGGCTCTAGACGAGTTGATCAACAAACCAACTTGACTATTCAATCCGTATTTGCAGACCTCAGACAGACTGCCGCCTTGTGCGCCAACACCAGGAACCAACAAGAAGCTATCAGGAACAATTTTACGAATCTCAGTAAAGTATTCGGCTTTGGTGGCACCTACGACATACATCAAGTTATGACTGTTTTTCCACGATTTTGAAGTTTCTAAAACCTGTTTGTACAATTCTGTACCATTTACCGATAAGGTTTGAAAATCAAAAGCGCCTTCGTTAGACGTCAAGGCCAACATTATGGTGTGTTTGTTTTCGAAAGCCAAAAATGGCTCCACCGAATCTTTTCCCATATACGGTGCTACCGTTACACTATCAAAATTCAAATCCTCAAAAAAGGCTTTGGCATACATTGAAGACGTATTCCCAATATCGCCACGTTTTGCATCTGCAATCGTAAAGAGTTCAGGATAATTCGCATTGATGTATTCAATGGTTCTTTGCAACGACTGCCAACCTTTTATGCCATACGCTTCAAAAAAAGCCGTATTGGGTTTGTAGGCCACACATAAATCGTGGGTCGCATCGATAATGGCTTTATTGAATTCGAAGATTGGATCTTCCGTTGCTAATAAATGAGAAGGTATTTTATTCAAGTCAACATCTAAGCCTACGCATAGAAAAGACTTTTTCAATTGGATTTGTTCTAGTAGTTGTTGTGTAGTCATTTTTGGGCAAATGGGTGTTGGGTGTTGGGTAATGGGTGTTGGGTGTCTTTTATCGATACGAATTAGACTTGAGAATCAACATACTTTTTTAAAGATTGAATTCTTTTTTGAATTACATTGAGCTCGTCAATAATTTCCATATACGAAATTCGATCTACAAAACCGATCTCTTTTGCTATTTCAATTTGTGTTTCTAATTCAAAAGCCGAACCTAGACTTATTTGTAAAAATCTAGAAAAATCTTTTTGAGAACTTCTGGAACAGCCTTCGGCTATGTTTGAAGGGATTGAAACTGCACATCTATTAATTTGAGAAACCAGTCCAAATTTTTCTTCGCTTGGAAAAGTGCCCGTTATTGTGTAAATCCTTTTAACAAATAAAACAGCACTTTGCCAAACCTCTAGATCTCTAAAGTTACGCATCTATAATAAATTTTAGTTTCACAAAATTCGTAGCCTAAAACCTCCCCCCAATACCTAAGACCTAAAACCCAATACCCAAAAACCTCTTTATTTAAAAAACCTCGCTAGCTTCTTTCAGTTTTTCCATATTGTTCACCAATTGTAATTCGGCTACAATTTTCTGAATATCACCGTTCATGATGTTACCCAAATCATATAAGGTCAAACCAATTCGGTGATCGGTTACACGACCTTGAGCGTAATTATAAGTACGAATTTTAGCAGAACGGTCACCTGAACTCACTTGCGAAGTACGTTTTGAAGCATCTTCCGCTTGTTTTTTGGCCAATTCCATTTCGTACAAACGAGAACGCAATACGTTCAACGCCTTGTCTTTATTCTTATGTTGTGATTTTTGATCCTGACATTGCGCCACCAATCCTGTTGGAATGTGCGTCAAACGAACAGCAGATTTGGTCGTATTTACCGACTGTCCACCAGGTCCTGACGAACAGAAAAAGTCCACACGAACATCGTTCATATCAATTTGTACATCAAATTCCTCTGCTTCTGGAAGCACCATAACTGTGGCTGCCGAAGTATGCACACGTCCTTGTGTTTCTGTTTGTGGGACACGTTGCACACGGTGTACACCTGCTTCAAACTTCAAAGTTCCGTATACATCTTCTCCTGTAACCTCAAAAATCACCTCTTTGAAACCACCCGAAGTTCCCTCGTTCATATCCACCACTGAGGTTCTCCAACCTTGACTTTCGCAATATTTAGTGTACATACGGAACAAATCGCCCGCAAAAATACTCGCTTCATCACCACCCGTACCGGCACGAATCTCCACCATCACGTTTTTCGCGTCTTCTGGGTCTTTTGGAATCAACATAAATTTGATTTCATCTTCCAGTTGTGGTAAACGCTCTTTGGCTTCTTCCAACTGCATTTTGGCCATTTCCACCATTTCGGCATCACTACCGTCAGCAATGATTTCGTTAGCCTCTTCAATATTGGCTAAGAGAATAATGTATTCTTCTCTTTTTTCAACCAACGCTTTGATGCTTTTATATTCTTGGTTGAGTTGCACATATCGTTTTTGATCCGCGATAACATCGGGCTGAATAATCAAATCCGAAATCTCGTCGAAACGCTGTTTTACATATTGAAGTCTATCTAACATATTCTTGTCCTTATATTTTGGACGGCAAAAATACAAAAAAGAAAGCAATTTACAGAAACCCCTTTTAAGATTTTTTTAGGAGCTAAATGCTTCGCCAGTTCGCTTCGCTCGTGCCCTGCTGTCCGCTATATCTGTGGCTCTGAACCTCAGAGCCACAGGATGCCGCTCCCATCAGGGCTAGAAACGGTAACGCGACACGAATCGAAATTCCAAATTTTAAATTCCAAATTCCAATAAATAAGAATTTATTATAAAAGCTCTAAAATTCGCGCAACTACTCCCCTCTTGAAATCGAGGATACAACGACTCCAAAAAAAAATGGAGTTATGCGAGTTTGGTGTGTGTGTGTGTGTGTGTGTGTGTTTAAAATTCCAAAAGAACATTTTTTTTTAAAAAAAAGCTCTAAAATTCACGCAACTACTCCCCTCTTGAGAGGGGCTGGGGGTGTGTTTTTTTTTATCCCAAACTTCATAAACAAACCAAAGACAATAAATTTTGTAATGAAAATTGTATATATTTGAAAAGCTAATGCGCTATGAGACTTATCATACCTAACTACCCAAAACTGGATGGCTTTGAATGATTTTGTAAGACTTATAAGCTAGTTAGAAAAACCTTTGAAAAAATCGTAAAAAACAACAATATATGGCAGGAGAAATCTCGAAAGCAATTGGTGAACGCGGAGAAGACGTAGCCAAAAAAATATTTACCGAAATATTAGGGTACGACAAAATTCAGACAGGAACTAATATTGGATGCTTTAAAGGTAAAGAGCATAAAATTGGTAAAGGCAAAGAAGATAGAAAATCACATGGTGCTGATGGACTAATTGGTGATATTAGCGAACTTTCAAACAGAACTTTAGATATTGGATATATTTCGGTAAAAAAAACTGAAAAAGTTGGCTACAAAAAAAGTGAATTTTCGAAGCATATTCGAGATTTAGCGTATGGACTTGAATGCTTTAAAAAAAGTAAAATTTTTTCCGAATTTAAAAGAAACTATTCTAACATAAAAGACGCACAAACTATTGGAATCCTCATTTACTTTTCTGATTTAGATGACTTATATGAATCTGTAAACGAGTATGTAAAAGATTATAACATTCCTTTTGAACTAGATTTTGAAAACATAATTGTTATTGATAACCGAAAAATATCATTTTGGATTGACAGCATACTTTTTGACAAAACAAAATTTGGAAATGAAAATGTATCGTTTGTTTATCATAACTCAGGATTAAATCCAGCAACCCAACATTATTACGGCACAAAAATGCCTTTATATTATCTATATTCTGACATTATTGTTTTAAGAATAACATACAATAACGAAATTATTCTTAAATTCTATTATGAAGAAGAATTTAGTGCTGATATTTTGCGAGGCATGATTGATTTAGCTATCGAATACGACAAATTAGATTCTATCAACGAAGTAATATTTTCTTTTAAGGACTACGTGAAATCTCAAAATGAAGCAAAAGTTCAAGAGGTTTTACTCCAATATCAACCTTACTTTAATCCAAATAAAGTAGACGTTACAGGTCATTTTCCAACCTTAAAAAATCTATAAATGAAAAGAGTTCCACAAGGTGACTTATTGCGCCAATATTTATTGAAAAATTCAATTAGCACTTCATTACTATCAGATATTTTGAAAAGTAAAAATGTATTAATAAAATCAAAAAACAAGAAGTCAACTTTACCATATTTCTTGAAAACAATAATTGATTCAAAACTATTTGATTTAATTGAAAGTAATGAAGTTATCAAAGAAAAGCAGCAAAAATTCACCAATGCTTCAATTCCTGTAAAGAAAGACTTTAAACTTGAGAAATTAGCTGACTTAAAACTAAATCTACACGAAGATTTAATTGAGCGAAGTGAATTTAAATTAAGCTACAATCTAAAAAATGCTCCAGAATTTTACATTGAAACAATAAGTAAAGACAAAATAAAAGTTGCGTTAGATATAGAAATTGAAATAGAAGATCCATTAGAAAATTTTAAATCTACTACAATAGATAGAAATGCAAAAATTGATGTTGTTTTAGAAAACAATGTGTTAATTATAAACAAAAATTATACTTCGCCAGAAACAAAAGAAGTTGTAGATTTTGTAGTTGAAAAAGTACGAAAGTTTTTAAAAGAAGAACATTACATCGATAAAGATGATGATTTTTTCATGATTAGATTTGATGATTTTGAAGATTCAAAACGTGTGGAATTTTTAAAAGCGTTTCAAAACATTTCTGTAACACAACTTAAATATAAATCAATTGTCGATTTAGATATTGTTTATAAGGACAATCATAAAGGTTTTGATAAATTACTTGATAGTATTTCAACTATGAAAGTAAGAGGATTGAATCTAGAAAACCATCCTTTTGTATCAGATTTGAATTATTACTCTAAAATTCTTGTAAGCGGTATAAAAATTAAGTATGAATTTGATTTAGGAACAGAAAAAGGTGAAATAATTTTAGATTTAGGTTTCCCAGGTTTTAAACACGACTCAATCGAAGAAAATCTATCAAATCCAATTTTTGTTTTTTCTATTAATGTAATTAACTGTTTACATAAATCAAATATTTATCGAATCACTAGCGATATTGCAATTATCATAGAAAAGTTCAAAAACGATATATATTCATATTACAAGAGATAAGGCACCGCGCTGTCCGAGGTGTTCTTACCCCGATAGCGCGGATTTGCAATCCGTGCCTACTCTAATAAACTAGTAGCAAAAAAAACACCCTTTCATAAACATAATTTTCAACTTAGTTTTTACTAAGTTCTTTATGAAAAACGAACAGAAATCAAAACCTAAAACCACTTAATTATGAATAGTTTAGAAATAGAAATTAGAGAATTGATAAACAAAACCAACGACTATCTAGTAAATGGAAAACACAAACTTCTATTTAAAATTATTGTAATTTCATTAAGTGTTCTTGCCATATACACATTAGGGAAAAGATTTGGTGAATTAATCTATTTCATAAAAAATTAAGAAACCAGTTGAAGAATTTGGAATTCACACCTACCCCGATAAGTTCATAACAAATCCGCCAAAAACAGCTTTGACTTCTAGCCATATTGGCTCATTTTTAAATTTACAAAATATCAACTATCGTCTGGTTTTTAAGGCTATTTTTTTTACATCGCTTCTTAAAATAGATATCAAACAAAATTGTTAATTCATTGCAACACGATCTCAAATTTTGTCAAACCAAAAAACACTTTCCTTTTTGTTCT
The DNA here is from genome assembly GCF_027531905.1 of Flavobacterium sp. Taxonomy (GTDB): domain Bacteria; phylum Bacteroidota; class Bacteroidia; order Flavobacteriales; family Flavobacteriaceae; genus Flavobacterium. The sequence goes on along the minus strand of NZ_JAPZSU010000008.1, from coordinate 95,045 downwards.
GCCCCAATTAATTCCACTTGTTTCCTTCCTTTTTCATAAATTAGCGCCATCAATCCAAACAAAAAATTTGCATCATGTTTCAAAAAACGACACTTTTATTGGTCTTTTTAGCACTTGCGTCTTGTAACAACAACGCAAATAAAAATGAAAAAATCAAAGCTTCGCAATGGTTGTTGGGCAAATGGACCCAGCAATCTGAACAAGGAATTTTAGAAGAAACATGGAAATCCGTAAACGACAGCACTTTTGAAGGCACTTCGTATTTTATAAAAGGAAAAGATACTTTGCACAACGAAACAATTGTGTTGCAACAAAAAGAAGAAAACCTCATCTATAAAACTACTATAAAAGGCGAAAATAATGACGAAGCCGTATCGTTTCCCCTCACCTCCACCACCGAAAAAAACTTGGTATTCGAAAATCCAAAACACGATTACCCTCAAAAAATTAATTACAAATTAGCCAATACCAATACGTTGATCGCGAAAATTTCTGGAAAACAAGCGGGAAAAGTTACCTCAGAAAGCTATACCCTCAAAAAGGTAAAATAATACACACCCATTACTCTTTTACACCTCGATTCTAAAAAATCGAGTTTTTTTTTATCCGTAAAACACTATCGTTGAAACGGATAGAAAGTTGTCTTTGTTTTTATTTTTATTTATTCTAAATAAATTTTGTTTGTATAATAAAGACTTTTACATTTGCTTTGTTATTTTAATTAAATCTAAATAAGGTAAGAGAAATGTTTCCTATTATAAATAATATTAAGTCCAATACAACAATCTTCTATTTGATATTAGTCTTTTGTTCTTTAACTATTTATGGTCAAAAATCAACTACAGGTGTAATAATTGATCAAACTTCAACTCCAATAGTAGATACTACAATAGAGATCATTGAATTAAATATCGCTACCAAGACAGATGAAGATGGTAAATTTAGTATAGCATTACCTTCTGGAGAGTGGACTTTAAAAATAAGCCATTTTGGGTATGAGAATCATTCCTACAAAATAAATACCAATAGCAAACAAAATATACAAATTCAATTAAAAAAGCGCACCAATCAATTGGCAGAAGTTGCTATTAAAGGGAAAACAGCCGCAAAAAGACAAAAAGAGACTGGTTTTACTATAGAGATTATAAACACCAAAGAATTACAAAATTTAACATTAGATGCCAATCAAGTACTCAAAACCAAATCTGGAATAAACATAAGAGAATCAGGCGGATTGGGTTCTGGTTTTAATTTATCATTAAATGGTCTATCTGGGAATCAAATACGATATTTCATGGACGGTGTCCCTATGGAAAACTATGGTTCATCATTGACCTTAAATAATTACCCAATCCTTTTATTAGAATCTATTGAAGTTTACAAAGGTGTTGTACCTATTAATTTTGGAGGTGATGCTTTAGCTGGAGTGATTAATATGAAAACTGAAAATAAAAAAGAATCCTTTTTAGATGCTTCTTATAGCTATGGTTCATTTAATACAAGTAGGTTTGCCCTTAGTTCTAAATATTATAACAAAGAAAATCAGTACTATTTTAAACTAAACTCTTTTTATAATTATTCCGACAATAATTTTAAAACCGATAATGTTCCTGTATTTGATGCTTTAGGAAACATTACTGGTACTGCATCTGTTAAACGATTTCATGATCAATACAAATCAGCAATGTTATCAGGTGAATTTGGATTGGTAGACAAGTCTTTTGCGGACATACTTAGTTTTAAACTTACTTATGCCCAAAACAAAAAAAACCTACAACATCCTGAGTTTAATATATTAAGACCTTTTGGTGCGTTTAATACGAGAAATAACACCTATTTATTTTCTGCTAATTATAAAAAAGCATTTCAAAAATTAAGAATTAATGCAAATTTAGTTGGAGGTAGGGTTCAAGAAATAATAGACGATACCAGTGATAAAAGATACAACTGGTTGAATGAAGTAATTGAAACAAGAGATCCAGATGATTTCAAAGGAGAACTTTTTGAAAGAAGATCATTGTTTACATTACAAGATATACTATTTAATTCTCAAGTCTATATAAAATATCCATTTAATAAAAACCATGACTTATCTGTTAATCTGGTTCATAATTATTTAAAAAGAAAAGGAAATGATGCAGTAGACGAATTAAATAGGGCTTTCAAAACACCAAGTACTCTTCAAAAATATATAACAAGTATTGCCTATACATTTAAGGATAATAATGAAAAAATTGACTTTTCAGCATTTGCAAAAAGATATCAATTATTAGCGTCAATATCTTTGAATGATCCTTTGGACAATGTAGATGCAATCATTCTTTCTGAGCCAAATTATTCTAAGATAGGCTATGGTGCGTCTTTAGCACTGCATCCTTTTCGTTTCTTAACCACAAAACTATCTTACGAAAAAGCATACAGACTACCTGAATCTTATGAAATATTAGGAAATGGTGTTAGTCAGAGTCCTAATATTAGATTAAAACCCGAAACTAGCGATAATTTTAATATTGGGGTTATCATACAAAAAAACATTTCGAATGTGGAATTAGAATATGAATCAAATATATTTTTAAGAAAATCAACTGATTTTATTCGTTTTTCACCACAGGGTCCTTTCGGAAATTATGAAAATTTACAAGATGTTTTGAGTAGAGGAATCGAAAACAGTATTAGCATTGATTATAAAAAGATAGCTAAACTTTCTACCAATGTTACCTATCAAAATATTACAGAAGAAAATCAATTTAATGAAGGTGTTTTAAATAGTAATTACAAAGGAAAAGTAGCTAATATTCCAACATTTTTTATGAATATCAATCTATCGGTAAAACCTTTTTATAAAAAATTTGACAACAGGTGTACACTATATTGGAGTACATATTTTGGAGATGATTTTTACTTAGCAGAAGAAAATGGTGGTGCTTCAGGAGAAAAAAACACCATCCCTTCTCAATTGACGCATAGATTCGATCTAGAATATATTTTTAAAAATAAAAAATTTAGTATTTCTGGTTCTGTCACAAATCTAGCAGATGCAAAAGTTTACGACAACTTTAGAATTCAAAACCCCGGAAGAGCAGCATACATAAAATTACGCTATTCCATTAAATAACTCAAATATAAATATCTATGAAAAATTTAAAAAACTTAAATTGGGCATTAGCAGTGGCATTGCTAACATTAGGATCTTGTGATAGCGATGATAATAAATCGAACACGAACGATCAAAAATCCTCAGGAATTTCAATGTCATTGATTACCTCTGGAGCAGCTGGAACTGAATACATTGTAAGTAAAGAAGATGTAATGTCTGGAGAAATTTCAGCTCAAGGAACAGGAATAGAACAAACAGGATGGCGTTTTTATTATCCAGTGGGCAAAACTTTATTTGCATCGGGATTTAGTACTGATAATCAATGTGCTGGCTATGCAGCAAATAATGAAGGGGTTATTCAGCTAAAAGGGCAATTCATTTTTGAAAACTCATTAGAAATGTTCGGGAAATCAGATGATAACAAAACATTACTAGCAATGGAAATTCCACGTGTTGGCTTTGCAAACAGAAGATTACATTTTATTAATGTAGATAATGTATCGGTTCAAAAAATTGTGGGCACAAAAATTTTCTCTGACGAAGCAAACAAGCAAGTAGCTTGGCCAACAGCTTTAGAAGTTAGATCAGATAAGTTATTTATCCCTTATCATGTCTTAGATTCAGAGGGTAACTTTTCTACACTTGATGCCAATAAAGCCTATGTAGCTGTATATTCATATCCAAATGTTGGGACAACTCCCGAAAAAATAATCAGTGATGATAGAACTTCAAATATTGGACTAAACGGAGGAACAACAGGATTAATAGAAACAGAAAGCGGCGATTTATATTCGTTTTCTTGCGGAACAGTTTCAGCTGGTTTTTCGACTGCATCAACAAAACCTTCTGGAATTTTAAAGATCAAAGCACAAACAACAGAATTTGATAAAGACTATTTCTTTAATATAGAAACAGCAACCAATGGCGGAAAAATATTTTGGTTTGACTATATCGGAGGGAACAAAGCTTTGGCTAGAATATTGAAAGCTGACACCAATATTCCTTGGGATGCTTTTTCTAGAAGCCAAACAGCATTTAATCAAAAGTTAGTCATCATAGATTTAGTTGCAAAAACCGTTACTGATGTAGCCAATGTCCCTTTACATGCTAAAAGATATACTTCTCCTGTATTTATCCAAGATGGAAAAGTTTACGAAAGTATAGAAACAGAAACAGAAGCCTATGTATATCAAATAGACATTGCTACAGCTACTGGCAAAAAAGGAGCTAAAATAGTAGGTCAATCTATCAAAGGATTTTACAAATTATAATCTAAATGTTTAAAAAATAGATTTGTATTTCTAACACTTCAAAACAAATTATTGTTTTGAAGTGTTAATCGTTTATAAGGTATTTACAAGATGAAAAAAAATAATTTTAAAAATACAATTCGACAAATACACCTTTGGTTAGGGTTGAGTACTGGTTTGGTTGTTTTTATAGTAGCTATCACTGGCTGTTTGTGGGTTTTTAAAACTGAAATAGAGAGTTTATATTCAGATTATAAAAAGGTAATTCCAATTAATCAGGAATACATTAGTGCTTCAAAAATAAAAGAAATTGCAAGTAAAGAAAATCCAAATCGGAAAATTCATGGTGTACTATTTGGACAACCAGACGAAGCTATAGAAGTAATTTATTACGAAGCCGAACCTGAAATATTTTACCAAAGCCTATTTTTAAATCCATATACTGGAAAAATAATTCACCAAGTAGATAATGATGGTGGTTTTTTTGGATTTATACTAAAAGGACATATACGCTTATGGTTACCAGAAGCAGTTGGTTCATTAATAGTATCGTACTCAATATTATTATTTTTTGTATTGATAATTACTGGATTAATCCTTTGGTTACCCAAAAAAAGAAAAAATTTGGGTCAACGACTACAATTCGATTGGAATAACAAAACACGATGGAAACGCAAAAACTTTGATTTACATACCGTAGTTGGATTTTATACCTCAGTATTCGCTATAATCTTAACTTTTACAGGATGTGTAATGGCTTTTGGATGGTTTTACTACATCACTTATATCGCTACGGGTGGTGATAAAAATCCTAGATTTGTAAACCCTAAAAACGAAAAAGTCTTTACCCAAGTTGCTCCCAAAAATCTAGTTGATGGATTAATCCCAAACTTAAAAAAAGAATATAAAAACGTAAGAAGTTTTGAACTACATTTTCCTGAAAATGACACAACTTCAATTTTGGTTGAAGTTTCTAATTCTGATGAACTTCATTACGACATGGATTATCTTTTCTTCGATCAAAATACTTTAAAAGAGCTTGAACCCAATAGCATCTATAGTAAATACAAAAACGCAAATTTTGCAGACAAAGTTATTCGTATGAATTATGACATTCATATTGGTGCTATTGGTGGGATTACAGGTAAGATTATTGCATTCATAGCGAGTTTACTTTGCGCATCACTACCTATAACTGGTTTCTTATTATGGTGGGGCAGAAAATTTAAATAACAATAAAAAAATAAAACAAGAAGCTGGACTCATTTAATTGAGTAGTATCCTCTTGATTTTATCGAATAATTCCGTTTTGTTACGAAGTTTGATGGGTAATATTAATTAAAAAAAATATACTTGATATTGATAAAAACTTCTTAACTCCAATATTTTTAAGCATTTAAGTTTTCTAAACAAACCATACTTGCCGTTTTTTATTTGGTATGGTAAAATAAAACAATGATTTCACATTAAATTATGAAACTCCATTAAACCTTTTACCTTTATTTGTGTCTATATATAGATATCAAAAGCGGTATACAAACGCTAAATAAATATTGGTAAATTATTATTTATTTTTACCTTTGCTATTATTTTTATTTATTCTAAATAATACTAAAAAACATATCGTTTTACCTTTTCAAACATGAAAAAATACTTTTTAACCCCATTAGTCTTTACTGTTACTCTATTATGCAGTGCCCAACAAAAAAATAGCCTACTCGATCAATCCTTTTGGAAAACTTCGCCAGATGTGGCTGCTGTAAAAGCCGAAATCGAAAAAGGCAACAGCCCAACTGCGGCAACACCCAATGCTTTTGATGTAACCGTAATGGCTATCAATAATGATGCGCCAGCTGCTACCATTAAATTCTTATTGGAACAACCCGGAAACGAGGTAAACAAATTGACCCACGACAACCGAATTTACTTGCATTGGGCGTCTTACAAAGGTAATGTAGAAATTATAGAATACTTAATCGCCAAAGGCTCTGACATTCATCTGGAAGACAGTAAAGGGGAAACACCGCTTACCTTTGCGGCCATTGCAGGACAAGCAAATCCAAAATTATACGAAGCTTTTTTTAAAGCTGGCATTGATCCAAAGAAAAAATACAAAGACGGTCTTACTTTATTACTAATGGCCATTCCAACGGACAAAAATTTAGCAGTTAGCGACTATTTGACAACAAAAGGATTATCCATAAAAGATGTAGATAGCAACGGCAATACAGCATTTGATTATGCTGCAAAAACTGGCAATGTTGCTTTCTTGAAAACCCTTTTAGCAAAAGGAGTAAAATACACTAACAATGCGCTTCTTTTTGCCGCTCAAGGTACACGTAAAGAAACAAGCACGCTCGAAACATACAAATATTTAGTAGAAGAATTGAAAATCAAGCCTACTACTAGCAGTAAATCTGGTGAAACGGTGCTTCACTATTTAGCAAACAAACCCAATCAAACAGAAATCATAGCCTATTTTCTATCCAAAGGTGTAGATCCTAACCAAGCAGATAAAGAAGGAAACATACCGCTGATGCTTGCTGCTGCTGGTCGTGAAACTGCTACTTTGGAACAATTAATAGCGGTAACTAAAAACACCAATGCGCAAAACTCAAAAAAAGAAACTGCCTTAACTTTTGCCGTTAAATCAGGAACACCTGAAGCAATCACGCAACTTTTGAATCATGGTGCTGACATCGCGGTAACCGATAAAGATGGCAACAATTTAGGCTACTATTTGATTCAATCGTATCGCCCTCAAATGGGTGCAGGACGAGGCCCTGAAGGAACGAACACGCCAAAAGAAGATCCTTTTGAAGCTAAAATAAAGATTTTACAAGACAAAGGTTTACGTCTTTCTTCACCTCAAAAAGATGGAAACACACTCTATCATTTGGCGGTTATCAAAAACGATTTAAATTTGCTCAAAAAATTAGCCTATTTAAAAATAGCGCTCAACGCAAAAAATAATGATGGCTTAACGGCTTTACACAAAGCGGCTATGACTACAAAAGACGATACGATTTTAAAATATTTAGTATCTATTGGTGCTCAAAAAGAAAGCAAAACAGATTTTGACGAAACCCCGTACGCATTGGCCAAAGAAAACGAAACATTAACCAAAAACAAAACAGATTTAGAGTTTTTGAAATAGTTTAGTTAGTGGTTAGTGGTTAGTATTTAGTCCTTAGTGATTAGTCTTTAGTGATTAGTCTTTAGTGATTGGTGGACTAGCAATTAGTTTCAAAAAACTCATAATTCATAACTCATAATTCATACTTATAATTTATCCTCATAATGAAATCATTCTTAAAAATAAGCTTACTTGTACTTATCAGTTTTTTATCTTTTCAAGCCACTGGCCAAACTAGCAAATACAAATGCATGTTGCAAATGTCTAATTATGTGGGCGAAGGCGCCTATGTTGTAGTATCGTTAATCAATCCAAAAGGAGAATATGAGAAAACGCTTTACGTAATGGGTGACGATAAAAAATGGTACAAAACCGTCAAAGAATGGCATAAATTCCAATCGAAAAAACAAGAAAACATAAGTGCCAAAACTGGAGCTTCTGTAACTGGAGGAGATCGCAGCATTACCACTATTGAGATAGAAGATGCCAAAATCAACAAAGGCTACAAACTCCGTTTTGAAAGTGCTGTAGAAGATAACAAATACTATGTTGCCGATGCCGAAATTCCATTAACAACAGAAGGATTGGCTACCAAAACGGATGGCAAAGGGTATATCCGCTATGTACGATTCAATAAAATCTAAAAGCATCTTGTAAAAAATAGGTAAAGTCATTTAAGATTGAGGAACCACAGCCTTCATCTTACAGGGCATTCGCTTTTAAAAATATCCACCACGACCCGAGCGATAGCGAATAGGCGAAGCAATTCACTAATGAATCACGAATTAAAATGTGTTTTAATGACACGAATTATTAATGTTGCTGGAATTCGTGACATTCAATTTCAGTTTCGATGACAATTAGTGTCAATTGGTGTAATTTGTGGCTAACTTTTTTTAAATGCGAATGCCCTGTCTATCTTATTTGACTTCGTTTTTTTCAATTTGTACATCATAAAAACTAAAAGTCCTTTTTCTATGACTCTCTCCTTTTGGCGCTACGCACATTTGGTTCTAGCGATTTTCTCTTCCCTTTTTTTAGCCCTAGCAGCCGGTACGGGTACCATTTTAGCTGTAGATGCCATTCAAGAAAAAATACCTTCTTACCAAGTCAGTAATTTCGATAGAATAACGTTAGCAGAAACGCTTCCTGTTTTACGAAAAACCTATCCTGAAATAACAGCAGTAAGTGTAGATCACAATCAATTTGTTCTTCTTGAAGGAATAGATCAAGAAGGCAATGACGTAAATGCCTATATAGATCCAACCAATGGTAAAATTCTAGGAAAACCAACCCCAAAAAGCGAATTCATACAATGGACCACGGCTTTGCACCGCTCTTTGTTTTTAAAAGAAACCGGACGATTTATAGTAGGCTTTATTTCATTTTTATTGGCGCTTATTGCACTTTCTGGCTTGGCGTTACTCATTAATCGTCAAAGAAGCATTCGAAGTGTATTTACTAAAATAATAAAAGAAAACTTCGCCCAATATTATCACATTATTACTGGAAGATTAGCACTGTTGCCGATACTCATCATTGCGATTACTGGTGCGTATCTTACCCTTGAAAAGTTTCATTTTTTTATAGAAAACGATGCTTCAGCAACCGAAACGGTAGCCCAGCCTTCGTCCAAAAAACAAAAAACATCTTTTTTCAACACCACGCTTTTGGCTGATGTCACCAAAATAGAATTTCCTTTTTCGGATGATCCTGAAGAATACTTTATCATTCATCTAAAAGATAGAGAAATAGAAGTACATCAAATAACTGGAGCTGTAGTTACCGAAAAACCAACAGCAACCACCACACAATTGAAAGACCTAAGTCTCGATTTACACACCGGAAGAACTAGCATTTTATGGGCTGTAATTCTAGGTTTGGCTAGTATCAATCTGTTGTTCTTTATTTATTCTGGATTTGCGATGACGTTGCGACGCAGAGCCAGTCGCATAAAAAACAAGTTCAAGGCCAAAGACAGCGAAATCATTCTACTCGTAGGTTCAGAAAACGGAAGTACCCTGCGATTTGCCAATGCCGTGCAACAGCAATTTATTGCTCTTGGCAAAAAAACCTATCTCGCCGAGATGAATTCCTATACCCTGTTTCCAAAAGCAGAACAATTGCTAGTTTTTGCAGCAACTCACGGTATGGGCGATGCTCCATCTAATGCGAATCAATTTATTGAATTATTGAGTAAAACTACACAAAAACAAAAAATCAAAACCGCTATTATTGGTTTTGGGTCTAGATCCTATGAGGATTTTTGTGGTTTTGCTTATGATTTAGAAGTTGCATTAGCAAAACAAAATTGGAGCGAAACCATCGTACCGTTACATACCATAAACGACAAATCAACAGAAGAATTTGTGGCTTGGATTCAGTTATGGAATACTGCAACTTCCTTACCTCTTGCTACTACTCCATCGCTTTACAATACAATTCCAAAGGGTCTACAAACTTTTGAAGTTGTATCCAAAACACAAGTATCAACGGACGAAGACACCTTTTTGGTCAGCTTCAAAACGCCTTGGACGACCAAATTCCAATCGGGAGATTTGTTAGCCATTTATCCTGCTAACGACAGTAGAGAGCGTTTATACTCCATCGGTAAACACGACGAACAACTACAATTGGTGGTCAAATTACACGAATACGGATTAGGTTCGGGTTATTTGAATCAACTTGAAATAGGTGCCAAAATAAAAGCACGAGTAATCACGAATACCGCTTTTCACTTCCCGAAACAAGCGACCAAAGTTGCTTTAATTTCTAATGGAACTGGAATTGCGCCGTTCTTAGGAATGATTCAAGAATCGACACCCAAAACGGAAACGCATTTGTATTGTGGTTTTAGAACCGAGACAAAAAGCGTTACAAGCTATACAAAACTAGCCCAAGAAATGATGGACCTACAAAGGCTTCAAAGCTTTAATTTGGCCTTATCTAGAACAGCAAACGGCTGTCGTGTAACACAGTTGGTCGAGCGTGATGCCGCTTTTTTCAAAGCGCTGTTAAATGAAAATGGCGTTATAATGATTTGCGGTTCTTTGGCGATGCAAAAAGATGTAGAAAAAGTGCTCGAAACCCTTTTGGGTGAGACCAATTCCAGCGTTTCTGATTATAAAGCCAAAGGGCAAATCTTGACGGATTGTTATTAGAATGCCTTTCCCCGAACCTCTCCAAAGGAACGGGAGAAGCTATTTAAAGATTAGTCGCAATGTAACTATTTCCTGCAAGGTTTTCAAAACCTTGTAGGTATCTTTGTTTGATTCAATATAACTGCCGTAACTCATACCAAATAGTCAAAGTATTTTATTCACTTTGCGTCTCTGCGACTTTGCGTGAAATTGAACTCGCAAAGTCGCAGAGACGCAAAGAAAAGAAAAGAAAAGAAAAGAATGAAGCAAGCTTAATAATAGCGGAGAACTAATTTAAGCTATGAAATGGTCCTAGTCACGAATAGTCATATAATTCAAATACCTACAAGGTCAAAAAAAGACCTTGCAGGAATAAAAAAAATAAGGAGTGCCTATGATAGTTTGTAGAGCTTTACATCGTCCCGTTTTTACCTACAATTCGAATAGTGGAACGCTAATTTTCTTTAGGAACGGTTGCGTGAGGGATGGCAGTGGAGCTCTTTTTTGAGCATTTTTTTTGCTCAAAAAAAGCGGGAACGTACAGCCCGACCCGACCTTTTTCGGGAGGGGCGCGCCCAAAATCAATATATTTATCTGAAATAAAAAATATGTCAACCAAAAACCTTTTTCTTTTAGCACTTATTTGGAGTGTTTCGTGTGAGAGCCAAGTGCTACGAAAAAAAACGACTTTGCTTATGGGCGGACGTTTTGACATTACGATTGTAGCTAAAGACTCTGCCGCGGCAAAAGAAAATATCGATGCTGTTGTTGCCGAAATCACTCGTATTGAGCATTTGATTTCGGACTGGAAACCCACTTCTCAAGTTTCGGAAGTGAATCAAAATGCGGGTATTCGCCCCGTAAAAGTCGACAAAGAAGTATTTGATTTGACCCAAAGAGCGCTTGAATTTTCTAGGATTACCAAGGGTGCGTTTGACATTAGTTTTGCGGCTATGGATAGGATTTGGAAATTTGACGGGTCGATGACCGAGATGCCAACGGCAGAAGCCATTAAAAAATCGGTTGAAAAAGTAGGCTATCAAAACATTATTTTAGACTCTGTTCAATCGACCATTTTCTTGAAAGTAAAAGGAATGAAAATTGGTTTTGGCGCTTTGGGCGAAGGCTACGCCACCGATAAATGTCGCGCTATGATGCTGGCTAAAGGCATTCCCGCTGGAATCATTAATGGCTCTGGCGATATGAGTACGTGGGGTACGCAGCCTAATGGCAAACCTTGGAATATTGGCATTACAAACCCTTTTCGACCTGAAAAAATTATGGCGGTTGTTCCCTTAAGGCAAGAAGCCGTAACCACTTCGGGGAGTTATGAAAAATATGTCGTTTTTGATGGCAAACGCTATTCGCACATCATCAATCCCGCCACGGGATATCCTGCTACGGGTTTGTGTAGCGTAACCGTTTTTGGTCCCAATGCCGAAACTGCCAATGGTTTGAGTACTTCGCTAATGGTTTTAGGACAACAACAAGGATTGCTTTTACTCGAAAAATTTGCGGACTACAGCTGCATTATGATTACCGATAACGGAAAAGTGATTCGGTCCAATAACTTCAAAAAGAAATTGAAGGCTAAACTTTAGTCGATTTTGCTTTCAATACACCTAAAAAAAAATGGTTTTCTTTCATGAAATTGGCACAATAAGACTTTTTAAGTCACGAATGCATCACGGAAAAACATTTCAAATTACTGACAAACAAATAGTTCAAAACTAATCATAATTTTTATTCGTATTTAATCTAAATAAGCTTTGTGATTTCATAGAAGGAGTTTATATTTGCATAGTTATTTTTAATTATTCCAAATAAACAAAATGAAATATATTTTACTCCCCGCAATACTATTAAGCTATTTTGCTAGTAGTGCACAAGATACAAATCAAGCACAGGCTACTACAGCCGATAAAAAAACTGAAATTGAATCGTACGAGTTTGAAAATGATACGGTAAAAAACAAGAAAGGTGGTACTTTGAACGAAGTTATCGTTACGGCACATAAACAAAGAAAGCCCATTTCTGCTATCCGTTCGGGTTTAAAACCTATGGATAATCCACAAACGGTACAGGTAATTGGAGCCGAAATTATCGAGCAGCAACAATCCATTCGTATGAGTGATGTAATCAAAAATGCTAATGGTATTTATGTTGGATCAGCACGAGGCGGAGCACAAGAGTCATTTTGGTCCAGAGGTTATGATATGACCGCGAACAATATGTTCAAAAACGGATTCAGATTTAACGGCGGATCTATACCAGAAATTTCAGGACTTGAAAAAGTAGAATTCTTAAAAGGTGGTGCAGCTCTACTTTATGGCAATGTAGCTCCAGGCGGTATCCTAAACATGATTACCAAAACACCAAAATTTAATGAAGGCGGGGAATTCTCTATGCAAATGGGAAGCTACAATTATTACAAACCAGCCTTTGATGTATATGGTCCTTTGAATCAATCCATCGCCTATCGCTTCAATGGTTCTTATGAAAAATCAGAAAGTTTTAGAGATTTTGTGACTAATGATAGAATTTATTTTAATCCTTCGTTCTTGTTTTTACTTTCTGAAAAAACACAAATTACATTACAGGGAGATTATCTAAGTGCCGATTGGACACCGGATTTTGGAACAGGATTGGTTGGAAAAGAAATTTTAGATTTACCAAGAAACCAATTCTTTGGCGCAAAATGGTCCAATGGAAATACTAAATCCTCAAGTGCTTCTGTTTTAGTAGAACATGATTTTAACAGCAATTGGAAATTGAATTTCAATAGTTCCTATCAAACCTACAGAAGAATGCAACTATCTACAGCTCAAATGTCTGGTTTAGTATACACTACAAATGCTGCTGGAGTAAAAGAAGTAAATTGGAAACGTGGTTTAACTCGCTTAGATGCTTCAGAAAATATATTTGGAAATCAATTGAGTTTACAAGGAACATTTAAAACAGGAAAAATTAAACACCAAATTTTTACAGGTGCAGATTTCGAAGACTCAATGGCACCTAATTATACTTTTGGATTCTTTAACCCTTCAAAACCTGCTGACTTAATAACAACTGAATCGACTGCTATTAATATCTTAAACTACGATTACAATACTCAAAGTAGAAATGTACCTTACGACAGCAGAATTACACAGCTAGCTACAACCTTCACTCAACGTTTTGGTGTTTATGCGCAAAATTTAATCACGATTAATGATTATATTAAAGTTTTGGCTGGAATTAGATGGTCATGGCAAGAAAATTATGTTACGACTACCAAAGAAACTATCGAAAAAATAAACAACGTTAATACCATTACCACCTCATACCAAAACGCAAAACCTGTAGAAGGCGCAAAAACAATCAACACGGCATTTTCGCCAAAAGGTGGTATTGTAATTCAACCTAACAAAACAACAAGTTTGTTTGCTAGTTATTCCAACTCCTTCACAACAAACACAGGTACGACAGTAGATTTAAAACCACTTGATCCTTCAATTATTGACCAATACGAGGTTGGAATCAAAAAAGACTTTATGAAAGGTTTAATTACTACAAATGTAACTGCTTACATTATAGAAAACAATAATCTAGCGCAAACTGCAGCATTTGGTTCAGATGGTGTTACACCAAACGTAAATACCAATTTAAAAGAATTAGTTGGTGGAACTAAAGGAAAAGGAATTGAAATTGATATCAATGCCAATCCGATGAAAGGACTTAACTTGATGGCAGGATACAGCTTTAATGAAACAAAAATCACCAAAACTTCAGGCACTAATGGAAGTTTGATTGAAGGCGATCTATTAACCAGAACTCCTAAACACACCGCCAACTTTAGCGTATTTTACAAAATTCCAGAAGGATTTTTCAAAGGAATAACCCTAGGTGGTATGGCCAGTTATATAGGTGATCGAGTGGGCGGATGGAATGACCGTTACGTATGGACTGAAAACAAACCTGCAACAAATCCAAAAACGTATACGATAACCATTGAAGATAGAGACATCCCATTAAAAGGATATACTACCGTTGATTTATCGGTTGGTTATGAATGGAAAAAAGTTTCATTGTTGTGCAAAGTTTCTAACATCACCAACGAATTGAACTACACCGTTCACGAAAACTATAGTGTAAACCCAATTGCGCCAACACAAGTTATGGCAATCTTGAAATACAAATTGTAATCAGTAATTAGTAATCCATAAAAAAACCAATGTTGGCAATTCAACATTGGTTTTTTTGGTTTTATATTTTAGTACAACCTATTTTAAGCTTGCTAAACTTTTTCAATAGTGGCAATCTAAAGTATCTTTTCAAAGAATTAAAATGCTAAATAGTTTATTAAATTTACATAAAAATTTAAAAATGATAAACGAAGAACTAGGTTATAAAGATCAATTAGAAAGATTAAAAAGAGCACGAGAAAAACTCAATGATTACAATGTAAATCAAATAATTTACAAAGATAATTTGTGGTCTTTCTTTCAAAATGCTTATCATTTAAAAGATTGGTTAAAAAATGATAGTAATTTCACATTAAGCAATAAAAGTATTGAAGATTTTATTACTGATAGTAAATTTGTCAAAATTGCAGCTGATTTAGCTAATCGTTCAAAACATTTAAAATTAACTAATGAAAGAGGACATAATTCAGATTGTAATAAAGAAAGCGTAACTATATTTGTAAACACTATCAGCTTTGATAATGAAGTAAACAAATTAATGCCTAAACCTAAAGTTATCTACTATTATTTAATAGAAAATGATAATAATGAATCTTTTAATCACATTGACTTAGCAGATAATATTATAAATGAATGGACTGAATTAATAGAAAAATATATTCTGTAAAACTAAAAAATCCCAATACTGAAAAAATTTCAGTATTGGGATTTTTATATTTAAAAAAATGTCTAGTTATTATTTCAATCCCACCAAACTTTGCTCAATAGTAGCAATTTTTGCTAAGGCATCCGCTTCTTTTTTACGTTCCATTTCAATTACTTTCTCAGGTGCACCAGCTACAAATTTTTCGTTAGCTAATTTTCCTTGTACCGATTTCAAAAAGCCTTTGGTATAGTTTAATTCCTCGGTCAATTTAGCAATTTCGGCTGCTACATCAATATTTCCAGTAATCGGAATAAAATATTCGTTGGATTTTACACGGAAAGACAAAGCACCATCCACTTTTTCTGAAACGTATGCTAATGAAGTTATATTCCCCAATTTAGTTACTATTGCATCGAAATACGTAGAAGCTTTATCATTGTTCACCACTTTCAATTCAATAGTATCTTTAAACGGAATATTCTTGTCTTTACGGATGGTTCTAATTCCAGAAATTACTTCGATTGTATTTTCGAAATCAGCTATCAATTGAGCGTTGAACGGCTTAATCTCTGGCCAAGTCGAAACAATTAAAGCCTCTTCTTTGGTTCTATCCGCGATTAAATGCCAAATTTCCTCTGTTAGGAAAGGCATAAATGGATGCAACAATTTCATATTGTTTTCTAACATTTCGATGGCTTTATCAAACGTAGCTTTATCAATTGGTTGTTGATAAGCAGGTTTGATCATTTCTAAGAACCAAGAACAGAAATCATCCCAAACCAATTTATAAATTCCCATCAAAGCATCTGAAATTCTATACTTTTCAAAATTGTCTTCAATCTCAGCCAAGGCTTGTTGCAACTTCGCTTCGTACCATTCAATGGCAACTTTTGAAGATTCTGGTTGTGGAATCGTTTCAGAAACTTCCCAACCTTTGATTAATTTGAAAGCGTTCCAAATTTTGTTAGAAAAACCTTTTCCTTGATTACATAATTCTTCGTCGAACATAATGTCGTTCCCTGCAGAAGCACTTAAAAGCAATCCTACACGAACACCATCAGCACCAAACTTTTCAATTAATTCCAAAGGCTCTGGAGAATTCCCCAAAGACTTCGACATTTTGCGACGCTGTTTATCACGAACCAAACCTGTTAAATACACATTCGTAAATGGTTTTTCACCAGCATATTCATATCCTGCAATAATCATTCTGGCTACCCAGAAAAATAAAATATCTGGCCCTGTAACCAAATCATTGGTTGGATAATAGTATTTGAAATCTTCATTTTCAGGATCCATTATGCCACCAAAAACAGACATTGGCCATAACCAAGAAGAAAACCAAGTATCAAGGGCATCAGGATCCTGACGAAGGTCAGAGGTTAGAAGTGAGGAGTTAGAAGTTTTTTCTTTGGCTAAGACTAAAGCCTCTTCAATGTTTTCAGCTACTACAAAATCTTCTTTACCGTCACCATAGAAATAGGCAGGAATTTGTTGTCCCCACCACAATTGACGAGAAATATTCCAATCGCGAATGTTGTTCAACCAATGGGCATAGGTATTGTTAAAACGAGAAGGATGCAATTTAACATCGCCATCTTCTAAAACCGATTTAATCGCTGGTTTTACTAAATCATCCATTTTTAAGAACCATTGGTCAGACAATCTTGGTTCGATTACTGCCTTCGTTCTTTCAGAGGTTCCTACTTTATTTAAATGAATTTCTGTTTTAGCCAAAGCACCTATTGACTCTAATTCCTTAGCAATTTCGGTACGAACTACAAAACGATCTTTGCCTTGGTAATGTAAACCAAAACTATTTAAAGTCGCATCTTCATTGAAAATATCAACAATCTCTAAATTATGTTTCTCTCCTAGCGTCTTATCATTCATATCGTGTGCTGGAGTCACTTTCAAACAACCTGTTCCAAACTCCATGTCTACGTACTCATCGGCTATAACAGGAATTTCTCTACCACAAATAGGCACTACAACAGTTTTACCTATCAAATGCGAATATCTTTCATCGTTTGGATTGACACAAATTGCGGTATCACCAAAGATTGTTTCTGGTCTAGTTGTAGCAACAATAACTCCTTCAGAATTAGTTGAAGCTCCCCCTTCGGGGGTTGGGGGGCTATACTTTAGAAAAAATAACTTTCCTTGTTGTTCTTCGTAAATTACCTCTTCATCAGATAAAGTAGTTTTTGCTTCAGGGTCCCAATTTACCATTCGGTAGCCGCGGTAAATCATTCCTTTGTTATACAAATCCACAAAAGATTTGATAACAGATGCCGACATATCTGGATCCATTGTGAATTTGGTTCTATCCCAATCACAAGAGCAACCTAATTGTTTCAATTGTTCTAAAATAGTTCCACCATATTTATCTGTCCAATCGTAGGCGTGTTTCAAAAATTCTTCACGCGTTAAATCGGCTTTATTGATGCCTTCTGATTTTAATTTAGCCACTACTTTTGCTTCTGTAGCAATCGATGCGTGGTCCGTTCCTGGCACCCAACAAGCATTAAAACCTTTCAAACGAGCTCTTCGGATTAAAACATCTTGAATTGTATTATTCAACATATGTCCCATGTGCAGCACTCCAGTAACGTTAGGAGGTGGAATTACAATGGTATAAGGCGTTCTATGATCTGGTGTTGAATGAAAGTAATTATTTTTCATCCAGTAGTTATACCATTTTGTTTCAATAGTTTTAGCGTCAAATTGTGCAGGAATACTCATTTGTATTGGTTTAAATCAATTATTTTATATGGTTTGATTGGTCATTGGTTATTCTACAAATAGTTAAATTAGTACTTACTGATCGTTTTTTTTTACTGCTCTTATTTTCAAAAACTCATAAACAGAAGACAATTAAACGATTAAAAAAATAAGCAATAAAACTAAAAGTGGTTCGGTATTTGTTACTAATCAGCTGGCAAAAGTAATTAATTAAAGTAGAGTATAAAAAGCGATTTAATAATTTGTACTCTAATTAAAAGAAACTATATTTACTCAACCAAAAAAACATCTACTTATATGAAAAATCTTATTATTGTAATGGTAACTTTGCTTTTTTCCGTTGCAACTTACAGCCAAAGTGGTCCAAAAATAGAATTCTCTACCCCAGACAACACCATTGATTATGGAAAAGTAAGTAAATCAAATGATAACGGCATTCGTTCCTTTGAATTTAAAAACACTGGAGATGCCCCTTTACAAATCATTAATATACTATCTACAAAAGAATGTAGCATTTTGAGTAAACCAACAACAGCTATTCAACCTGGTGAGAGCGGAAAAATCGAAGTAAAATACAATATGACTCCTGGCCCTATTAGAAAAACTATTACCGTTGAAACCAATGCTGTGAATCAAGAAAATGGTCGAATTGCATTGAAAATAAAAGGGGAAGTCCTTTAAACCTATTAAAGTTCGCTTTCTAACTTGAGAGCGAACTTTAATTTATTATTATCTCTTAACACTACTATGGCGATGTATTTCTCTTCTTCCTCCATAAATAAACTATTAATTTTCTGAAGGGTGTACCTAAATACTGGAGTTCCTCCGATAGAAACAATCTCATCACCTACTTTCAATCCACATTTTTCAGCAGCTGATTTTTTGCGAATGTTAGCAATAATATAGTTGGGTTTCAACTCGAATTTATATTTATACTCATTTCTTACAGTCACCTTATTTGATTCTTGCTTGCCAAAACCACTTGAAGTTAAAAGACTATTTTCAAGCTTTATATAGTCTTCTACCCATTTCAATCCATTTTGCTCAATCTCAATACCGCTTTTATTGTACTTAAAATGGGATTTGAAATTCGCATTTTTCTTAAGATAAATCATTCCTCTTTCATAATCAAAAACCACTTTGAATCTCCTGAAAATTTCAGCACCAATAGACCCTACTCTATTCTCGACCATTTTAACATGTTTCAAAGAACTCGAATCTGGGAATGCGACAATTGGAGTACTAAACTTGAAATCGGATATCTTTATTTCAGTAATTTTTGCTCTTTTACCCTCAATATCTCCACTAAATCCTTTTCCCAAAAAATCATCAAAATTTTTCTTGGGCACATTAATTCCGCTTGTGGTGTTTTGAAAAATCCAAACAGCATCACTGTTACCAATATCAATCAACATTTTGGATTCGATGTAAGCATCCTGCATTTTCAGTTGAACCTTGAAGTAGGGCTTGGATTTTTCAATTGAAATGGGAAGGCTCACAAATTTTTTATCCAGCTTTTGTTGATACTTCGAATTGCGTTTTGTTACAGTTATCTTTTTTCTGGTGTAGTCAATCTCGATAAGATTATTAATAAAAAACTGTTTCCCAATAATCCCATTTACAGGAATTCCAATATGTGACGAGAGATTGAAATTTTGGTCTAAAATGATATAAAAATTTTGTTTTGAAGAGAGTAATCCTTTTACAAACATATAATTATTAGTAGACTTTAATCCCTCTATTGACTCTTCACTACCTAAACCTCGCAGTTGAATTTTATCTATATTGTAGAGGTTTAGTTCTTTTTTATCATCCAAACTAAACAATAAAGTTTCCTCTACTCCTGTATCTAATAGAAAATTAAGTTCGATTCCATTAACCGTAATCGGTACAAAAATCAAGTTATTAATCAATTGAAATGGTATCTCAACTTGAGTTTGATTGGCTAAAAACTGAAACCCTTCTTGAGCACGGTTAGTAAACTGTCCAAGAAAAAATAGCAGAAAAAATAGAGTTATTCTCATTAAAAAAGGGTTTCGGTAATAGTACAAAAAATTCAACATATTTGTTAGAATTTGATAACAAATAGGAATTAAATTTACATTTAATTTGGAAAAAAAATCGCAATTTTGCACCAAATTATAAAAAACATGCCTAGTATTTCAATCAGAGGTAAAAAAATGCCTGAATCGCCAATTCGAAAATTAGCCCCTTTTGCAGATTTGGCCAAATCAAAAGGACGCAAAGTCTATCATTTAAACATTGGTCAACCCGATATAAAAAGCCCCGAACTCGCTATTGAAGCTATCAAAAATATACAACTAGATATTATTGAATATGGACCATCTGCTGGTTATGAAAGCTATAGAAAAAAATTAGCCCAATTTTATCAAAATCAAAATGTTTCAGTAGCTACTGAGGACATTATGATTACAACAGGAGGTTCAGAAGCTTTACTTTTTGCCTTAGGAAGCATTATGGACCCCGAAGACGAAATAATTATTCCTGAACCTTTTTATGCTAATTACAGTGCTTTTTCGGCTGAATCAAGCGCACGAGTTGTTCCAGTAATTTCCAACATTGAAAGTGGCTTTACTCTTCCAACGATTGAAGAATTTGAAAAAGCTATTACTAGTAAAACGAAGGCAATATTAATTTGCAACCCTAATAATCCTACTGGATATCTCTACTCTGAATCTGAAATAAATCAGCTTGGTGCATTGGTTAAAAAATATGACCTCTTCCTCATAGCTGATGAAGTATATCGCGAATTTATTTACGACGAGAAAGACCAACATTTCTCTGTAATGAACCTAAAAGGAATTGAACAAAATGTCATTATGATTGATTCAGTTTCCAAAAGATACAGTATGTGTGGCGCTAGAATAGGCTGCTTGGTAACCAAAAACAAAGAAGTTATTGCCGCTTCAATGAAGTTTGCACAAGCACGTTTGTGTCCACCTACAATTGAACAAATTGCCTGTGAAGCCGCTATAGACACGCCAAAAAGTTATTTTGACGAAGTAATTGCAGAGTACAAAGAAAGAAGAGACATTTTAATCCATGAACTTAACAAAATAGATGGAGTACTAGTAAAAAGCCCAAAAGCCGCTTTTTATTGTATCGCTCAACTCCCAATAGACAATGCCGACGATTTTGCACAATGGCTTTTAGAAACCTATGATTTTAATGGAGAAACAGTTATGGTAGCGCCTGCTGCTGGTTTTTATTCTACTCCCGGTGTGGGTTTAAATCAAGTTCGTATTGCCTATGTTTTAAGTAAAGAAGAGCTCATAAAAGCGGTTCACATTCTAAAAGAAGCAATAAAAGAATACAACCAACGTTCTTAGAAACAAAAAATAGAAGTATAAAAAGACAATAATTCAAAGGAGTTATTGTCTTTTTTTGTTAAAATTACACCCGAAATATTAAGAAAAACAAGGCAATTAATTCCCTCAAGCGATTGAATTTGTTACTATTTATTATTTATCTTTACCCCTTGAAAAATACACACCCAACAAATAGTAATTTTTAATGACAAATAACGAAGAATTCCACGACGAAATAGGAAATAATCATATTAGTACCAACGCTAATAATCCGATAAGAGAAGATGCTTTTGCTATTTCGGATGAAGAAAAAATTGAACGCATCAAGAAAGATGTAGAAAATATGTTGCTTACTTTGGGTATGGATTTAACGGATGATAGCCTAAAAGGCACCCCAAATCGTGTAGCAAAAATGTTCGTAAAAGAAATTTTTGGCGGTTTAAATCCGAATAAAAAACCAAAAGCTTCAACTTTTGACAACAACTACAAATATGGTGAGATGTTGGTTGAAAAAAACATTACCTTATATTCTACCTGTGAACATCATTTGTTGCCAATAATAGGAAGAGCACACGTGGCTTATATTTCTAATGGTACTGTAATTGGCTTGTCTAAAATGAATAGAATTGTTGAATATTATGCAAAAAGACCTCAAGTACAAGAGCGTTTGACTATGCAAATTGTTCAAGAACTTCAAAGAGCATTAGGAACAGAAGACGTTGCTTGTGTAATAGATGCCAAACATCTTTGCGTAAATTCTAGAGGAATAAAAGATATCGAAAGTAGTACGGTAACCTCAGAATTTGGTGGAAAATTCAAAGAAGCACAAACCAGAAGAGAATTCTTGGATTACATTAAATTAGAAACGAAATTTTAAAATATTGTTTAATCGTTAATTTGTTTAATTGTTAAATCGGAATAAATATGTATGTTTTTTCATTCGAAAAACTTGACGTTTGGCAAAATTCCCGAGAATTTGTTTTAGCAATTTATAAACTGACAAATAATTTTCCACAAAGTGAAATTTATGGCATTACTTCTCAAATAAAAAGAAGTTCATCATCAATCGCAACAAATATAGCAGAAGGAACTTCTAGAAATACAAATAAAGATAAAGCTCATTTTCTGACTTTATCATATTCTTCTGCCACAGAAACATTAAACCATTTAATAATTTCAAAAGATCTGGATTACATTTCCGAAGAAGAATATTTAGTTTGTAGAGAAAAACTTGAAAAAATTTGCAATCAAATTAACAGCTTAAAAAAATATTATCTTTCACAATAATAAACAGTTAAGTCGTTGAATTGTTTAATCGTTAATCCACCAAACAATTCAACGGATAAACCAAAAACGATTAAACAAATTAACGATTAAACTTTAAAAACATCATGTCATTACATAAAAGCCAACCCCTCAAAATATACAATTCTCTATCTGGAGAAAAAGAAGCATTTGTACCCGTTCACGAAGGAAATGTAGGAATGTATGTTTGTGGTCCCACTGTTTACAGTAATGTTCACTTGGGGAACGTGAGAACTTTTATGTCATTTGATGTAATATTCAGGTATTTATTGCATTTGGAATACAAAGTTCGCTATGTGCGTAACATTACCGATGTAGGTCATATTGTGGACGATGTAGATGAAGGAGAAGATAAAATTGCTAAAAAAGCGAGATTAGAACAATTGGAACCGATGGAAGTAGTACAGCGCTATACTGTTGATTTTCATCGTATTTTGAGCGCCTTTAATTTTTTACCTCCGAGTATTGAACCTACAGCTACTGGACACATTATTGAGCAAATTGAAATTATCAAAAAAATAATAGACAATGGTTTTGCATATGAAGCCAATGGGTCTATTTATTTTGATGTAGTAAAATTTAATGAAGACCATCATTACGGAATTTTGAGTGGCAGAAACATCGAAGATATGTTAGCTAATACTCGAGATTTAGACGGTCAATCCGACAAAAGAAATCCTCAAGATTTTGCTTTATGGAAAAAAGCAGAACCACAACACATTATGCGTTGGCCTTCGCCGTGGAGTGATGGATTCCCGGGTTGGCACTTAGAATGTACAGCTATGAGTACAAAATATTTGGGCAATCATTTTGACATTCACGGTGGTGGAATGGATTTGAAATTCCCACATCACGAATGTGAAATCGCGCAAAATGAAGCGTGCACAGGGCACACGCCTGTAAATTATTGGATGCATGCTAACATGCTTACTTTAAACGGTAAAAAAATGGCAAAATCGACTGGAAATAATATTTTGCCAGGAGAGATTTTAACCGGAGACAATACTATTTTGAGCAAACCTTTTTCTGCTTCGGTGACGCGTTTCTTTATGTTACAAGCACATTACAGAAGCATACTTGATTTTTCGGATGATGCTATTGTGGCGGCCGAAAAAGGATACAAACGATTAATGGAAGCTCTTTCGTTATTAAAAGACTTACCTACAAGCACTCAATCGTCTGTTGCCATTGAAGATTGGAAACAATTGTGTTATGATGCGATGAATGACGATTTTAACACACCTATCCTAATTGCGCATTTGTTTGAGGGTGTTCGTTATATTAATGTCATCAAAGATGGTAAAGAAACTATAACGGCAGAAGATTTGGCTTCATTTACAACCGCTATAGAAGCATTTGTATTTGAGGTTTTGGGTCTTGAGAATGAAAAAATTTCGGATAGCAGTAACGACAAACTAGAAGGCACCATTCAGTTATTGATTGACATGAGAAAGCAAGCCAGAGAAAACAAAAACTTTGCGCTTTCTGACCAAATTAGAGATCAATTATTGGCACTAGGCATTCAGTTGAAGGACGGTAAAGAAGGAACTACTTTTAGCTTGTAGTTTATTGTTTGTAGTTTGTTGTCCCATAAGCTTTCGGGATTGTTTAATGTTTATTATTTTTTGGTGTTAGTTCATAATACTAAGGACTTTCAATTATGAACTAAGAACCATGAACTAAGAACTAAGGACTTTAAAAAAAAAAAATGAAATTAAACTCCATTCTTACCTACCCATTAATTCTTTTGGTACGCTTTTATCAAGGAGCCATCTCCCCTTTTACACCAGCCGCATGTAGGTACGAACCCACTTGCTCGAGCTATATGATTGAAGCGTTGCAAAAGCACGGTTTTTTGTTTGGTGGTTATTTGGGATTGAAACGCATTTTGAGTTGTCATCCTTGGGGTGGAAAAGGTTATGACCCTGTTCCTGAAAAAAAATGCTCACACAAATAGTAATTAAACGTTTTCAATTTGATTACATTTAAAGTTTATATTTACAAAAAAATTACACATGACACACGCTTTGAACTTGGTTTGGAATCCATCTGAAGGATTAGATTTAGGCTTTTTTATGATTCGATATTACAGTCTAATGTTTGTAGTAGCTTTTGGATTGGGTTGGTACATCATGAAACATATTTTTGAACGCGAAGGAGAATCGATTGACAAATTGGATTCATTATTTATATGGACTGTTTTAGCTACATTGCTAGGCGCTCGTTTGGGTCATGTCTTTTTTTATGATTGGGAATATTACCGAAATCATTTGCTTGAAATCATACTACCATTTCGTTTTGAACCCAAATTTGAATTTACAGGTTTTCAAGGATTAGCCAGCCATGGCGCAGCTGTTTCTATAATCATTGCTATGTATTATTACAGTAAAAACATCTTGAAACGCCCACAATTGTGGATTCTGGATCGCGTAGTTATTCCTGTGGCTAGTGGTGCTATTTTTGTGCGTTTGGGTAATTTTTTCAATTCTGAAATTATTGGAAAAGACACAACTTCTGTTTTTGGAATTCGTTTTTTGAGAGATCAGTTTAGTCCAAGAGATGCTGTCAATGCTACTGGAATTGCCAATCCAAATGACGCATATAATGCAATTGCAACCGATCCAAAGTTTGCTGATCTATTAGCTCAAGTTCCTGCGAAACATCCTACACAATTGTATGAAGCTTTTTGTTATATCTTCGTTTTTGCCATTTTGTTTTTCTTGTATTGGAAAACAGAAGCGAGAAAGAAATCAGGCTTTTTGTTCGGATTATTTCTAGTACTTTTATTTACAGTTCGTATCATTGTGGAATCCGTAAAAGAAAGTCAAGGCGGTTTTGAAAGCGAATTAGGCAACATTCTTTCTACCGGACAATGGTTGAGCATTCCTTTTATCCTTATTGGTCTGTTTTTTGTTTTTAGAGCAAAAAAAGAGGCTTAGATTATAATAAAAAAGGCTGTCCTCATTTTGGACAGCCTTTTATAAAAAATAAAAATTTATATTATTTAGGAATCGATTTAAATCCCATATTGAACAAAGTAAACGCCTGAATATCGGCAGCTTCTTCAATTGTTTTAGAAACAGGTTTTCCAGCACCATGTCCAGCATTGGTCTCAATTCGAATCAAAACAGGATTACTTCCTTTTTGTTTTTCTTGCAATTCGGCTGCAAATTTAAAACTATGAGCTGGCACAACACGATCATCATGATCTCCGGTGGTTATTAATGTCGCAGGATAGCTCATCCCTGATTTTACATTATGTACTGGTGAATAGCCCTTTAAATAATCAAACATCTTTTTAGAATCTTCGGCTGTACCATAATCATAAGCCCAACCCGCGCCAGCAGTAAAGATATGGTAACGCAACATATCCAAAACACCAACCGCAGGAAGTGCTACCTTCATCAAGTCTGGTCTTTGTGTCATCACAGCACCAACCAATAAACCACCGTTAGAACCACCGCGAATTGCTAAGAAATCAGAAGAAGTATATTTTTGAGCGATCAAATATTCACCTGCTGCAATAAAATCATCAAATACATTTTGTTTTTGCATTTTGGTTCCCGCGTCGTGCCATTTTTTACCATATTCTCCGCCTCCACGCATATTGGCAACAGCATAAATTCCACCCATTTCTAACCAAACCGCATTAGCAATACTAAAACTTGGTGTTAAACTCACATTAAATCCGCCATAACCGTACAAAATGGTTGGATTCTTACCGTTTAATTGCAATCCTTTCTTATGGGTTATAATCATCGGAACTTTGGTACCATCTTTTGAAGTATAAAACACTTGCTTAGATTCATAATCTTCTGAAACAAAATCAACTTTGGGCTTAACATAAACAGAAGATTTACCACTCTCTGGAAAATACGTATAAGTTGTTCCCGGGGTAACATAGTTGGTAAATGAAAAATACAATTCTTTATCTTTGGTTTTACCACCAAAACCTGAAGCTGTTCCAACACCCGGCAAAGCAATGGTGCGGATTAAATTTCCTTTATAATCAAATTGTTTAACCACAGAAACCGCGTCTTTCATATAATTAGCAAAAATATACCCTGAACCTATAGATGCATTTAATACTTGCTCCGTTTCTGGAATTAAATCTTTCCAAATTTTAACACTTAAATCCGTAACATCTACTGTAACTATTCTTTTGTTAGGCGCATTTAAATTGGTCACTATTAAAAGCGTACTACCTACATTATCCAATACGTCAACATCATACTCAAATCCTGTATGAATAGGAATAACAGGGCCATTTGGAACAGATAAATATTTTATGTACAATTCATTTCCTGAAGTAGAATTAGCCGCCGAAATAAACAAATAACGATTATCATCTGATACATAGCCACCAACATATCTACGCTTTTCTTCATCACCAAAAATTACAGCATCATCCGCCTGTTTGGTTCCGAGTTTATGAAAAAATAAACGGTGTTGATCCGTTTTAGCCGAAAATTCACTCCCATCTGGTTTTTCGTAACTAGAATAAAAAATCCCATCATTCCCTTTCCAAGATAGACCACTAAACTTTACATCCACTAAAGGTTCGCCAATACTCTGTTTCGTTTTAGCATCAATAAAAATAACCTTTCTCCAATCACTTCCCGCTTCTGAAATAGAATAAGCTACTAAAGAACCGTCTTTAGAAAAACTTACACCATCCAAAGAAGTTGTGGCATCTTTAGAGAAAGTATTAGGATCTAAAAATACCTCTTCAGTCCCTTTAGCATCTTTTCTATACAACAGTGATTGATTTTGCAATCCATTATTTTTATAATAGTAAGTATAGTCACCTTCTTTAAAAGGCGCCGAAACTTTCTCATAATTCCAAAGTTTTTCCATGCGTGCTTTAATCGTATTTCGAAATGGAATAGCCGCTAAATAATCAAAAGTAACTTTGTTTTGCTCTTTAACCCATTCGGCCGTTTCAGCTGAACGGTCATCTTCCAACCATCTAAAAGGGTCTGGAATGGAATTACCAAAATAAACATCTACTTTGTCTATTTTTTTAGTGGCAGGATACTTTATCGTGGATTGCCCATACGAAAGCAAAGAAGAAGAAATAATCATAGTACTTAAAATTACTTTTTTCATATTTGTGAAATTAATTTAAAATGGAAGACAATTTGATAAAAATACTTCAAAACAAATCTAATAAATTACCCTCAAAGTAAATATAAAACAAAAGTTATTTTTGGGCGTGCCCCTCCATAAAAATTCCGGGTCGGGCTGTACGTTCCCGCTTCCCGATGAAAAATCGGGAGAGCTCCACTGCCATCCCTCACGCAACTGATCAACAATTCCTATTTTAGTAAACACAACTATAAACCTAAAATATATAAACAAAAAAAAGGGCGCATCATACAATGCGCCCTTTGTTATAAACAGACTATAACTTATTTATTCTCGTTATGTCTTTCTTCAATTAATTTTTTATCAGCAATTGAAATGGTATCTACTAATACTGGTGTTGCAATAAATAGTGAAGAATACGTTCCAACTATAATACCAATCAACATAGCAAAGATAAATCCTCTAATAGACTCACCTCCAAAGATGAACATAATTAACAATACAGCGATCATAGTTAATGAAGTATTGATTGTTCTAGACATTGTAGAGTTGATAGAATTATTTACAATTTCAGCAAAATTACCTTTTGTTTTACCATCTAAGAATTCACGAACTCTGTCAAATACAATTACAGTATCATTCATAGAGTAACCAATAACGGTTAGGATTGCTGCGATAAAATGCTGGTCAATTTCCATTCCGAATGGCATGAATTTGTAACATAATGAATAGATACCCAATACAAAGATAACATCATGCGCTACCGCAGCAAGAGCACCTAAACTATATTGCCATTTTCTGAAACTGATTACCAAATACAATCCAACAATAAGCATGGCACCTAAAACTGCCCAATAAGCATTCGTTTTAATATCTTCTGCAACAGTTGGTCCAACTTTCGAAGCCATAACAACCCCAACTTTCTTACCATCATAAGCATTTACAAATTTCTCATAAGTAACATCAGCAGAAAAATGTTTCTTCAAGCTTTCATACAATAATTTGTTCACTTCTTCGTCGGCTTCGCTTCCGTGTTCTTGAACTTTGTATTTAGTTGTAATTTTTAATTGGTTATCATTACCAAATACTTTAGCTTCTGCACTACCAAAAACTTTAGTCAATTCTTCTTTAACCTCTTCTGCTTTTACAGGTTTCTCAAAACGCACTTGAAACGTTCTTCCTCCAACAAAATCAACCCCTTGGTCAAAACCATTAGTAGCAATTGAAACAATAGATACTACAGTAACGATAGCTGAGAATACATAAGACCATTTTTTAATTCCTAAGAAATTAAAGTGGAAATTAGTAAAGAAGTTTTTAGAGAAATTAGTAACAAATGACAAGTCATTTTTACCAGCAATATTTCTATCGATAAAAATTCTAGCAATAAAGATTGAAGTAAATAAAGACGTTACAATACCGATTAACAATGTTGTTGCAAAACCTTTAATTGGTCCTGATCCAAATATAAACAATACCGCACCAGTCAAAATATGCGTTACGTTGGCATCAACGATTGAACGCATAGCCCCTTTCCAACTGTAAGAAGCAATAACAGCCTCATTTAAAGTTTTTCCTGCACGTAATTCTTCTTTCGCTCTTTCATAAATAATGATGTTCGCATCTACTGCTGTACCCATTGTTAATACTATACCAGCAATACCAGGCAACGTCAATACAGCACCTAAACTTGCTAAAATTCCAAACAAGAACAATAAGTTTACTGCCAAAGCTAAGTTTGCATACCAACCTGCCTTTCCATAATATACCATCATCCAAAGAGATACTAACAATAATCCAACAAGAGCAGAAGTAGTACCGTTATCGATAGCTTCTTGACCTAAGGAAGGTCCTACCACTTCAGATTGAACGATATCAGCAGCAGCTGGTAATTTACCCGCTCTTAAAACGTTAGCTAAATCTTTAGTTTCTGTGATATCAAAATTACCAGAGATTTCAGATCTTCCGCCAGCAATTGGACCACTAGACACCCCTGGTGCTGAATACACTACGTTATCCAATACGATAGCAATATATCCTTTTGATGTATAAGCTCTTCCTGTTAATTCTTCCCATTCTTTAGCTCCTTTGCTATTCATTTGCATAGAAACCGCAGGTTTACCCATTTGGTCAAATGTATCAGTAGCGTCTGTTACTACACCACCTGCCATAGATGGCGCATCATTTCTATTTCCTTTTAACGCATATAATTCTACTGCATCAATTTTTTTACCTTTTGTTTTTGCATCTTCAATAGAAGTTGGCTTACCCCAAACAAATTTAGCATAACGTTGTTCTCCTGCTAATAAGTTTTTTACATCAGGTCTTTTTAAATACCCATTAACAACAGCTGTATCTTTAGGAGAAAACATTCCTAATACAGGTCCACCACCTTGAGCAATAATTTTATCGAATAAAGGATTTTTCCCTGCTTTTGTAGTAGTTGAATCTTTTTCGTCAGTTAACAAAGCACTCAAAGTATCTTTTGCTACTTTTTTAGTTTCTACTTTAGCTACTTCAGTTTTTTTCAAAGCATCATTAGCAGCTACTAAGAAATTACCAATTTCTTCAATTTTATAAGTTTCCCAGAATTGTAATTCTGCTTTACCTTGTAATAATCTTTTGATTCTATCAACATCTTTTGCTCCAGGTAATTCTACAAGAATTCTTCCTGTTTCACCAATTTTTTGAATGTTGGGTTGCGTAACTCCAAATTTGTCGATACGCTCTCTTAAAACTCCAAAAGCACTCTCAACAGATTCGTCAACTTTTCTTTTAATCACTTTTTGAACTTGAGCATCGGTCATTTGAAAATCAACACCACCATCACCTTGCAAGCTTCTGTTTGCAAAAATTTCAGGAGAGGCTAATTTTGTAGTCCCATTGGCATTGGCTTCAAAAGCTTCAAAAAAGGCATCTAAATAGGTTTGATTTCCTTTTTGATTAGTAGTAGCATCAGCTAAGGACTTGTTGAAAACAGGATTTTTTGAATTATTAGATAATCCTTTCAAAATGTCTTTTACAGAAATTTGAAGAATTACGTTGATTCCACCTTCTAAGTCAAGACCTTTATTAATTTGTTTGTCTTTAACCTCATTATAGGTAAAATCAGTAAACCCTAGATTAAACACTTTTTCTTTCCCTATGGAATCTAAATATTTTACTTCTTTTTCAGTGTTTCCACCAGCGAAAGATTTAGCATCACTTTGAATCTTATCCGATACAAATGTGAAAGAAAGTTGGTAAATACTTACCAATGCAAATAGAATTGCGAAAAATTTAATAAGTCCTTTATTCTGCATTATTACTAAAAATTAATTATTTTTTAATTACTCTTTTTGTTTTAAACCCCAATAAAATAAGCATTGACATCGTTTTTTTAAAACAAAAAAATCAATCTTGCATTATATCATTTTTTTTAAACCGAGCAAATATATCATTAACGAAAAGATTAACCAATTTTTTTATTAATTAATCTCAAAAAAAAAACTGCAAAAGCGCAGTTTTTTTTTCATATTACATAAAACGTTATACTAACACCGATTTCAAATCAGCATTCATTCCTCTAACTGCTTCTGCGCTTTTAGCAAACGCTGCCTTTTCTGATTCATTCAGGTTGATATCGATAATTTCCTCTACCCCATTTTTACCAATAATACATGGCACACCGATGCAAATATCGTTTTGACCGTATTCGCCTTCCAAGAAAACAGAACACGCAATCATTTTCTTTTGATCGTTCAAAATACTATCCACTAAGTAAGCTACAGAAGCTCCTGGCGCATACCAAGCAGATGTACCTAGCAATCCTGTTAAAGTAGCTCCACCTACCATAGTATCTGCAGCAACTTTATCTAATACTTCCTGCGAAGCAAATTGAGAAACAGGAATACCATTATAAGATGCCAAACGTGTCAATGGAATCATGGTTGTATCCCCATGCCCACCAATAACCATTGCTGAGATGTCATTAGAAGGCACATCTAACGCTTTTGATAAATAATATCTAAAACGAGAGCTATCTAAGGCTCCACCCATTCCTATGATTCTATTTTTTGGTAAACCTGTTGCTTTTAATGCTAAATAGGTCATGGTATCCATTGGATTTGAAACCACTACTACAATACAATTTGGTGAATGAGCTAAAACATTTTCCGCTACAGATTTTACAATTCCAGCATTGATACCGATTAACTCTTCTCTTGTCATTCCAGGTTTTCTTGGAATTCCAGAGGTAATCACAACCACATCACTGTTAGCTGTTTTGGAGTAATCGTTGGTTACACCAACTACTTTGGTATTAAAACCAGTATTAGTAGCGCATTGAGAAATGTCCATCGCCTTTCCTTCGGCAAAACCTTCTCTGATATCTAATAAAACTACTTCACTTGCAATTCCTCTATAAGCAATTACATCTGCGCAGGTTGCTCCAACATTTCCTGCTCCTACAATGGTAACTTTCATTTTTTTTCTAATTTTGTTTATATGTAAAATTGATTCTTATAATCAATCTCCTAATTTACGCATCTATATTGGCATAAACAGCATTTTTTTCAATAAATTCTCTACGAGGCGGTACCTCATCTCCCATTAACATAGAAAAAACGCGATCTGCTTCAACCAAACTATCAATATTCACTTGACGTAAGGTTCTAAAATTAGGATCCATAGTAGTTTCCCACAATTGCTCAGCATTCATTTCTCCAAGACCTTTATAACGTTGAATCGAAGCACTACCTCCCATTCTTTCGTTAGCTTGATCTCTCTGAACATCAGTCCAAGCATACTCTTTTTTATTCCCTTTTTTAACAAGGTACAAAGGTGGTGCTGCGATATAAACGTGTCCTTCTTCAATTAACTCTTTCATAAATCGGAAGAAGAAAGTTAATATTAAGGTAGCAATATGACTACCATCGACATCGGCATCACACATAATAATTACTTTATGATAACGTAGTTTAGAGATATTAAGCGCTTTACTATCTTCTTCTGTTCCTACAGTTACACCAAGTGCTGTAAATATATTTCGAATCTCTTCGTTTTCAAAAACTTTGTGGTGCATGGCTTTCTCCACGTTCAAAATCTTACCTCTCAAAGGCAAAATAGCTTGAAACGCACGATCACGTCCTTGTTTTGCTGTTCCACCTGCCGAATCTCCCTCGACAAGATACACTTCACATCTTGCAGGATCTTGTTCTGAACAATCGGATAATTTACCAGGTAAACCTCCACCGCCCATAACGGTTTTACGTTGTACCATTTCACGAGCTTTCTTAGCTGCGTGACGCGCTTGAGCGGCTAAAATTACTTTTTGTATAATGATTCTAGCATCATTTGGATTTTCTTCCAAATAATTCTCTAACATTTCTCCTACCGCTTGACTTACAGGAGAAACTACTTCTCTATTTCCTAATTTGGTTTTTGTTTGACCTTCAAATTGTGGCTCTGCTACTTTTACAGAAATAATCGCAGTTAACCCCTCACGGAAATCATCTCCAGTAATTTCAAACTTTAATTTATCAAGCATACCTGAGGCATCGGCATATTTTTTAAGTGTTCTTGTCAAACCACTTCTAAAACCTTGCAAATGCGTTCCTCCTTCGTGTGTATTGATATTGTTTACATACGAAAAAATGTTTTCAGAATAACTTGTGTTGTATATCAAAGCTACTTCAACAGGAATTTCTCCTTTTTCGTGATCCATAGAAATCACGTGTCCAATAATTGGCTCACGGTTTCCGTCTAGATAACGAATATATTCCTTTAATCCTTCGGTAGAATGAAATACTTCTCCAAGGAAATTACCATCTTTATCAACTTCTCTTTTATCTGTAAATGTGATTGAAATTCCTTTATTCAAAAAAGACAATTCACGCATACGTGCAGAAAGTGTATCATATGAATACTCTGTAGTTTGCGTGAAAATGGTTGGATCAGGATAAAAAGTTACAATAGTTCCTCTTTTGGTAGTATCTCCAATTTGTTTTACCGGATATAAAGCTTTTCCTCTTTCGTATTCTTGCTCATACACTTTACCATCACTACTATGAACGGTTGCTCTCAAGTGAGAAGATAAGGCATTCACACAAGACACCCCAACACCGTGAAGACCTCCAGATACTTTATAAGAATCTTTATCAAATTTACCTCCAGCTCCAATTTTGGTCATTACTACCTCAAGTGCTGAAACGCCTTCTTTTTTATGAATCCCTACTGGAATTCCACGACCGTTGTCTTCAACTGTAATAGAACCATCTTCATTTATAGCTACACTAATGGTATCACAATGACCTCCCATTGCTTCATCTATAGAGTTATCTACCACCTCATACACTAAATGATGCAAACCACGTACACCTACATCTCCAATATACATCGATGGACGCATTCTTACGTGCTCCATTCCTTCTAATGCCTGAATACTGTCTGCCGAATAATTGTTCTTATTGATTTCCTCGCTCATATATATTTATTCTAAAAATGTATTTTTTGTATAACACGCAAATATACAAAAGCCGAAAGGAATTTAGGTCAAAAATGCCTTTTTAAGCGCTTAAGTTATCAACATTTATGGTTTATATCCCAACAAAAAAAACACGCCCTAAAAAGAGCGTGTTTTCAATAGTACAACTAATAATCTAATTCAAATAATAAATTATGCTTTTACATAGGCATCGTCGTGAACATTAGCCACGGCTCTACCTGATGGATCGTTCATGTTTTTAAAAGCTTCATCCCATTCTAAGGCGATTTTGGTACTACAAGCCACACTAGCTTCTTGAGGAACACACAAAGCCGCTGCATCACTTGGGAAATGTTCTGCAAAAATAGAACGGTAGTAATACTCCTCTTTTGAAGTTGGTGTTTGCAAAGGGAATTTATATTTAGCATTAGCCAATTGTTCGTCAGTTACTTCTTCAGCAACAACTGCTTTCAAAGTATCAATCCAGCTGTATCCCACACCATCACTAAATTGTTCTTTCTGTCTCCAAGCTACACTTTCAGGCAACATGTCTTCAAAAGCCTTACGAACCACCCATTTCTCCATTGGATGCTCTTTATTGATCATTTTATCTTGAGGATTAATGCGCATCGCTACATCCATAAACTCTTTGTCTAAAAATGGCACACGTCCTTCAATTCCCCAAGCAGCCAAACTTTTATTCGCTCTCAAACAATCGTACATATGAAGTTTCCCTAATTTACGAACGTTCTCTTCGTGAAATTCTCTTGCATTCGGCGCTTTATGGAAATACAAATAACCTCCAAATAACTCATCGGCACCTTCACCAGACAATACCATTTTAATTCCCATTGATTTAATGACTCTTGCCATCAACCACATAGGAGTTGACGCTCTTACAGTAGTAACATCATACGTTTCAAGATTGTAAATCACATCACGAACGGCATCCAATCCTTCTTGAATGGTAAATTTAATTTCGTGATGAATCGTTCCAATATGTTCTGCCACTTTTTGAGCAGCAGCTAAATCTGGTGAACCTTCTAAACCAACAGAAAACGAGTGCAATTGTGGATACCAAGCATCTACTTGATCGTCTGACTCAATACGTTTTTGAGCGTATTTTTTGGCTACCGCAGATGTAATTGACGAATCCAAACCTCCTGAAAGCAATACTCCATAAGGCACATCACTCATTAATTGTCTGTGAACCGCAGCTTCTAAAGCTTCTTTAATCGCTGGAATACTAGTTTCATTGTCTTTTACCGCTTCATAGTCTGTCCAATCTCTTTTGTACCATTGTACAAACTCCCCATCTTTACTGGACAAATAATGTCCCGGAGGAAACAACTCTATTTTTGTACAATAGCCTTCTAATGCTTTCAATTCAGAAGCCACATAAAAAGTTCCGTGTTGATCCCATCCTATATATAAAGGAATAATTCCCATATGATCACGAGCTACGAAGTACTCGTCTTTTTCAACATCATAAATAGCAAATCCGAAAATTCCATTCATTTCGTCAATAAAATCAACTCCTTTTTCTTTATATAAAGCCAAAATTACTTCGCAGTCACTTTCGGTTTTAAATTGATATTTACCATCAAACTGTTTGCGCAAATCGCGGTGGTTATAAATTTCGCCATTGGCAGCCAAAATCAAATTACCATCTTCGCTCAACAATGGTTGTTTCCCTGAAGCTGGATCTACAATAGCCAAACGTTCGTGAGACAAAATCGCTTTTTCATTACTAAAGATTCCACTCCAATCTGGTCCACGGTGGCGGATAATTTTAGACATTTCTAAGACTTGAGGCCTTAGGCTTTCTGATTTCTGTTTTAGGTCAAAGGCACATACAATTCCGCACATAACTATATTTTTATTCTGATTATTTAATTTGATGAAGCAAAGATGCTATAACAGATATAAATAGAAAACACAAAATCGATTTTTAGTTATAAATTACAACTAAAAATCGATTTTTAAGTAAAATATGAAATATAAAACAGAAACATTTAGAAGAAAAACTTAAAATCTGTAAATCGAGAACGCTATCTAATTCCAAACACTATTTCATTATAGCCAATACTATTTTTGTCGTATCGAGCGCAGTCGAGACATTACAAGGGTTCTCGACTGCGCTCGAACTGACAAAATGGACTATTAAAAATAAGTTATTGCTATAATCACGATTATTTTTGCTTTGATCCTTTGATATAAGTACTTGAAGGCTTCATCTTAACAATCTGACTAGCTTCCACTTGCATCAAATCGACATCAAAAACCACAAAATCCGCCCACTTACCGACTTCCAAACTTCCTTTTTCGTTTTCTTCGAAATTAGAATAGGCGGCCCAAAGCGTCATTCCTTTTAAGGTTTCTTCGCGAGACAAAGCATTTTCGATTTGGAAACCATTTTTAGGAAATCCCTTTACATCTTGACGTGCTACTGCAGCGTGAAACGTAAGCATTGGATTGACTTCTTCCACAGGAAAATCAGTTCCTAGGGCTATTGTACCTGCTTTTTGAAGTAGCTTTTTATACGCATAGGCATTTTTCAAACGGTCTTTCCCTAAACGATCACCTGCCCAATACATATCCGAAGTGGCGTGTGTAGGCTGAACGGAAGGAATGATTCCGAGTTTGAAATAATCAAAATCGGGTTCCTGAATTACTTGTGCGTGTTCAATTTTCCAGCGACGGTCTTTTTTACCTGTCAATACTTCTTTGTAGATTTTAAGCAAAATAGTATTGGCCGAATCTCCGATGGCGTGCGTATTGAGTTGAAAAGGCGAATTGGCAATTTGTTGAGCTACTGCTTTCAATTGAGGCACTGGAGACAACAAAGCTCCAAATTGTTTAGGACTATCCGAATACGGTTTGTGCATACAAGCGCCTCTGGACCCCAAAGCGCCATCGCCATACATTTTGAATGAACGCACATTCAGTTGATTGGTTTTGTAGATTCCTTTTTTGAAATACAAATCCATATTTTTTTGATTGGCCGTAATCATCGCATAGACGTTGATTTTCATTTTACCCGCTTGTTGCAAACTGTCTATCAAATGGATAATATCTGGATCTAATCCTGCGTCGTTTACTGTTGTCAAACCATAATCAAACATTACTTTTTCGGCATCCAAAAGCGCGGCGATTTGTGTTTTTCGGCTAGGTTTTGGAATGATTTTAAAAACCAATTCCATAGGATTATCAATCAGAATTCCGGTTGGTTCTCCATTTTGAAGTTCAATTTGTCCGCCATCCGCTTTTGTTTTGGAGGTAATTCCAGCCAATTGAAGCACTTTCGAATTGACCACAATAGCGTGTCCGTCAATGCGGTTGAGCACCACTGGAATGTTTGGAAAAGCGGCATCGAGTGCTGTTTTGGATGGAAATTTCTTCACCGCCCAATCGTTTTGATCCCAACCATTGCCAACAATAAATGTTGGATTTTTTGCTTTTTGAAACGCTTTAAGGCGAGTGATTATTTCTTCGAAGCTTTTGGTGCCTCGTAAATCTACTTCTTGCAAGGTTAGTCCATAGCCATAAAAATGACAATGCGCATCTATTAATCCAGGATAAATAAATTTTCCTTTGTAATCTAAAATGGTCTTGGAAGTGTATTTTTTCAGAAGCGAATCCCTATTTCCGATAGCTAGAATTTTCCCATCCTTAATCGCCATCGCAGTAGCTTTTTCGAAGGCAGCATTTACGGTATAAATGGTCGCGTTGGTCACAAGCGTATCCACTTCAGTCTGTGTGCTAGACGTACAAGAAAACAGGAATAGGGATACAAATAACAGAGCAAATGATTTCATATATGTAAATTTTGTTTTTTAGAGGTCATATATGGTTTCGCCTTTTACTTATCGGTGTTTGTTTTCAACAAACTTGTTGTTAGTGGCGATTTCATATTTTTGAAATTGAGTTTGGTCTTGCTAAGATAAGGAAAAGTAAAGTTTAAAATGCTTTTAGTCTGATTGCTAAAAATGAAGTTATTGACTATAAGCTGGCTTTATAGAACAGTTATTTAATCTTCAAACACAAAAAATAGTCTAAAATTTTAAAGATATTTACAGAAAAAATCGTGAGACTTTTAGTATGTTTACGTATTCAAAAATAAAAAATAAACACGAAAACATAAGACTTCGTAGAGCGAAAAACAATTAAGTAAATTTAATATGGATTTTTTTGAAATATTTTTTGGTAGAGGAATACTTGAACTTGTTGGAGGATTTATTAGATTTTTTTTAAATAAGTGCTATTCATTATTAACTGGAAAACCTCCCAAGTCATTATCTTTTTATTTTAAAGAGACAAAAGATGAGACATTTTCAAATGGCGCGGGAAATCATGTAGTAGGAGTTATTTTCTTTGGACTAATTGTTCTAATTACCATCTTTTTAATGTCACCTGAAGGTAGAAAGTTTTTTAGCAAATAATATCTACAAGAATACTCATAAGTTATTATTTTTTATTGCCGATGGCTCGAATATGGATAAAACTTCTCAAGCATAATAGGGCAATCTCAAACTTCTCATCATTTCAAATCGTGTTGCCTATTCGTAAACGCGAAAAAGTCACGCTACTTTTACCATTACAATTTATAGAGTAATTGGCTTTTCGAAAGCAAAAACTTTAAAACAATCCTTGGGTTATATTGATAAAACTATAGAGATTTAGAGGCTTTAGCCGAAGTTAAAGTCCATTTTTGGCTAAAGCCTATACCAAACTCATTTTAAAGAACGGGCTAAAGCCCATTCCTATTCAATATTTGCATAAAAAATCTAACACAAGAACGGGCTAAAGCCCACTCCTATTAAATATTTACAAAAAAATAACCGAACTGGAGCTTCAACTATTTTTTCCCTTCTTTCCAAAATATCCAAAACAATCCCTGCTAGCCCCGGGAGGAGCGGCATCCTTTGCTGCCGGGGTTCGGCAGCAAAGATATAGCGGATCACGGGACGATGAAGCCAAGAAAACCAAATGCTTTCTGCTCCTACTCCAATTAATGCTTTTAATATATTTCTTGAATGGTGTATTTAGTGGTGTTGATTTCGAATTCGAAACCTACTTTGTTGCCCATTAATTTACTGCCCAAAGGCGATTGTGATGAAAGCGCGATGATGTTGATGCCTTCAATGGTGATTTTGGGCAAGGCCAAACTAAGGTACAGGTAAATACCATTGGCAACGACTAAACTCCCCACGACGATGGTTTCGGGGATAATGGTGGAATCGATTTTGTCTAACACCGCTTTTTGTCCTAAAACTTCTTGGAGTTTGTGGTTGAATTTTTCTTGCTCAAGATGCATCATTGAAAGTGCGGTTTCATGCTTGTCACCTGCGGACCCTTTGGCGTCATTTTTTGAGTCTTCGGTCAATGCAGTAATCATATCGCGAAAGGCATCGATGCGGTCTTGCACTAATTGTAGGTAGTAGGCGTGTATTTTTTGTTTGAAGGTCATAGGAAAAGGTTAATCACAAAGTACACTAAGAGAGCGCAAAGTACACAATGTATTATTATTAATTTCTTTTGAAAAATGTTTCGCAAAGTAATTCAAAAAAAAGAAAAATATAACTTCTAAAACAACTCTAAATTTGCTTCAAATTAGTTTTTGAATCAGCTTGTGATTTGTAGTTCATAGGGAGTAAATCGCCCATTTTTTTGGTAGATAAAACCCCTGAATACTCCACATCTTTGACATTAAGATTATTTCCAAAATTATCGATGTAAAGTGTATTTGTCTTGAAAATAATCTGAGATTGCTCTTTCTTTTTGTACAAGACGTTATATACTGAATAAAATTTAGGTTTCTTACCCGCAAGCAATACGTCTTTCAAATCATTGACCAGAATCGTTACTTTTTTCAAATCTCCATTGTCCTCGACTTTAAAAAATTGTGAAGGGTCGGCTTGAAAACTCTTTCGAAACAATAAAAAGTCATCTTTTCCCCAAATAGCATTGGTAAGGTTCTTAAAAAAATGCATAGATGAACCTTGGTAAACTTTCTCTC
Source organism: Flavobacterium sp. (assembly GCF_027531905.1). Classification (GTDB taxonomy): domain Bacteria; phylum Bacteroidota; class Bacteroidia; order Flavobacteriales; family Flavobacteriaceae; genus Flavobacterium. The sequence continues at coordinate 54,643 of NZ_JAPZSU010000008.1, read as the reverse complement.
TTCTTGATTTTACTTTTTCATCATTAATTACCTCAGAAAACAAGGCAGTTCCTAGAAACAAACTTTGAGTTGCATCTTGACTTTTTATTGACTTTTTATAAAATTTCAGGCTAAACTCATATAAATCAAACTTTATTTTATATCCCAAATACTCATTATTTACTATCAAAGGAACTGAAGAACTAGCCGTCAATAGGTTGTTATCATAATCGTATACAAAACTAATTTCATCCTCATTTTCTATCTTACATGATTTTCCTGCTACCGTTCTTCCTAAAAAATACTCTCTGAAAATGTTTAGCATACTTTTTCGACTGAACCCATTTTTCACAATTACTACTTCTTTTAAAGCTTCAGGTTTTAAAGAAAGAGTAACGTTCTGATTGTTGTTTTCAAAAGGATTAGCTATAAAAACCGAATTATAACCTAGGTAACTAATCACCAATGAAGAATTAATCTTTTCTTTTACCACAAGATAATACTTCCCCTCTGAATCAGTCAAAGTACTGATTGTTGTCCCATCCAAATACACTGTAGCTCCGGGTAAAGGCTTTTTTTGTTCATCCAACACAGCGCCTTGAATTACTTGTGCAAAAGCAACGTATGAGAAAAGTAAAAAAAACAAAAGCACCCTTATTTTCATAACTTTAAAAATCAAATTTATAACTCGCTCCCGCTACGATTTGAAATCCTTGAACGGGAAGATTGAGCCATTTTTGATAGGCTTGGTTAGCGATATTGTTGGCTCTTAAAAAAGCAGTAATGCGTTCGCTATATTTATAACCTACATTCAAGTTTACATCAAAATAAGAAGGCAAAGTAATACTAGCAGAATTGGTAACCAAATCCGTGTTGAGTTGATTCTCTTTTCTCTCGCCTACGAAAAAGGCTTTCGCACCTGCAAACCATTTATCGGTAATGACAACGTCTAATGCCGAATTGATTTTCATAGTGGGCAAATTCCAAGCCTCTGCTTGCACATCTGTCGTATAGGTATTTAAAGTAGCATTGATTCCAAAGGCCACGTTTCTTGAAAAATCGGCTTTTAATTCTGCAAAAAGGATCATCGTTTTTACATCATCATAGACAATACCTAATGAATTTCCGAAAGCGTATGGCTCATTGGCACTGTTTTCTGTATAATTATTTGCTTTGAACAAGGCCTTATTCCCTTCATTCAAATAAGACGCGCTAACATTGTAACTAATTGAATTCGCCAATTTCCCCTTTAATCCAGCAAAAAGATTGTACTTGGAATCTGTGGGCTGAATTAATAAAGTTGGTGAAAGAAAAGGATTTTCGTTCACGAAATCCATATAAGTATTCTGTTTTAAACTACCGTCTGCACCTAAATAAAAAATCATCAAATCGCCCACCACTTTGTAGGATGCTTTAAAATTAGGATAGAAATACAATTTGCTTTTACTAGCTTGGGCATCCAAACTATAAAACAAACTTGCGCCTATTTGCAAAGTCCAATCGTTCTCTGCAATGGCAAATCGAGGGGCTAATCCAAAATTCAAGAAGCGATACTCAATAGCCTCTGTATTGGTTTTAGCATAATTATTCTCAAAGGATCCTCCCAAATAATCCAAAACAACAGAGGTAGTGACTGCTTCATTCCAAAGATCCATTCCAAAAATAGATTCTGCAAAAAATCGATTTTCAGAAGATCCAAAACCATCTGTAAAATGATGAAATTTTATTTTGGATTCATCTAACAAACTTTCATCCATAGTGAGATTTCCTGACAGCGTAATGGTATTGTATTTTTGTTCAGGAGCAATTCCGTTGATTAAATCGTTACGCTCACTTGGAGTCAAAGAAATTCCGAAATCAGCTGGCAATCCATACCAATTATAAGTTTGACTTTGAAATCCACCAGCAACATCCCAAGAATAATCACTTTCTTTTACCCCATAAAATAAATCTAATTTGGTATCATAAAAATGGTCATCGAGTAGCACATCATTTATACCGCCTTGAGAAGAATGATGCTGAAAACTTGCTCCTATAAAATCTCTAGCTTGTAATTTTTTATACACAAACAACGAACCTTGAAGCGTTCCGTAATTCCCAATACCCAAAGCAGCATAATTTTCGAACAACTTAATGGCTTTGCCTTTTTCTACGGCAGCTGCCACTCCTTTGCTTGGGGTAAAAGTTGAGGCAACTGGAAAAGGCAAAACCGTATACTTCACGGTTTCTTTCTTTGCATTACCCTTATCGTCCAAAAGCGGTATTTCTTTGATCTTGAAAGCATCCGAAACCGTTGGCGAAAAAGATTTAACCACATTTACTTCTTCTGCTCCAATGGTTTCGTTCTTTTTTTGGGCAAACGAAAGTTGAAGTGTCAACAACAACAGTATAGAAAGGATTATAGTTTGGTGTTTAATTTTCATTTTTTTTCTATTTGTTAAATAGTATGTTCATTACTGAATTGTCTCTGTTATATTTCCCATTCTCCTTTGGCAACAAACTGTGCTTTTCCGCCAATTTGAATATCAAATTGATCATCGGTTACTTTCCCTTTAAAATAAATCTGAGAAGGGCGTCCAATATAATCTCCTTGATAATTAATAATTTCCAATGCAGGCAGATGATATTTCAACAAAAAAGCTTGCAAACAAGAACTAGCGCTTCCGGTAGCGGCATCTTCAATCAATTGATTGTTTTCGATGCACAACATTCGGCTAAACAATTTTGACCCTTCTATATAATAAAAATACAAGGCTCTGTGGGCTGTTTTGCAATTATTTTTCAACCAGTAATCGGTTTTATCTTTATCTAAAACCAATTGCTCCAGCGCTCTTTTACTACTCAAACCCACCAACACAAAGGCGCTTCCTGTTGTTACTTCTTGAATAGGAAATTGATTTTCAAAATCTTCTTTGTTCAGGTTAGTAAATCCTGAAAATTCTTCTTTCGAAAAAATATCCCAAAATTTGGGCTGTGCTGCTTTTAACCAAATCAACTCCTCTGTTCTATGAATCGAAATTGGACCAATCGGAACATTTAATTTTATAGTTTCAGGAGAATTCTCAAACATTTTTCGCATCAAAACCCACGAAGTCCCAATAATCGGATGCCCAGCAAATTGCATTTCATGAGCTGGTGTAAAAATCTTAATCTCGGCACTATTATTTTGGGAATCTAGCTTGGTAATAAAAGTACTTTCGGCAAAATTTATTTCGCGAGCAATCTTTTGCATTTGTTCTGAACTCAAGCAAGCTGCATCTAAAAAAACAGCCAGCTGATTCCCTGCATATTTTTTGTCTGTAAAAACATCAACTATATAAAATGGTAAAGTCATAAATTGTAAAAGGTATTTTGTTAGAAGTAAAATGTAAAACCATCTTTTTTACATTTTGTATCGAACCTATTTGGTAATCGAAGCATTCGTTTTGGCTTCTTCTGTTTTAATTTTCTCTAATGCTGCTTGTGCCGTAGCGACCACATCTTTATAATCCGTGAAATTTTTGATGACACTTTCTAAAATATAAGTCGCTTGAAAACTGTCTTTCAAACCATAAAAATTATTAGCCATAACGACCAAACCTTTGGCTCCCAAATAACGATAGCTGGAATAATTTTTTGCTAATTTTTGAACCGCTTCGTTTGAAGCTTCAAATTTCCCTTCTTTATTTTTAAAATAGGCATCATAATAAATCGCTTCGGCGGCTAATTCCCCTTTAGCAATAGGCAATAATCTCGCATAAGCTTCTTTTGCTTTTGTTTCGTTTCCAGCTTGAATAGCGCTTCGTGCAATAATTATTTGCGCATCGCTTTTCACCATTTCTTCAATCTTGGCTTCGGCTAAAACTTTTTCTGCATAAATAACTGCTTTTGGGTATTCTTTCGTTTCATAATACAACTTCATCAAATTAGAAAGTGCAAAAAACTTATTTTGTTCGATATCCGATTCTGTTTCTAAACGCAACAATACTGGAATAGCATAATCGGCTCTTTTGTCTTTTAGATGAATTTGAGCCAAACGCACCAAAGATGGCTCTGTATATTCAGAACGTGCTTGTTGCACTACAAAATCAAAATGAGGAATAGATTTCCCCACAGCGCCTTCATCATAATACGCTTGCGCCAACTGGTAATTGGCTTTCAAAGCGTGAACGCCATTAGGGAAAGAGGTCACATATGCATTAAGCCCAGCTATCGCTTGCTTCGTATTGCCTTGCTGCAATTGTTTTTCGGCGGCTTCATAACTGTCATTATCTAATTCTACATCAGTTACCGATACAAATGACAACGTACGTACCCAAGTCGCATATTCATTTACTTTCCCGCTATCTACATAAATCAAACGAGCCGAGGCAACTGCTTCGAGTGCTTCTGGTGTTTTGGGAAAATCGGTTGCAATTTTTTTGAACTTGGTTAACGCCAAATCATCTTTATCATCATTATAATACACTAAACCTTGTCGCAGCAATGCCTTTGATGTAAAGGTTCCTTCTGGAAATTCGGTTATTAATTGGTTGTAAGTAGTTATTGCTAATTCGTCTTTTTTGTCAGCTACGTAAGTATTTCCCAATTCGAATAGCACATCATCTCTGTAAACAGATTGTTTGTAACGCTCCAAGAAAGCTTTCAACTCTATTATTTTCTTGTCATTTTTTCCTAAAAAACCATATGATAATGCCTTTTGAAGATAGGCATAATCAGCATCTACACTTTTTAACTCGATAGCTTTTACATAATTATCAATGGCTGGCCAATATTTTGACCCCACAAATCTACAATCTGCCAAACGCAAGTAAGCGTCTGCCAATCGGGCTTTATCCTCTGTATTAGTATCGATTTGTTTTTGAAAATAACTCGCTGCCGATTCATAGTCTTTTAATTTAAAACAAGAATAGCCTAAATTATAATTGCTGTTTTTAAACTCCATTGTAGTTGCTGCACTAGGCAAAACAACAAATTGTTTAAAACCTGCCAAAGCCGATTTGAAATCTTCCAAAACAAAATCCGATTCGGCTTTCCAGAAAGTAGCCCTTGCGGTGATATTTGCGTCTTTTGACTGATTTATTGCACGATTAAATAATTTGTTAGCAGTTGCATAATCGGCAGCAGTAAAAGACTCTAGTCCGCTATAAAACAACACTTTTTGATAAGCCAGTTTATTCTCAGCCGTTTTATTTCTTTCTAACAAAACCAATGCTTCTTTATAATTCTTAGAGGAGATATAAGAATCTATCAACAAACGCTCTACCTCAGCAACATTAGGATTACGAGGGTATTTATCTAAAAAAGCCAACAAAATAGAAGGCACACTTTCGTATGAATTTCCAATTTCATAACTCAACTTGGCATAATTAAGTGTGGCATCTTCCTGAAGCTCGGTATTAAAATCCATTTCAGAAGCATTCTTAAACGCGTTCAATGCCTGCGTTTTTTGTCCTAAATCCAAATACGATTCTCCCAAATGATAATACGCATTTTGAGCCACAAAATCTTTTCCATCAATGATTTTATTAAACTGTGCAATGGCATTTTCATATTGCTTTTGCTGGTAATACGCGTAACCCAATTGGTAAAAATCGGTATTGTTCCATTTCCCTTTTTTCCCTTTGTATTCGGACAAATAAGGAATCGCTTTCTCGTAATTTTTTAAATTAAAATAACTCTCCCCAATAATTTTATTCAATTCAGACAACTCCATTTCATTCGATTGTGCCATTGCTTTCACCCCTAAATCAATCGCTTTTTGGAAATTACCTAACTTAAAATTCATATCCGCCTGAAAATACGACAACTTCTCTTTGTATTTTTCTTCACCCGAAACCTCGTCAAAATACTTAGTTGCCGCTTTGTAATCATCACCTTCATACGCCATAAACCCTAGATAATACTTAGCCTGAGCACCGTATTCTGCCGAGTTCAAAACCATATTCAAGTATTTTGTAGCTTCTTTTTTCTTTCTGGTGGTGTAATAGCTATACCCTTTTTGAAAATTAAAACGCTCCAATTCTTGTTTTGTAAGTTCGTCAGCTTCCACTTTATCAAACCAATACAAAGCTTTTGGGTAATTATTTTGTTCAAAATAGTAATGTGCAGCTTCAACATAAGCTTGATTGCGCTTAGAGCTAGTAGGGTATTTTTTTACGAATAATGCCACCAAATCCTCAGCATTATTGGTGTTTGTTCGGATAGCACAATTTGCAATGTAGTACGCACAATCCCCTTTGATATCCTCATTAGAAACATTCTGTTGCACTTTTTCAAAAACAAGTTGAGCGCTAGCATATTGCTTATTCGTATACAAATCCATTGCTGTATCAAAACGCTGCAAATCGTGAGTATAAACAGTAGATTTTTGTGCAAAAACACCAGAAAAACAAAGTAAAAAAGGTAGAATTAGGAGCCAATAAAAGGTACGCATTGTGCTATTTTTTTGATGATTCAAATATATCATATTTATCGTATTACAAACGAGAAGAAACAACATTTTATTATCTCACTCCAATCGAGAATCGTAATTAGGAACAGAAAAATAAGGCTTTTTTGTATACATCGTCCTGCTATACACTATATCTTTTGTTACGCTATCGCTTCACAAAAGGATGCCGTTTCTATCAGGGTTAAAAGCCAACATTATGGCATTCTTGGAAGCATTAAAATCCGACTTAAACTTCCCCAAATTACTTTACAAAACAAACTAAAGCCTTTCGCTATTACCATTACACAACGAAGCAACAATCAAACTGATGATTTTAGCTCATTAGCTTCGAATTTATTTTGAATACAAAGGCTAACTTCTTACTTTTACGCAATAAATCACTTCAATCATGTCACAAACCGTATTAGCTTTAAACAACGTAACCATTTATCAAGAAGGAAGAACCATTTTATCCGATGTTAATTTAGAAGTAAAACATGGTGAATTCATCTACTTAATAGGAAAAACAGGTTCAGGAAAAAGTAGTTTACTCAAAACCTTATACGGTGACTTGCCTTTAACAGAAGGTACTGGACATATTGTAGATTACAATTTAGAAACTTTAACTGAAGTAGAAATTCCTTTTTTAAGAAGAAGAATCGGAATCGTTTTTCAAGATTTCAAACTCTTACCCGATCGTTCTATAAATGACAACATGTTGTTTGTACTCAAAGCAACTGGTTGGACAGATTTGAACGATATGAATAACAAAATCGAAGAAGTGCTTACCAAAGTTGGCATGCAAGATTTTGGCAACAAAATGCCACACCAACTTTCTGGAGGAGAACAACAAAGAGTTGCTATTGCTAGAGCTTTGCTCAACGACCCTGAATTCATTCTTGCTGATGAACCTACTGGAAACTTAGACCCACAAACCAGTGCCGAAGTACTTGAGGTACTAAAAACCATCAATGCTCTTGGCAAAACCATCATCATGGCCACTCACGATTATGCTTTGTTAATGAAATACCCTTCTAAGACCTTGAAATGTGAGGACACCAAAATTTTTGAGGTAGTTCAGCGCACGGTATAATGCTTTCTGTTCTTATTCCGGTATACAATTATGCTGTATTTCCATTAGTTTTGGAAGTACACAAACAATGTATTGCCGCCGGAATTCAATTCGAAATCCTTTGCCAAGACGATTGTTCTACATCACATATAGAAGAAAATCTTGCTATTGAGCAGCTACCCTATTGCACCTTTTCTCAAAACAAAGTCAATTTAGGCAGAGGAAACAATCGAAACCTACTGATTCAAAAAGCTCAATTCGATTGGTTACTGCTTTTGGATTGCGATACCTTTCCTAGAGATTCTTTTTTTATCAAAAACTATCTTTCATTTATACAAAAACCGATGTCATCTTTGGTTTTTGGAGGCATTATATATCATCCCAAAAAGCCACACAACTCACAATTGTTACGCTGGGTGTATGGTCAAAAAAGAGAAGCACTTCCTTGCAACATCAGAAATAAAAAACCTAATAGCAGCGCTTTAACTTCTAATTTATTAATAAAAAAAGAAATCGCTAAACAGTTTCCATTTCCAGAATCTCTAAAAGAATACGGATATGAAGATTTTTGTTTTCTCACCAATTTAGCTTTACACAACATTACAGTATTCCATCTTGACAACCCTACTTTTCATCTCAATTTAGAAACTTCAACAGCATTTTTAGCCAAAACAGAAATGGCGCAAAAAAACTTGTTGTTTTTAGTCCGCCATCAAATCATCGATACCAAAGAAAGCAAGATTGCTCGCGTATTTTTATTAGCGGAAAAATTAAAATTATTGGGACTCCTCAGTTGGTTGTTTCAAAAAACGAAAATGAAAGTCAGCCAAAATTTGTGTTCAAAAAAACCATCATTACTCCTTTTCGATTGGTACAAATTGGGTTATTTATGCCACTTGCAAACTAACACTGTATAATCAAACTATCGAACAAAGCCTTCCACTGGTTCATAATAGCATTTAGCTCGTAGTTAGCTATGCTTTTTTGAGCATTTTCACCCATCGTTTTTCTCAATCTTTCATCCTGAAAAAGCAATGCCAATCGCTCCACAAATGCCTCAACATTGCCATCCTCAACCAAAAAACCATTTACACCATCAGTGATAATTGACCTTGGACCAATTGGACAATCGTAAGCCACACAAGGCAAACCAGAAGCCATAGCCTCAAGCAGCACCAAACCCAATCCTTCATAACGCGAAGTCATCACAAACACAGCACTATCTAAATAAACCGTCTCAACGGCCACAAGAGGTGGATAAAACGTAACGCTACTTTCAATACCTAATGTCTGAGCCAACTGAAGCAATTGGGTTTCGGGATTCAAAACGCCATAAATACAAAGTTCCCATTCGGGTTGAAGCTTAGCCACTTGCTGCCAAATAACCAGCAAACGGTCCAATCCTTTTTCATAAGCATTTCTGGCAATTGCCACTACGCGTTTAGAACTGATTTGCTTTTTTTCTGCAGTTCTAATTACTAAGGGATTAGTAATAATTGTGCAATTTGAAGCTGGCCACTCTTTGGCACTTTCAGCATTCAAAACAACGAAAGTATCAAATCGTTTGGCTGCCCATTCTTTAAACCAAAGGGTGCAATTGTATTTCATTTTGTTCAAAAAGGAAATAGAAAACGGCGCTTCTTTTTGGTATTTCGACCCGTGACATTCGAATACAATGGGTATTTTTTTGTTTAATAAAAATGGAACCAAATAGGCTTTCAATCCATTGTCTGCAACAATAATACTATCGGGTTGTAAAGAAAGTGCTACTTCCTTAAGTTGCTTTTTATATTGAAAAACAGCCTTCATCGATTGCCCTTTTCGCTCAATATCATGCCAAACAATAGTAGGATGAAAATCAAAAAAAGGATTTTTATGACCTTCGTTTTGGGTAACTACGTGGATTTCATAACCCCATTTTTCAATAAAATAATGCGTTTTAAGAGCAAGTATTTTGGCCACACCTCCCGCATTATTGACTGACGGAATCAGATAAAGCAATTTCATTGTTTGGAAGCCAAAAATTGTGGATAGTCTCGAATATAATCCGATTCTTCAAAAACATCCGATGCCAAAACCAAACAAACAGAACCCGAAGAAAAATTTTGTAATTCTCTCCAAATCCCTGTCGGAATCAGTAATCCCAGCGAAGGTTTATTGAGCAAAATTGTTTTTTTCTCAAAACCATCATCCAAAACTACCTCAAAGCTTCCGCTGAGAGCAATCAAGACTTCTTGTTGTTCAATATGAGCGTGTCCACCCCTAAAAGCACTACTAGGCACATCAAACAAGTAATACACTCGCTTAAAATCGAAAGTTAAGATATCATTTTGAATAAATCCTAAATTCCCACGGGTGTCTTCTACCACTGGAATTGCAATCGTTTTTAGGTCTTTAAGAGTAGTTTTCATTGGGTAATTTCTAAATAATTTTTGCGCCCATTAAACGCAAATTGAATGGCTTTGGGTGTTTCTTTTAGCCTTATCTTTTTCTGTTTTACATCATAAAACACTTTTTGTAAAACGCGAAAAATCCAATTGCTCATTCCTATACGTTTCAAAAAAGCGCCTTGAATGTAATACCGCTGCAAAAATGATACTTTATCTGTCGTTGTTTTGTCTGTATGCGAAGCAATAACTTTGGGAACAAAAGAAATTTGCTGTTGTTGACGGTACAAATCCATTAAAAAAATGGTCTCTTCCCCCATTTCAAAGATCGCTCCTAATCCAAAATGAGTATCAAATTCAATTCCTGAGGCGTCCAAAATGGCTTTATTTATCGTTATTTCAATAGACATCACAGAAAACAAAGTCAATGGTTTTAAAAACATTTGACTTTTTTTTGGATATTTTTTAAACAACTTCCTATTTTCGTTTTCAATCTGAAAACTAATCACTGCTGCATCAGGAAACAGTTCATAAGCAGCGACAATTGTTTCTATAAAATCAGGTTGAAATACTTCATCATCATCTGCCAAAATTAAAATTTCTCCTCGGGAATTTTTCAATCCCAAATTTCTACTTTTAGACAGCCCTATTTCAAAGGAATTAATGACTTTGACAGTAGGAAAATCGGAGGTCAAAATAGCATTTTCATGGGTTTGATTGACGATTAAAATTGAAAAATCAGCAAAATGAGCAAAAGGAAACATCGGAATCAAAAAATCCAACGAATCCCTATTCATCGTTGCAATTATAATTTCAACAGCCTCTTTTGTATAGCGAATATTCAATTTGTTCTTACATTTACACAAATATAGAAAAATAGGGTTTGTAAATGAAAATACTTTTGATTGGCGAATACAGCAGGTTGCACAATTCTTTAAAAGAAGGCTTGGTGGCATTGGGTCATGAAGTGGTACTTGTAGCCTCGGGTGATGCTTTCAAAAACTTCCCTTCTGATTATTCAATTCGAGCCCAAATCACCAATAGTAATTGGTTTTTTAAGAAAATAAGAAACCTTATTTACAGTGTAAGTCGAATTGAAACTGAACAGATAGAACATGCGATTCGTTTTTACTTTTTACTTCCAAAACTTAATAAATTTGACCATGTTCAACTCATCAATTCAGATGCATTAGCCACTTTTCCTTGGGTTTCGAGATTTCTATATCGCAAGTTATTTCAAAATATAAAAAGTCGAAGTTTGGTGGTTTGCGGTGACGAAACGCCCGTCATTGATTATTTGCTAAAAAAAGAATTGCCTTATTCTATTTTGACGCCTTTTTTTGAAGATGCTACACTCAAAAATCATTTTTATTACCCTCTAAAATACACCAAACCTCAGTATCGAAAAACCTTCGAATGGTTAGCACAAAATTGTCAATCGATGACGACTTCTGATATGGATTATAAAATTCCGATGGAACGTATGGGATTCAATGCACCCTTGATTCCTAATCCAGTCAATTGTGAAAAGATTTCTTTTGAAGCCATAAACCATCTTGAACCCGTTGTGATTTTCTTGGGCATTAATCGAGGCAGTTATATTAAAAAAGGAATACCTTATTTTGAAAAAGCATTGGCCGAAATTGAGAAAAAATACGGCACTAAAGTTTGTATCTCTATTTGCGAAAACCAACCCTATGAAGCTTACATCAGCCTGTATAATAAAGCACATATCGTGCTGGACCAAATTTATGCTATGGACCAAGGGTATAACGCTTTGGAAGCTATGGCAAAAGGAAAAGTAGTTTTTACGGGTGCAAGCGAGGCGTTTATGAATTATTATGGTTTAAATGAAAATGTAGCAATTCACACGCTACCAGATAAAGATTACCTTGTGAACCAATTATCCCACTTAATCGAAAACCCAAGTAAACTAAAGGAAATTGGAGAACGAGCAAGAGCATTCATAGAAAAAGAACATCATTATAAAAAAATCGCAAAGCAATATCTTGCGGCTTGGAAACTTTAACTCTTCGGTAAAAAGAGTTTTCTAAACACTAACAAAATCAATACAAAACCTAAGGCACTAGCACAGCAATACGCTTGAATCGCTCCTTCATATCCTCGCGTTTTTATCCAATACAGTGATAGCACTAAATAGCTCAAATTAAAAGTTATTTCAAGAAAAAAATAAACTTTGAGTCGTGCTTTGACCAAAATTTGGTAGCCAAAAGCTAAAGTTAGTATTTTAAAAAAATCACCTAAAAATTGCCAAATCAATACCGATTGTAACTTCAAAAATTCTGGTGTGAATACCCACTTCAAAATCCATTCTTTGGCAAAAAACAAAACCAATAACATTACTAAAAACAAAGGAACAAAAGACGAAAAATACACCTTTACTTCTTGCTTAAAAGCGTCCTCGGTTGACAATGACGCTAATTTTGGCATATAATACAATGACAATCCAGAAGTAAAAAAAAGCATATAAAAACTAGATAATTTGGTGGTGGCTTCCCAAAAACCAGCTTCGACTAAAGAATAATTTTCAGTAATTGCATTCCGTATCAAAAGCAGTGTTAACGGAGCAATAATGGCCGTAAGCAAAGCCATCGCAGAAAACTTTTGAATCGCCGTCGCGTATTCTTTTTTAATAAAAAACCGAAAGTGAAATTGAAAAAGGCGTTTGTCTTTTATGACGAAAACAAAAGTAGCAAGAACCATCAATAATTCACTTAAAGCAATTGCCCACACCGCACCACTAATGGTATGAAAATAAATCAAGCTTATGGTAACCAAAAAAACCAAAACAGAAGAAACCAATTGCACCAAAACAATAGTTTTGAACTGTTCCAATCCATTATAAATGGCTAACCAAAACGTATTAAGCAAGACCAAAGGCAAAGACAAACCTACTATTCGGATTGGAGTAGTCCATTGGTTGGAATGAAACAAAAGCTGTCCGATAGCCTCCGCAAAACAGAAAACCCCAATGGCTAATAAAGAAGAAATAATAAAAAAAACGGATAGAAAAGTAGCATACAATTCCGAAATTGCTTTTTTATTTTCTTTGTTCTCAGCTACTAATTTTACCAAAGAAGTACTAATACCAAGCGTTGCAACGGATTTTAGCATCGCACCCAGATTTCTGAAATTGCCCAATATTGCCATTCCAGAGGGTCCTAAAAAAACCGCAACCACCTTGTTCGAGATAAAACCCAATACAAAAGTAGTTCCTACCGAAAGTGAATTCACACTCAGCACCTTGAATAGATCATTTTCTTTAAAAAACTTCAAATACTTATTCTTAAAATGGGTCAAAATCAGCAATTAATATTGGTTTAATGCATTGATAATAGCACTAACTTCTTCATCCTCTAGAGCTGGATGTAGCGGAATACTCAAAACCTCCTCGTGTATCTTCTCGGTAATGGGAAACGAGAGTGCATTCATTTGTGTCAAAGCCTTTTGCTTGTGCGGCGGAATGGGATAATGAATTGCTGTTTCGATGCCGTGTTGTTGTAAATAGACTTGTAATTCAGCCCTTCTTGAAATTCGAATCACAAACAAATGGAAAACGTGATTTTTAGAAAAATCCCAAAATGGCAAGATGATTTTATCGTTTTTGATTTCGGTCAAATAACGTTTGGCAATACTTCTTCGCTTATCATTATCTGCATCTAAATTAGATAATTTCAGGTTCAAAAAAGCGGCTTGAATTTCATCCAATCTTGAATTTACACCAATAAATTCGTTCAGATATTTTGTTTCGGAACCATAATTACGAAGGGATTGTATCACTTTCTCCAATTTAGCATCATTGGTAACAACCGCTCCTCCATCGCCCAAAGCTCCTAAATTTTTACTCGGATAAAAACTGTAGGCAACAGCCCAGATTCTGGTTTTGGAATTTGGAATTTCAAAATTAGAATTTCTTTCTATTCCGTGAGCTTGCGCTGCATCTTCCACAACAATCAAACTATGTTCAGTGGCGATAGCATTAATTCGCTCCATTTCTGCCAACTGACCATACAAATGAACCGCCAAAATAGCTTTGGTCTTTGGCGTTATTTTTTCTGGAATCAAATCAGGATTAATGTTGTAAGTTTCTAATTTGGGTTCGACCAAAACGGGAACCAAATCAGCAGCTAGAATAGCTAAAATACTTGCAATATAAGTATTGGCTGGGACAATAACTTCATCCCCTTTTTGCAATTTTCCTAATTGGATATAGCCTTTAAAAATCAAAATCAAAGCATCCAAACCATTGCCCACTCCCACACAATGTTGGGTTTTACAATAGGTTGCAAAATTATTTTCGAAGGTTTCGACTTCTTTGCCTAAAATATACCAACCACGCTCTAAAACCGATTTCAATGTGTCTTGAAATGCCGTTTCATACCGTTCGTTTATTTTTTTTAAGTCTAGAAATCGTATCATTTTAAGGAGTTTTTATAAAAATCCTGACTCCATACCGTGCAACCCAATTCTTCTTTTTGCTGTAATAAGCCGCTATGAAATCCTTTTTCGCCAGAGTCATTTACAATTCCCATATCAAAAAAAAGTTTGCCCTTTTTTTGAAAAATATCTAGTAAAGAAATGAATAAAAAATCCAAGGCGCGGTATTTTTCACCTTTTTTGGAAGTGGCACCGTACTGCGATTTTACTCCGTTTTCAAATTCAAAAATGGTGATTCCTGCTACAATCTTATCCTCTAAATAAGCTGAAAATTGTTTGATATTTTTGGGGAATCTTTCGTGAAGCAATTGAATTTCTGCTAAGCTATGAACTGGTTTTGCATCGTATTTTTCTACTAATCTTGGCTCTAGAATTTTTTCCCAAAAAGGCTGAAAATTAGTTTCTTCTACTACTCTCAATCCTAATACTTCTGTCCGTCTAAAATGCTTTAATTTACTTTTAGAAATTGGAATCTCTTGAGGCAAATGTGCGACCATATTCATTTCTTTTCGGTACAATTGCGCTCCTTTTTTCATCAAAAAAAAGTCAATTGCTGCATTGCCTTGTCCTAAATAAAACGAAGGAATTGGATGTAAATAAAAATGTTCTATTCGCTTGCTTTTGAAAAAATCAAATAACAAATCCAGAATCGTTTCTATCTTTTCTATTTTTAATTTGGAAGCATACACCAATCCGCCGTATGTCAATCCTTGATGTGAATATACCTTGTTGTCTACTCTATTGGCGGGTAAGACTGCGACCAATTTAACTTTATCAAATACTAACAATGAAAAATCATCGAATCGATCTTGATGGTACTCCATAAAGTCCCTATGAAACAAAAAGGTTGCATTGTATGCGGCACTCACAAAGGTGTTCCAAAGCTCATAATCGCTTTCTTGATAAGGCCTGACACTATAATTTTTCACTTTTATTTCAATTTTAAATCCAATGTAGGCAACGACCAATTGAATTTGACCACCAACAATCGAATAATAATAATCACCAAAGAGGTGACTAACTGAATGAATTGATCAGGGAAGTTTCCTTGCTCTAACATAAAAAAAACAAAACCTCCAAAAATACATATCGTTGCATAAATTTCTTTTCTAAAAATGACGGGGATTTCTGCACACAAAACATCTCTGATAACACCACCAAAACAAGCGGTCATAGTACCCAGTGCCACACAAATAAACGGATGCATCCCAAAATCGAGTCCTTTTTGAATTCCAATTAAAGTAAAAACTCCCAAACCAATGCTATCCGAGAATAGCATTGATAATTTAAACCGATGTAAATTTCCTCTGAAAATCAACACTAAAACAAAGCCCAAACTTATGATATATAAATAATTCAAATCTTGCATCCAACCCACAGGTGTCCTACCAATCAAGACGTCTCGAAGCGTACCCCCACCAACGGCAGTAACAAAGGCGATAATTAAAACCCCAAAAGGATCCATTCTTTTGTGAAGCGCTGTAAGTGCTCCAGATATGGCAAATGCCAATGTTCCGACTAAGTCTAATGCCTCAAAAAATGTCATACAGTAACTTTTAAGTTGCTAAATTAAAATGTAAAAATTGTATCAAAAGTAAAGAATTATACTTTGTAAAAAGACATTGATTTGAAATGGAATTGATCTGAGTGATTTTCTTGGTTCAGAATTTTAAACAAAACCCACACAATATGTATCTTTGTCATTAAAAAAAGCTTGAAACAAATTACTTCTATACAAAATCCGTATATCAAATCCTTGGTTTTATTGCAAGAAAAAGCCAAAGCTCGTAAACAAACGGGCACTTTCTTGATTGAAGGGCAAAGAGAAATTAGCATTGCCATTAAAGGCGGATACGAAATTGAAACCTTATTGTTTGTTCCCGAAATTTGTTCAGAAAACCAAACCAAACAATTGGCTCCAAATGCAGATTTAATCGAAATTACTTCGGTAGTTTATGAAAAACTGGCTTACAGAGATTCTACTGAAGGTGTCTTGGCTGTAGCCAAAACCAAATCGACTTTGTTATCAGATTTAAAGCTCTCCGAAAACCCATTGATTTTGGTTGCCGAAGCTCCTGAAAAACCAGGCAATATTGGCGCATTATTACGAACGGCAGATGCCGCTAATTTGGACGCCGTAATCATTGCCAATCCCAAAAGTGATTTGTACAACCCTAATATCGTTCGTTCGAGCGTCGGTTGTTTGTTTACCAACCAAATCGCCACAGGCAGTACGGAGGAAATCATTGCTTTTTTGAAAGCAAGAAATATTAGTTTTTATTGCGCTACTTTACAAAACTCCAATAGCTATCATCTTGAAAATTATACTAAGCCTACCGCTTTGGTCGTGGGAACAGAAGCTACAGGATTAACACAAGAATGGCGCGATGCAGCTACACAAAACATCATTATCCCGATGCAAGGCGAGATTGATTCGATGAACGTTTCGGTTGCGGCGGCTATTCTGATTTTCGAAGCCAAAAGACAAAGAGGATTTTAATACCTCCAAAAATCTCAAAACAGAAAGACTAACTCGCAGTTGCAAGTCCCACAATAATTGTTTAGTTTTAGAAATTGAACCATGCCGTTATGACAGAATTAGAAATAGAAAAAGAAAACAAAGCGATTGCGCAAGAATACAAAGAATTATTGCGAATCAGTTATCAAACGTTGACGCCTACCGACAAAAAACTAATTCGGAAAGCTTTTGACGTATCTGTAGATGCTCACAAAGACCAAAGAAGAAAATCAGGGGAAGCTTATATTTTTCACCCCATTGCTGTGGCCAAAATTGTGGCTTCAGAAATTGGTTTAGGTGCCACCTCTATAGCTGCTGCCTTACTTCATGATGTGGTCGAAGATACACCAATGACCGTTGAAGATATTGAACGCCTTTTTAATCCAAAAGTTGCTCAATTGGTCGAGGGACTTACCAAAATTTCATTGGTTCAAAAAGACTTAAATGCCTCCATTCAAGCAGAAAATTTCAGAAAAATGATTCTTACTTTGAACGATGATGTTCGGGTAATTTTAATCAAACTTGCCGATCGTTTGCACAATATGCAAACTATGGATTCGATGCGTGAGGATAAACAAACCAAAATCGCTTCTGAAACTTTATATATTTATGCTCCTTTAGCGCATCGATTGGGATTGTACAACATCAAAACCAAATTAGAAGATTTAGGATTAAAATATACTGAACCCGAGATATACAATGAAATTGTCAGTAAAATAAAAGAAACCAAAGAAGAACAAGACGCCTATATCAAAGATATTTCGGATGTACTAAAAAATTCTTTGGACCAAGAAGGAATTGAATACATTATCAAGGGTAGACCTAAATCAATTTATTCTATTCGTAGAAAAATGAAGGCTCAGAATGTAAGTTTTGACGAAGTTTACGATAAGTTTGCCTTACGTATAGTGTATAAAGCATTACCTAATGAAGAGAAATTTTTTGCCTGGAAAATTTACTCAATAGTTACCGATCACTACAGACCTAGCCCAAGCCGTTTGAGAGATTGGATTTCCTCTCCAAAATCAACAGGTTATGAAGCTTTGCATATTACCGTTATGGGACCTAGAGGACGCTGGGTAGAAGTGCAAGTGCGAAGTGAAAGAATGGACGAAATTGCCGAAAAAGGCTATGCAGCGCATTACAAATATAAAAATGGTGCCTCAGAAGAAAGTGGCTTAGATGTTTGGCTAAACTTACTGAGAGAAGCTTTAGAAAATTCTGAAACAAACGCCGTTGATTTTGTAGAAGATTTCAAAATGAATCTCTATTCTAAAGAGATTTTTGTATTTACTCCAAAAGGAGAAATCAAATCACTCCCAAAAGGCGCTACCTCGTTGGATTTCGCCTTTAGTATTCACTCTGAACTAGGAATTAAAACCCGAGGAACTCGCGTTAACGGAAAACTAGTGCCGCTGAATTATGAACTCAAAAGTGGTGACCAAATAGAAGTCATTACTTCGCAATACCAAAAACCAACCGCTAACTGGTTGGACTATGTGACCACTTCAAGAGCAAAAACAAAAATTAAAAACGTTCTCAACGAAAACACCAAAAAAATTGCTGAAGAAGGAAAAGAAATACTTACCCGTAAGCTAAAACATTTAAAAATCACCCTCAGCGAATCCGTTACCAATGAGTTAGTGAATTTCTTCAAACTCAAAACCAGTTTGGATTTGTATTATAGAGTAGGAATTGGAGCCATTGAAAATCAGCAATTGAAAGATTTTGCAGCTAAAAAAAGTAACACTTTCATCAATTTTTTCAAAAATAAAATCAAACGCAATCCAAAAAATACAGCTGACGCCGACATTCACAAACCAGAAATCAATACTAATTATGATTTACTAGTTTTTGGCACAGAGCATGACAAATTAGATTACAAATTAGCCCCCTGTTGCAACCCAATTCCCGGAGATGATGTTTTTGGCTTTGTTACTATAAATGAAGGCATTAAAGTACACAAAAAAGATTGTCCAAATGCCATAGGAATGCAGTCTAACTATGCTTATCGCATCATGATTGCCAAATGGATCGACTCTACGCAAGAAGAGTTTAAGGCACTACTCGATATTACAGGAATGGATATACTTGGATTGACCAACCAACTTACAAAAGTAATTTCAAACAATATGCATGTCAACATTCAAAGTATTTCCTTGAGTACCAATGCAGGGCTTTTTCATGGTCAAGTAGCGGTAATTGTTCAAAACAATGCCATTCTCAAGAAAATGATCAACAACATCAAAAAAATAGACGGCATAGAAAAAGTAACTAGAGTCTACAATACTTAAATTTCGATTAAGAACATTTAATCACAAACTTTAAAACTAGGGACTTTAATCTTTAAACAAAATAATTTATCTTTGCAAGATATGACACTCATCTCCACAGAAAACAATAAAAATCAAGAAATTGTAAAAAATGTTTTTACAATGTATCTTGAAAATAAAGGACATAGAAAAACGCCTGAACGCTATGCTATCCTTCAAGAAATCTACGATAGTGAAGAACATTTTGATATCGAAAATTTGTATATCAAAATGAAAAACAAAAACTATCGTGTGAGCAGAGCTACCTTATACAATACGATTGAATTGCTTCTGGATTGTGCCTTGGTGCGTAAACACCAATTTGGTCAAAATCAGGCGCATTACGAAAAATCATATTTCGACAAACAACACGATCACATTATCATGACCGATACGGGAGAAGTAATCGAGTTTTGTGATCCAAGAATACAAACGATAAAAAAAACGATCGAAGAAATTTTTGATATAGAAATCACCAATCACTCGCTGTATTTATATGGCAACAAAAAGAAAACAGAATAATTTTTTTATAGACTAAAGAAGACTGGACAACACAACCGTTGTCCAATTCTATTTATTTAACAACAAACAATACACATAATGACCGTAGATTTATTATTAGGATTACAATGGGGAGATGAAGGAAAAGGAAAAATCGTAGACGTACTTACCTCTAATTATGATATCATTGCACGTTTTCAAGGAGGACCAAATGCAGGTCACACCCTAGAATTTGATGGAATTAAGCACGTTTTAAGAACGATTCCTTCTGGTATTTTTCATAAAAAAGCTGTAAATATTATTGGAAATGGTGTAGTAATTGATCCTGTTGTTTTTCAAAAAGAAATTGAAGGTCTTCAAAAATTTGACATCGATATCAAAAGTAAATTAATCATTTCTAGAAAAGCTCATTTAATTTTACCTACACACCGTTTGCTTGACGCAGCTTCTGAAGCGGCAAAAGGAAAAGCAAAAATTGGCTCTACTTTAAAAGGTATTGGCCCAACGTACATGGACAAAACAGGTAGAAACGGACTTCGCGTTGGCGATATCGAATTAGAAGATTTTGCTGATCGCTATAGAGCTTTGGCAGACAAACACGAAGAAATGATTAAATTCTATGATGTAGCCATTCAATATAACTTGGCCGAAATGGAAGCTGAATTTTTTGAAGCTATTCAAGAATTAAAAAAATTAGATTTTATTGATAGTGAAGAATATTTACACCAAGCACAAAAAGCAGGAAAATCTATTTTGTGTGAAGGGGCTCAAGGTTCTTTATTAGATGTTGATTTTGGAACCTATCCATTTGTAACTTCATCTAATACTACAGCTGCTGGAGCTTGTACAGGTTTAGGTATTGCCCCGAACAAAATCAAAGAAGTGTACGGAATTTTCAAAGCTTATGTAACACGTGTAGGAAGTGGACCATTCCCAACTGAATTGTTTGACGAAGTAGGTGCAACAATGGCCAAAATTGGTAATGAATTTGGATCGGTTACCGGAAGACAAAGACGTTGTGGTTGGTTGGATTTAGTAGCATTAAAATATGCCGTTCAAGTAAACGGTGTAACCCAATTGATGATGATGAAAGGTGATGTACTTTCTGGTTTTGACACTTTAAAAGTGTGTACTTCATATCAATACAAGGGAGAAAAAATCACTCATTTCCCTTACAACATTGAACCAGAAAATGTAACTCCTGTTTACCAAGAATTCAAAGGGTGGGCACAAGATTTGACTGGAATGACTACTTATGAGGAATTACCAAAAGAATTGAAAGAATACATTGAATTTATAGAAAAAGAGGTTGAAGTACCTATCAAAATAGTTTCTGTTGGACCTGACAGAAAGCAAACTATATTAAAATAAAAAACCAACGCTCTGAGATTTCAGAGCGTTTTTTATTCCATCTTATTTGAAGAACATGAAAAAAAAGTTATCTGTTTTCCTTCTGATTCTAATTCTTTTTTCTTGTAAAAAAGATGAGATAGAAACTCCCATAAATAGCACTACAAAATACAGTATCTTGGGTGCAAAGCTTCTTATGGACCAGAAAACTATACAACTTATTGGTGTGAATGCATTTCATGTTTTTGGGGTAGGAAGTACCGATATGAATGCTTGGAAAATAGATATTATTAGAGAATTTATTGGCAATACAAAGGAGACACCACTTACGGGTAGCCTAATAAAAGATGCCACAGGAGCCTATTTATATTCGCTTGAAAATATCATAGCAGATAATAGAGTCAATAAAAGAGTTACTATTATTTGTGCTTTTGGTTGGGATGGCACCCAAAACACCGCTTTTACTGGGAAAAGTCCACAACAAACCAATTGGTGGCAGGAATACAAAACCCGATTAAAAGAATGGGCTACTTTCCTTAAAGACCAGCCTGATGTATGGATTGAAGTATGGAATGAACCTTACAGATATGACAGAACTGATGGCTATACCGACCAAGTTTGGCTACAAGACATGAATGAATTAGTATCAATAATTCGGTCTACAGGAAATCAAAACATTGTCGTTGTGCCTTGTGCGGAACAAGGACAAGACGAAAGTGTAGTATTAAATAAAGGCAATGAATTTCTTAACGGAAAATCCAATATCTTATTTGATATTCATGCGTATGAAAAATGGCTTTTGGATAGCAATAGTTCAATTGAAAATCGGTTGAACCAATTGAAAAATAAAAACATTCCGATAATTATAGGAGAAACTGCTCCTATGAATGCAGGAATTTTAATGAATCCAAAACCATTTCTGGATCTTGCTTATGAAAAAGGACTATCAGTTTGCGCTTGGGTTTGGAAAAAAGAAGCCAATGATAAAGATGCATTATTAACCGAAAATGGACTAGTTAACGACAATAACAATAATAATTGGGAAACAACATTCAAAGACTTAACCAATAGAAGTAGAAAACCATAAAAGCTATGTCAAATCCGAAATACAAAATCCAAAAGACCGAATTACTATCCGACAATTGGTATATTTTGAACAGGGTCACTGTTGATTATCAAAAAAAGGATGGCACATGGGATACTCAAAAACGAGAGGTGTACGACAGAGGCAACGGAGCCGCCATTTTATTGTACAACATTCACAAAGGAACTGTGGTCTTGACCCGACAATTTCGATTACCAACTTATATGAACGGTAACCCAACTGGAATGCTAACCGAGGTATGCGCTGGTTTACTTGACGAAGATGACCCAGTCGCTTGTATCATTCGTGAAACCGAAGAGGAAACAGGTTATCGCCTTTCGTCTGTAAGAAAAGTATTTGAGTCTTATATGTCACCTGGAGCTGTGACTGAAATTTTATATTTTTTTGTTGGCGAATACGATGTTAGTATGAAAGTTAGTAGTGGCGGTGGATTGGATCAAGAACATGAAGAGATTGATGTGATTGAAATTCCATTTGACCAAGCGTATTTGATGATTGAAACCGGAGAAATCAAAGATGCCAAAACAATTATGCTCTTGCAATACGCCAAAATCAACCAACTGATTCCAAATGCAACAAGGCTGGCTGATGATTATAGTAATGAATAATTTTGCTAACTCAAAAGCCCTTTGCTTCTAACTAGCCCCGATAGGAACCTACCGTCTGGACACATCTTTTGATAGGCCACAGATGACACAGATTGAACGGGTTTAAACCAATAAGTTTGTTGTCTTTTAAAAAAATGTGTTGAAAAAATATTAAGTTTTATAAATAATATTTTTAACATACAACCAAAAATCGGCGATAATCTGCCTAATCTGCGTGCCATTTTAACATAAAAATATTTGTGTCCAGACGGTAGGATAGGAACGGCATCCTCCTGACTTGTGACCGAACAAGGCAGGAGATATAGTGGATAGCGGGAAACCTGCCTCCTGAAAAAGCCAACTGTTTCGCTCCTAAAACATTAGATATTTTGCACTAAAAAGTACCAAAAAAGAAGAGTGAAAAAGGAAATAGGAATCCCAAAACCAATCATCATACTGCATAATTTTGGTTTTAATCCGTGACTTGCGGCCAAAATACAACCAGTAATCATAGGCGCCATAGCGGATTCTAACAAAGCTACCTGAATAACCTCTGAACGTTGCTGTAATAACACCACATACAGCAAAAAAAGAAATGCTGGAGCGATAAGTAGTTTATAAAAAAGTCCAAGTCTCAAAAAAGACCAATGCTTGCTTTTGCTATCAAATTGTAACTGCAAGCCCACCGAAACCAATGCCAAAGGCGTAACCCCCGCGCCAATAATTTTGAGTCCTTGTTGAAAGAAAGCGGGCAATTCATAATCGTAGCAATTCATTAAGCAAGCGATGACAAAGGTGATAAAAGGCGGAAAAAAAGCTATTTTTTTTACGATTTGTAGCCCGCTTGTTTGCCCTTTGGAATACAAAGTTGCTACCAATATTCCTAAAGTGGATAGCACCACAAAGGAACCCGGCTGATCGACTAAGATGGCAGTTTTCATTCCGCTTTCGCCATAAAGGGCTGTAATAATGGGAAATCCGAGAAAGGACGTGTTACTAAGACCACTACAGATAATTAAACAACCTGTGAGTTTTCGGGACCAACCGAAATGTTTCCCAAGAAGCGCAAACACCAACCAAGATAAAAAGAAAATAATCCAAGCGACTAGAATTGGGTATAACAATTGAGCATTCCACTGAATCTTTGGAATGTAATACAAAGCCAAAGCCGGAAAACAGATTTGAATAACAATCCAGTTGAGTTTTTTCGGAGCTGTTTTTGGGATAGAAGGCAGTCGCTGAAGTGCTAGTCCGAGAATCAAAAAAACAACGATACTAATAAAATTAATCATAGGGTTTGTTTATAAATGATTTTACAAACAAACATATTTAGTCTTTATAATTTACTATTCTTACAAGGAGTGCTAATCCAATAAAGGTTTTCGAAAACAATCCAGTATAACTTCCTAAATTATATGCTGTAGAATTTAAATTATTCCAATCAAAATGAAACAATTGACTAGCACCTTTAACAAAAAGACCTAAGGCTAAAGAAGCAATTAAAATTAAATAAAATTTGTTATTCATTGTGACACTTAATTTTAGTTTCTCAAAAATACAATTAAAAAAAATTCAATAACAATAAAAATCATAAGTTTTATTTAATTTTACTCTCAAAACAATTTTATCTTGGCCAATACGAATCCAAAAAAATCAGCGCTTCACGAAATTCCGGGTATTGCTTCACCCGAAAGTGTTAGTGCTGTAGCGGCTAACACCATTCAATCGTTTCGAAAAAAAACACCTACTCCTACGGAATTAGTTCAAGGGATTTTGGCTGGTAATATTACCGCTTTGAGCCGTGCCATTACGCTAGTGGAAAGCACTAACCCTAAGCATTTGAGTCAAGCCAACGAAATCATTAATTCGTGTTTGTTACACGTAAAAGAATCCGTTAGAATAGGCATTACAGGAGTGCCTGGTGTTGGCAAAAGTACTTTTATAGAAGCTTTTGGAAAACACTTAACGAGTTTAGGCAGAAAAGTGGCTGTTCTCGCTGTCGACCCTAGTAGCACCATTTCGCACGGAAGTATTTTGGGCGACAAAACCCGAATGGAAGAATTGGTGAAAGATAAAAATGCTTTTATTCGACCTTCGGCATCTGGGGAAACCTTGGGCGGTGTGGCTCGAAAAACCAGAGAAACCATCACCTTGTGCGAAGCTTTTGGCTTTGACACCATTATCATTGAAACCGTTGGTGTTGGTCAAAGCGAAACCGCTGTGCACAGTATGGTCGACTTTTTTTTATTGCTAAAAATTGCGGGAGCTGGCGATGAATTACAAGGCATCAAACGCGGCATTATGGAAATGGCCGATGCGATAGTCATCAACAAAGCAGATGGCGACAATATCCGAAAATCAAATTTGGCTAAAGTGGAATTCAACCGTGCTTTGCATCTTTTCCCAGCCAAAAAATCGGGTTGGGCACCTACTACTTCAACGTGTAGTGCCCTAACAAAAGAAGGCATTTCAGCCATTTGGGAAACCGTTTTGAGCTATATAGAAACCACTAAAAGGAATCTGTATTTTTTTGATAAAAGAGCTGCACAAAACCAATATTGGATGCTGGAGACTATCAATGAGTATTTGAAAAACCATTTTTATAATCATCCAGAAATTGTTCCGCTATTAGAAAAAAACAAAGAAGCTGTTGCGCAAAATGCCCTCTCGCCATTTGCTGCTGCGCAAAATATTTTGGATGCTTACTTTAAAAAATAAAGGAATCCAATTTGACATGAATTCCTTTAAAAGCTTTATTTGCCAAAATTATTCTTCTTCGAATCGTGCTATTTCGCGGTCATAAAACGCATTCGCTTGTTCGATTAAACCTTCCATTTCGGCGTTCAATTCGGCTTCGTCTAAATCTTCGGGTTCTTCTAAAAACTCTACCTCATCATCTTTAAGATTAATGATAAATCGAGGATAATCCATATGAATGATAAAAATATCGTCTGGAAAGTCGGTATTGTCGCCTAGTAAAAATTTTGGTAATTCCATTTTTATTTGTTGTTTATTGTTTGTTGTCTATTGACTGTATTTTACTTCAAAGCAAAGCGTATAACTTTTTACAAATTTAAGCATTCAGTTCGTAACAGTTAACCGATTAAACAAATCACCGATTAACCTCAAAAAACTATTTATCCGAAAGAATCACGGGTGCAGTTCCTTTTCCCATAAAAATAATTTTAGTGTTCGGTGAAGTGGCAATTTCTTTCTGTGCTTTGATTTGCTCGTATTGCAATTGTTTCTCGGTTAGCCCTAAAGAAATGATACGTTGGTAATCTGCGATACCTTGTGCTTCTACCCTTTTACGTTCCGCTTCTTGCTTTTCTTTTTGCAAAACAAAGGTCATTTTTTGAGCATCTTGTTCGGCATTAATTTTACTTTCGATGGTTTTCTTTACGGATTCTGGCAAATTGATGTTTCGAATCAATAATTGCTCTAACACCAATCCTCTAGATTTAAAATCGGCTTCAATACTTTTGAAAATGCGTTGTTGAAATTCATTTCTTTTGGTCGAATACAAAGCCACTGCATCATAATAAACAGCGTTGTCGCGAATACGAGTTCTCGTCACTGGACGTACAATTTTATCGGTGTAGCTTTCCCCAATTCCTTTCAAAATTTTAGGTGCTTCATTTGGGATTACACGATACAACACCGTTAAGTCTATGACTACTTCCAAACCATCATTGGATAATACTCTGATGGCGTCATCACCTTCTTGAGCCCCTTCATTATGAACGGCTGACATGGTATAGTTTTGTGTTTGTACATCAAAAACAGTAATATCCAAAAGCGGATTTACTACGTGAAGGCCACTTTCTAAAACATCGGGTTGTACGCTACCATAAAGCGATTTTACGCCTACTTTACCCGCGTCGATTTGCTTGAACATCGAAGAAAAAACTCCGATTAGGAGTAATAGAACACCAATAATTTTTAAAAGATTAGAAAATTTAGATAAAGGATTAGCGTTGTTGTTTAAAGTAAAACTAACGACTAATAAAATTATTCCGAGAATAATAAATACTATCATTTTTTTTGGGTTTAGTTGATATGCTTATTATACGAGGAAATAAAACAGAAGTTACATTTATAAGAAAAACTTTATTCGGCTGCATTCAAACGAACCAGTTTTTTGGTCAATCGAGAAAATCGAATGTATAAAAATACTGCCGCTGCCGTCAATCCCGCTAATAATCCAATCCAAATTCCTACCGCCTTTAGATCCGTATATTTTCCTAGATAAAAGGAAACCGGAAACCCAACAATCCAATAGGCTACAAAAGTAATGTACATTGGAATTTTCACATCTTGAAGCCCTCTCAAGGCTCCCAAAACTACTACTTGAACTCCATCTGAAATTTGAAAAATTGCTGCAACCAACAACAATTTAGCCGTTATCATTATAATTTCATTGTTGTCGGCCAATTGAGAAACATCAGTAGTATTCAAGAATAAATGGGGCAAATAATTATGGAAGACAATAAATAAAATAGCAAATAGCGATTCAATAAGGATTGCCAATAAAAAAATAGAACGTGCTACCACAATTAATCCTTTAAAATCGGCTGCTCCCTTGGCGTGACCCACACGTATCATTGCCGTTACATTCAATCCCATTGCGACCATAAAAGTAGAGGAAGCCAAAATTAATGCAATTTGATTGGCGGCTTGATTATTTTTACCCAAGGTTCCTGAAAGCCAAATCGCAGCGGTAAATAAAGTAACCTCGAACAACATTTGCATCGCTGAAGGAAAACCTAGATCGATGATTTTTTTTAAAATCGATTTTTTGATTTCTTTGAAGGTGAAATTTTTAAAATGGCGTTTCATAATGGCGTTATGCTTCATAATATAATGCATAAAAATCACCATCAAGATTCTAGAAATAACGGTTCCTAAAGCCGCACCTACAATCCCCAATTTAGGAAAAATCCAAACGCCATAAATCAAAACATAGTTAAAAAACACGTGTACCACATTGGCAAAAAGAATGGCATACATTGAATATTTGGTTTGCGATAATCCATCGGCAAATTGCTTATATCCTTGATAAATAATTACAGGAATTAATGAAAAAGCCACCCAATCAATGTATGGCGCTGCCAAAACAACAACTGTTTCGGGCTGGTTCATAAAATACATTAGTTGCTTGGACAAGACCGTCAAAACAAACAAGACAACGCCTAAAATTGTACATAACAACAAACCATGATGAAAAGTTGTTCGGATTTTTTTGGTGTTTTGTTCTGCATCCGCTTCTGCAATCAATGGAGTAATAGCCGTAGAAAATCCAATACCCACAGAAAGTGCCAAAAAAATAAAACTATTGCCTAACGAAACCGCTGCCAATTCAGTAGATCCCAAATTACCAACCATGTAGTTATCGACAATACCAATTAAGGTGTGTCCTAGCATCCCTAAAACAACTGGATAAGCTAATTTTATGTTGTATGAAAACTCTTTAGTGTATTGTGACAAGTTCATTTTATTGCTTTTAAGTCGGCAAAGGTAATCAGAAGAAATTGATTCTTTGAATAGAAATTTAATTAAAAAATCATTTCTAACCCCTTCAAATCAACCATGAATAAAGCAATTCTGACATCTACAATCTTTTCAATTTCTCTTATCAGTAAGGGTTTTCATAAAAGCGATTAACTGTTTCTTTTCCTTATCTGAAAGTAGTAATTCATCTTCAGGCAAGGTTTGATTAGGCACTTTAAATCCAAGGCCAATTCCACCACCTTTGTTATAAAAATCAATGACTTCTTCCAAAGTTTTAAAAACACCATTATGCATATACGGAGCCGTTAACTCAATATTTCTGATGGTGGGTGTTTTAAATGAATTTCTATGAATTTCGGCTTGGGTCAATTCATATTTTCCTAAATCGGCATCTAAATAGTTATGCCTATTGGGTACTCCTAAAATTTCGCTTTCTGTTTTCATAAAATTAGGTGGGACTGTCCCGTTGGTTAAAGGAATAAAATGGCAAGTAGCACATTTGGCTTTGCCAGCAAATAGATTAAAACCTGCTTTTTCGTCTGTCGAATATTCGACTTCATCACGCATGTATGCATCAAACTTTGAATTGTAATCACTCAAAGAGCGAACGTAGGAAGCCAAGGCGTTTTTGATTCCGAATTCGTTAATCTCATTTTTAGGAAATGCTTTTTTAAATTCGGCTACGTACTTTTTATCTTTTTGCAAGGCTTTTACTGATTTTTCAAGAGAACCGTGCATTTCGATTTCGTTTGTAATAACAGCCACAGCTTGGTCTTCGAGATAACTTACTTTAGAATCATAGAAGAAAGCACGTTGAAAAGCGATGTTCATCAAAGTGGGTGTATTTCGTTTTACTTTGGTTTTGCCATCTAAGGAAATCGTTTGTTCTAAACCATCTGTAAAAGCAATATCAGAATGGTGGCAAGAAGCACAAGAACGCGAATTGTTGCCTGACAAAATAGGGTCATTGAATAACTTTTTTCCTAAGGCAATTTTTTCTGGAGTGGTTTTATAATCAGGAAAACCATTGAAAGCTTCTATATCAAAAGCCTCTTTATCAAAGAGCGTTTGCGCTGTAGTTTTTAGAGCTCTGGTCTCTTTTACAAAAGGAATCGAAGCCCTTTTTTGACATTGATATAACTGTTTACTCAATGGATTAGCTATATTTTTTATAAAATACGCTCTATCAAAAGCATTGAAGTTGGTATGAGTTGCTAGGTATTTTGTTCCTTGAGAAAGAGTAGCTGAAAGCGCTTGAAATGACTTAGCATCCAAAGTGTTTTCATAAAAAGTTATATTTTTCGCAATGCTTTCTAAAACTACTTTTGCTTCTGGGATGGAATGCAGTGCAACTGGTGAATCAAAGCCCGTAATTCCGAGGGTAATCATTCTAAATACGGATAGTCGCAACGCATCAAAAACCGAAGCATCTGTCAATTCATTGGTTTGCGCTATTTTTTCTAATCGATTTAAATTCGCATTCAAAATGCCTATTTCTGTCAATACTTCAGCTTTTGTTGACTGATTGTATTTTGGAAAAAAATATTCTTCAATGACTTGAAAGCCTTCTGGAGGCAACGTTTTTCCATCGTTTTCTTCAAACTCTGGTAATGCTGGTCCGTTGATGGACTTGGCAACTGCTGGAAAATAATACTCGGTCAGCCATTCCACTTTTTTGTAACTACTATGAGCTTTCAAAAATTGAAATTTAATCTTTTGGGAATTGGTATCAGATTGCACCAATTCTTTTAAATGTTCAACTTCGACTTTTAACTGCTTTATATTTATTTCAAAATTAGCGGCAACTTTTTGATGGTTTTCCTCAGCGGGTTGACAAGAAAACAAGGCAAATGAGAAGAATAAAACAATGATTTTTTTCATATGTTGATATTTATTGTTTTTTATCGGTCCTATGTAATTCGCATATCATCATTGATTTTTGCGACCAATTTCCTGTCATGCTCATTTCATGATTATTTTAGAAATAAAAAAACCAAAACCACGATAACAAAATGCCATCGTGGTTGTGGGTAATAAAAGATATGTTATCTAGCTAATCCTTTGATTAATACAATTTGACTCGCTTGATCTTCGTTTGGACGATTTGTACCGCCATCAACACCTTTGTATTTTGTCCCTTTCCAAGAATGCGGTTGAACGCTCAACAAAAAGGTGTCATCGATTCCCAATTGCTCCGATACATCAATCATAGCACCATATTCCCAGTCTCCAAATTTTGAAGTTCCTCCTACGTTATATTTGGCAGCATCAGTAGCCGTACGACGGTGGTCTAATTCGAAAACTACTTTTAATTGCTTTTTAGCAATATCATATTGATAGATGTAGGCATCGTGAGTTTCGTCACCATATCCATTGGCATCTTCTTGCACATACACAAAGTTTTTGGTCACACAAATGTTGTCTGGATTTTGAAATTTACCCGCAATTCCGTTACGGTCATCACCATCCAAAATCACTTCTAAATTTCCGATTAATGGATTGTTAGCATCTAAGTTCAATTTATACACACGACCGTATTTGGTTCTAGAAGCATCTGCATTGGTTCCTGTAGTATTTTGACCCGTTACGTTGAAATAGATTTCACGTGCACCTTCAGCACTTCCTTTTCGGTAATCCAAATCTTCTACTCTTCCAAATTTGATACCTTTTAAAGTATTTACCGAAGCGTTTAATGCAGCACCAGTAAGTGTTGTATGATTCTCGATTTTTACAAATGATACAGGATATTTTTGATTCACTACCATATCTTTTTCTCTTTGATTGTCGTCTTGACGTTTCATCATATACAAAGAACCATCGGCTAAATCACCAACACGATTAGACACATACATTATTACCTGTCCTCCGTAAGTTCCTGAATCGTCATCTCCAATCACTACAACCGTTTTCCCAGCATAAGCTTTTGCATTTAATGGCATAGCATTTTCAGCACTCAAACGCCCAAATGAAGCTAACTCTTTGGTAACAGATGCCATTCCAGCATCGGCATAAGGATATACTGCGTGCGTACGAGATTCCTCTCCTGATTCTCCACTAGTTAAGTACAAAGGTCCAAAACCGTGTTCTGCAACAGTAGCCATAGTAGCACCACATAATCTCCAAGTTCCACCATTTGAGTTTAACAAATACTCTCCTTTCAAAGGTTTGAAGGTTTTATCAAGAGTAACTCTTGAAACTGCAAAATTGTCTTCGTGATTTACCAAAAAAGTAAATGTTCCATCATCGTTTCTTAACAAACCAGAACCGTCAGCAGAACCTCCAAAAACGAACTTTGGGCTTCCAGCCAATACATCATCAGAAGAAATTAAAGAGAATAACTCCACGTTTTCAAAACCTGCTTTTTTAGTAAGCAATACTGGAGTTACTGATTGATTTGCCAATACCACACTAGTTGGTTTAGCGTCATTAGAGTCGTTCTCACAAGAAATAAGTGAAACCAAACACAATAAGGGTAAAATTAGTTTTTTCATTGTTATATGTTTTTTTTATACCCACAAAATAAGAGTATGAATTTAAACACATTATCACGTTGGGATTAAGAAACAGCTATCAATCCGTAAGATTTTATAATGTAATTTAATCTAAAATTTACAATCTAACAGTAACGAAATATTGAGTTTAAATTGAGTTAACAATGAGAAGTCAAATCTCACTAGCTTTCGAAAAAAGTATACTAAGAAACTTTTTAAAGTCCACCTAAACGAAAAGATTCTGCTGACAAATCACTACTTTAGTTGCTTTTTAATTTATCTGGATTCCGCACTTTAATGGAATTTGGATACAAATATTATAATACAATGGAAAAATTCACACTCGAGCTTTTATTTCAAATCATAGGAATTGGTTCTGCTTCTGGTCTTATTTACAAATCGCCTTCCTTATATGTTATTGGTGACAACAGCGGGTATTTGTACGAATACTATATGGAAGCCAAAGACTTGCAGCAACACGCTATTATTGAAAACGCCAGCATAAATATTGCTAAAAAAGACAAACCCGATTTTGAAGCCATAACGAGTTTTGATGACAGGTTGTATATTTTTGGTTCTGGTTCTACTCCTAAACGCAACAAAATGGTGGAAATCAATACAACCGAAAAAGAGATTAAAACCAACGATTTGACCGATTTGTATGGCGTAATGCAAAGCTTTGGTCAAATTAAAGCCGATGACTTTAATCTGGAAGGGGCTATTTATACAGGAAAAGAATGGCTACTTTTTAATCGGGGGAACGGGAAAAAGAGCAAAAATGTGATTTTTACAATTTATGGTAAAAACCTAATCAACGAATTCAATATGATTAGCAACGAGTATAAGTTGCCCAAAATTAATGGGGTGCGTAGCAGTTTTACCGATGCCGTTTTGGTTGATACTAAAATTTATTTTTTGGCTACCGCCGAAGATACACAGTCAACATATAATGATGGAGAGGTGAAAGGAAGCTTGGTTGGAATAATAGATATAGAAACGATGAAGCTAGAATTTACGCAAAAAATAAGCGATACGCATAAATTTGAAGGTCTTACCCTCTATCAAAATTCGGATAAAACAGTGGAGTTTTTGTTATGCGAAGACAAAGACTCGGAGGTGTTGGAAACGAATATTTATAAATTGGTACTTGACAAGAGTACGCTTTGAATCGCGAATATCGGGGCGACTCGTGATGAAACACACACTACTTGAGATTGGAAAAAAAATATAAATAAGTAATCATCAATACAATTAAAACCAAAGTCAATTATATGAAAATTAGAACTATATTTAAACTATTTGCACTACTACTCGTTACCTATAGCAATGCCCAAAACTATCAAACTCAAAAAACAGTAGTAGATTTACTTACTAAACTCCCATTAGAAAACGTAATAATTTCTAACCAAAAAGATTATTCTACTACGAATGCCGAGGGTAAATTTATTTTTGTTTCTGCAAACAAAGCCATCAATTTGAATTTTTTGGGATATGAAACTATAGCGACAACTTTTGACGAATTAAAAGAGTCCAAAGACACCATCTTTATGCAACAAAAAACAATCCAACTACCCGAAATCATCGTTGGGAATTCGGCAGCATATATTCAAAAAGTGTACGATAAAATCAAAGACAATGAATTAGGTAACTATACCATTGATTTTTTCTTGAGAAATATTTTGAAAAAAGAAGATGAACCAATGGTACTACAAGACTTATCAGGAAAAAGAAATAAAGACAATTCAGCCAAGAATAAAACAAGCATTGAAATTTTGAATATGCGTAAAGTAAAACTTTATGATAAAAAAGAGGGTATAGACTTTAAATTTCAAAATTTTGAAGAGATATCTAACTTGGTTGCGCCATCACCAAGCGGATGCAATTTTACTGAAATTGCCTTTAATGATGAGAATTACAAAAAAAATTGAATTTGAATCCAAGAATAAAAACAATCAAGGCCTTGGTATCAAAGGTTATCTTGTCATCAACAAAAAAGATCTTGCCATTGTTGAATTAAAAATGAGTTCAGATATTGATACTATTCTACTGCCCTATTCAAAATTTATGCTTTCCAAGGTTAAATACAGGACTCCCGAGTGGACCAAGCACATAAAATTCATCAAAGACGTGGCTTCAAATAAATACTACCCTGTTTCATTAAAAATGGATGTCAAAGTAGAAGTTGCAACAGATAAAAAGTCATTTTTCTTTGATAATTCAATAGATTTCTTTGTAACTAGTGCTCCCCGAGACGAGAAAATTACTTCAAATTTTTCAACAGATAAAGACCTATTCAAAGCTAAATTTATCTACTCAGCTGATTTTTGGAAAAATCAAAATCAATTGCCTTTGACCAAAGAACTCGATACCTTTTTGAAATTAGTAGCGGATAAAAAAGATAAAACAAAAGAATACGAAGTGATGGGAAATTTTTAATCAAATAAAAAAAACTGACAGTGTATGTACAACCGAAATCATTTTAGCAGATAAACAATAATACAAATGAGAACTAAAAAGCTTAAAGAAGCTACAAACAGCGTATTTATAAATTGGTACTTGACAAGAGTACGCTTTGAATAGTAAGATAACACGCTGATGAAAAAGTGAATTTTGTTCTTTAGCCCCTTTAGATTTGCAAATGCAATTTTATTTATAGAATGATCTTTGAAAATTCAGAATTTCTATTTACTTCTTTTTCTTTATTGAAAACTCTAATTTAGTTAATAATTAAAAAGAGAACCAACGATAGCGGCACATTATCTTTTAGCCCAAGGTTAATGATCTATGATCGGATTTAATCCCGATTGTAGTGAAAATCCTTATGACCCGGGGTTCGTGGCATAAGATTGCTTCGTCAGTTCGCTATCGCTCGGGTATAACGGAAAGCGGGAAACCATAACTCCAAAAAAGCCTTTTGATGCGCTCCTAAAAATCAGGAAGTGTGATGTATTTTCTTTTTGATTTCATTTAAAACAAAAAGATAATCTGACTGGTTTTTGACAAAGTCAAGATTTGAAACATCGATGATTAACACGTTCAAATCTTTTTGTGATTTGATATAATCGAGATAGCCCGTATTGATTTTTTCTAGGTATTCTTCCTGAATATCTTGTTCGTAGCTTCGGCCTCTTTTCTTTATGTTTTGCAATAAACGCTGGGTGTTTTGATACAGATAAATGTACAAATCGGGCTTGGGCATTTCTTTATAAATGATGGAAAAAAGGGTGTGGTACAAACGGTACTCGTCTTCTGCCAAAGTGATTTTTGCAAAAATTAGGGATTTGAAAATATGATAATCGGCTACGATAAAATCTTTGAACAAATCGAATTGCGCCAAATCGTCTGACAACTGTTGGTACCTGTCGGCAAGAAAAGACATTTCGAGAGGAAAAGCATATCGGTTTTGGTCTTTGTAAAACTTTGGCAAAAAGGGATTGTCTGCAAAGCGTTCTAATACTGTTTTAGCATTAAAATCTTCGGCGATTTTGTTAGCCAATGTTGTTTTTCCTGCTCCAATATTACCTTCGAATGCGATGTAATTGTATTTTTCTAGAGGAATGCTGCTCAATGGCGCAGGGATTGTCGCTACGACTTGACACCTGCTTTTATCGGTTGTTTCTGCAATTAATTCAGTGACAGATTTTTTAAAAATTGGGTGTATCCAATCCAATTGTAAGTCACAAAATGGCAATAAAACAAAATTGCGGTCTTGCATTAGTGGATGAGGCAATTGTAGTTTTTCAGTATCCACTACCAATTCATCAAAAGCAATGATATCAATGTCAATATTTCTCGCTGCATAACCAACTGTAGTCGTCCGAATGCGACCTAAACGCTTTTCTATTTTAAGAATTTTGCTTAAAACTTGTACAGGAGAAGCGTTGGTGTGCAAAACTAAGGCGCAATTGTAAAAAGGTGTGCTTTCAAAACCCCAAGCTGGCGATTCATAAACTGGGGAAATTTTTAAAACCGTACCTACCTCAAGATGCAATACATCAATACATTGGATAATGGTTTCTAACCTTTGCCCCTGATTACTACCTAACGACAATACGACTTGATGCTGTGACTTCATAATAGGTACAAATTAAGGAAAAGAAAATTAAAATCACTACTGATATACAAGTAGATTATTTTGAAAAAAGAAATTTAAATCTACTTTTGTAACAATACAATTGGATTATAGACTTATTGATAAAAAATAACTAACTATGAGATTTTTAGGAAATGTTTTGGCTACCGTTATTGGTATTTTTGTTTTTATGATGCTTTCATTCTTTGGAATTATCCTTATTGGAGTCATTTTTGGAGGCGATTCTGAAACTGTTGAAGTTGAAAATAACTCAGTTATAGAACTAAATTTATCTGATCTTTCTGATGACTATGCTGGAAAATACTCAGACCCTTGGGTAACGGCTTTTTCTGAAAGAAAAAAAATTGGTTTGACTGATGTTATCAACGCTATAGAAATAGCAGAAACTGACGATGCCATTAAGGGAATTTCTATCCTAAATACCAATTCTAGTTTAGGAATGGCACAAAGCAAAGAGCTTCGTGATGCATTGAACCGCTTTAAAAAATCAGGAAAATTTATTTATTCCTATGCTAATAGTTATTCTCAAAAAGAATATTATTTAAACTCTGTTGCCACTTCAATCTACATCAACCCAATTGGCGAATTGGATTTCAAAGGATTGTCAACTGAAGTTATGTTCTTTAAAGATTTTCAAGAAAAGTCAGGCTTAAAGATGGAAGTAATTCGTCACGGAAAATACAAAAGTGCTGTTGAACCTTTTCTAGAAAACAAAATGAGTGATGCTAATAAGGAACAAACTATGGCATTACTAAACGGAATTTGGACAAACATAGTAGAAGACATTTCGAAAAGTAGAAATATCTCAGTAGAAAAATTGAATACAATTGCTAACGGTCTTTTGGCGAGAACCCCAGAAATGGCCAAAGCACAAAATCTTATTGACTACATTGCTTATGAAGATGTTTACCATAACGCCATAAGAAAGGTATTAAAAGTAGACAAAGACGAGGATTATAACACGGTCTCTATTGCCGATTACACCCAAAAAACAACTACTACTTCTGTGAATATGGATTCCAATGATGCTATTGCTATCGTATATGCACAAGGAGAAATTGGTAGCGGCGAAGGTGATGTAAACGAAATTGGAGAAGGCTCGATGCGTCGTTCGCTTCAAGAGGCCAGAAAAGATGACGACATCAAAGCAATTGTTTTGCGTATTAATAGTCCTGGTGGAAATGCTTTAACTTCTGACTTAATCTGGAGAGAAATAGAATTGACAAAAAGAGTAAAACCTGTTGTAGTGTCTATGGGTAATTATGCCGCTTCAGGTGGGTATTATATTGCTTGTAACGCCAATACCATCTTTGCTGAAAAAAATACGATTACAGGCTCAATTGGCGTATTTGGAACGCTACCTAACTTCTCTGTTGCTGCGAACCGCTACGGCATCAATACTGAACAAGTTAGAACTCACGAAAACGCATCGAATTATAGTCCGTTTGTACCAATGGATGAAAAATTCAAAGCTATAACGCTAGAAGGTGTTGAAAATATCTACGCTACCTTTATTGGTCACGTTGCAGAAGGCCGCAAAATGACTACTGCCCAAGTAGATTCTATTGGTCAAGGTCGTGTTTGGACAGGGTCTGAGGCAGTAAAAATTGGACTGGTAGATAAAATTGGCGGCTTGAGAGAAGCAATAGCCGAGGCAGCAAAATTGGCCAAAATTAAATCGTATAGCACGGTGAATTACCCAGAATATGAGAAAAATTTTGAGGATATTTTTGCAAATTTCCCGTTTGCAAAATCAAAAACAGCTTTTATAAAAGAAGAGATTGGCGAGGAAAATTACCGACTATTACAAGAAGTAAAACGCTTTCAGAATCGTAAAGGAATTCAAGCTGTAATGCCTTTTGAGATTACTATTCAATAATAAAAGTATAAAAGATATAAACCAATCCGTTTAAGGCATACTTAAACGGATTTTTTGCTTTAGAATGTGTATTTTAGTTGGTTATCTAAATTACAAATGTTGCTTTTTAGCCCCGATTGCAGTGGAAATCCTTTGATGCCGGGGTTCGGCAGCAAAGATTGCAACGGAAAGCGGGACGACTCGTGATTGAAATGTCCAATCGTGCTGCTCCAAAAAACAGGAAATGACTTCAGGTTTATGG
Source organism: Flavobacterium sp. (assembly GCF_027531905.1). Classification (GTDB taxonomy): domain Bacteria; phylum Bacteroidota; class Bacteroidia; order Flavobacteriales; family Flavobacteriaceae; genus Flavobacterium. The sequence continues at coordinate 16,747 of NZ_JAPZSU010000008.1, read as the reverse complement.
GTGTAGTTTATTTGGTTTTTGTTGTGGTTAAAAAGCCGTATTTTCTGTAACATTAAGGCGTTGTTGACTACTAATTACCTATTTTTGCAATTCTAAAAATCAAGCTATGAGTAGTATTCTCGAAGTAAATAATGTGGTGAAGCAATATGGCGATTATGTGGCGCTTAATGCCGTTTCGCTTTCGGTACCCAAAGGCAGTATTTATGGTTTATTAGGCCCTAATGGTGCCGGAAAAACCTCTTTAATTCGTATCATCAATCAAATTACGTTGCCCGATAGTGGGGAAGTGCTTTTGGATGGCGAAAAATTACAACCCCATCACATTCAGCAAATTGGTTATCTTCCCGAAGAGCGAGGCTTGTATAAATCGATGAAAGTGGGCGAGCAGTGTTTGTATTTGGCGCAACTGAAAGGGCTTTCTAAAAAAGAGGCTGAAATTCAGTTGGACTATTGGTTTGACAAATTAGACATCAAAGGCTGGTGGAACAAGAAAATCGAGGAGTTGTCCAAAGGAATGGCACAAAAGATTCAGTTTGTAGTGTGTGTGTTGCACCAACCCAAATTGTTGATTTTTGATGAGCCGTTTTCAGGTTTTGACCCTGTGAATGCGAATATTATCAAAGATGAGATTTTAGGATTAAAGGAAAAAGGTACGACCATCATTTTCTCGACCCATAGAATGGAAAGTGTAGAGGAATTGTGTGACCATATCGCTTTGATTCATAAATCGAATAAACTCATAGAAGGAAAATTAGAAGAAGTTAAACGCCAATACCGCTCTAATAGTTTTGAAGTGGGCATTTTGACGGATAATGTCGAAGGCTTAATGTATGATTTGACGCAAAAATTTACCGTGGGTCCAGCCAATTTCAAGTCTTTGAATCAAGAATTAAAATTAGAAATTCAGCTAGGTACAGGTACACCCAACGAGTTGTTGCAAGTCCTTACGCAACGTGGTCAAGTGACGCATTTTGTGGAAAAAATTCCAAGTGTGAACGATATCTTTATTAAAACTGTAACTGAAAAATAATCTTTTGAAATTTTAAAATTCCAAATATCAAAAGTATTGGAATTTAAGTTTTAAATTTTTAAACAAGTATTACCATGAATTGTGTGGGTAAGGAAAAAGTTTTTTTACCATTAAGAGATTAAGAAGATTAAGGTTGCGATTGCTTAATGAAACTTAATTACTTAATGGTTCAAAGAAATAAAAATTTTAATTTTAAAACCACACGATTGATAGTAAGACCTATAAAACTAACTATATGAGTATGATTTCGTTGATTATAAAAAGAGAATTTATTGCCAAGGTGCGCAACAAATCGTTTATCGTAATGACTTTTTTGAGTCCGTTATTGTTTGTTGGAATTGCTGTTTTTGTTAGCTATTTGGCGTCTATGAAAGCCGATACCAAGCAAATTGCGGTTCACGACGAAACGGGTTTGTTTGTTGCCGATTTTATGGCTAAAAATAAAAAAGATAGCGAATACCAGTATTTGGATTTGTCGGTTTTGGACGTGAAAGCCCTTAAAGATAGCATTACACAAGAGCGTTTTGAAGGCGTGTTGCAAATTCCTAAAACGGCATCTATTGCTGAGTTGGATAAGAAGATTCAATTCATATCCAATGATAGTCCAAGTATCACTTTTATTGAGGAAGTTCAGGATATTTTGGATAAAAAAATTACCCAACTCAATTTTCAATCCGCAAAATTGGATACTGTGGCGATACATAAAGCGCAGTCCAATATTAGCATCAGTTTGAGTAAAGCCTCAGGCGAGGAAAGTTTGAAAGGATTGAATGAAATTAAAATTGCCATTGGCGGTGCGTTTGGGTATTTGATTATGATGTTTATCGTGATTTATGGCAATATGGTGATGCGAAGCGTAATCGAAGAAAAAACTAATCGTATCATAGAAATTATTATTTCTTCGGTGAAACCTTTTCAGTTGATGATGGGGAAAATCATTGGAACTTCACTGGCAGGCATTCTTCAGTTTTTAATTTGGGCGATTATAGGTTTAGGATTGTTTTTGGGTGCTTCGCTGTTTTTCGGTGTCAATTTAGGGCCTACTTCCAAAGTTCCGCCCGAAGTGATGCAAGCAGCACAACAGGAAATAGCAAGTACGGCGCAATTGTATTTGGCTGAATTATGGAATCTTCCGATTGGAACTTTACTGACTTGTTTTGTGATTTATTTCATTGGAGGCTACTTTTTATACAGTTCCTTTTATGCTGCCATCGGTGCTGCGGTTGACAACGAAACCGATTCACAACAGTTTTTGTTACCGATTATTATGCCTTTAATTTTGGGTGTTTACATCGGGTTTTTTACGGTAATCAATGACCCTCACGGCACGGTAGCCACCATTTTCTCGATTGTGCCTTTGACATCGCCAATCGTGATGCTAATGCGTATTCCTTTTGGCGTACCTTTGTGGCAAATTTTGCTTTCGATGGTACTTTTATTCGGAACGTTTTTATTAGTAGTTTGGTTTGCTTCCAAAATTTATCGCGTGGGTATTTTGATGTACGGTAAAAAACCAAGTTGGAAAGAATTGTATAAGTGGTTGAAGTATTAAATTCCAAAAAGTAAATCCCAAAATCCAACTATTGGAATTTGGAATTTTTAAAATTTGAAAATTGTTAAGAATGAGTAAAATATTAATTATAGAAGACGAAGCGGCGATTCGTAGGGTTTTGGTCAAAATTCTTTCAGAGGAGAATGATTCGTATCAAGTAGACGAAGCTGAAGACGGCGCTGTAGGTTTAGAGAAAATAAAAAATACCGATTATGATTTGGTGCTTTGTGATATCAAAATGCCAAAATTAGACGGGGTGGAAGTGTTGGAAGCTGTCAAAAAAATCAAACCTGAAATTCCAATGGTGATGATTTCAGGACACGGCGATATGGAAACGGCCATCAATACGATGCGTTTGGGAGCTTTTGATTATATCTCAAAACCGCCTGATTTGAACCGATTGTTGAATACGGTTCGCAATGCCTTGGACCGCAAAAAATTAGTAGTTGAGAATAAAATTCTTAAGAAAAAAGTAAGCAAAAATTACGAAATGATTGGCGAGAGCGAAGCTATTAATCATATCAAAATGATGATTGATAAAGTAGCTCCTACCGAAGCCAGAGTATTAATCACAGGACCTAACGGAACTGGAAAAGAATTAGTAGCCCATCAATTGCACGAGAAAAGCGAACGCGCAAGTTTTCCTTTAATCGAAGTGAACTGTGCCGCTATTCCGTCAGAATTGATAGAAAGTGAGTTGTTTGGACACGTCAAAGGCGCTTTTACATCAGCTGTAAAAGACCGTGCAGGAAAGTTTGAAGCAGCAGATAAAGGCACTATTTTCTTGGATGAGATTGGCGATATGAGTCTTTCGGCTCAAGCCAAAGTGTTGCGTGCGTTGCAAGAAAGTATGATTACGAGAGTGGGCGCCGATAAAGATATTAAAGTCGATGTTCGTGTGGTTGCTGCAACCAACAAAGATTTGAAACAAGAGATTGCCGAAGGTCGTTTTAGAGAAGATTTGTACCACCGTTTGGCGGTTATTTTAATCAAAGTTCCTGCCTTGAATGAACGTCGCACTGATATTCCGATGTTGATAACACATTTTGCAGAGAAAATTGCTTCAGAACAAGGTAATGCTGTGAAGCAATTTTCCGATCAAGCCATTAGTTTGCTACAAGAATACGATTGGACAGGAAATATACGAGAATTACGCAATGTGGTAGAACGCTTAATTATTCTTGGTGGAAGCGAAATTTCGGAAACAGATGTAAAATTGTTTGCTAGTAAATAGCCATCAGGCAAAAGGCAAAAGCCATTCGCCAAAAGGATTAAGAAATACAGGCCCTATTTTATTAAATGTAGCTTTTGGCTATTGCCTTTTGCCTAATAACTTTAAAAATGAAACTAAAAAAAATAAACGAAAATCTTCAAAAAGCATTGATAGAAAATGGTTTAGTAGAAGCCAATGTTATGCAACAGGAGACTTTTTCTACACTTAAAAGTGGTGCAGATTGTTTGATTATTGCACCAAAAACAAGCGGAAAAACAACGACTATTGTTATCAATGTAATTCAGCGTTTAGCAGGCGCCAATGAAGAATCTCCAAGAGCTTTGATTGTAGTTGAAGACAAAGCCAAAGTGTTAGAAATGGAAGCGCTTTTTGATCAATACAATCGGTATACTAAGTTAGAAGTATACGGTGTACACGATAAAGGCGATATGGATTATGATAAAAATTATATTTCTACAGGTATTGATGTTTTGATTGGTACACCTAGTCGATTGAATGAAATGTTCTCTTCTGCAGGTTACAATGTCAATCGTTTAAAAATGTTCATCATTGATGACACTGACCCTATATTGAAATTACGTCACGAAACCAAGATTATGCGTATTTCAAACAGTATTACCAAAACGCAGCGTATCATTTTTGCGGAACAAATTACGGAACGAATTGATTTGTTGGCAGAGAAAATGCTAATCGAACCTTTTGAGTTTGATTTTGATGAAGAAGAGGAAGAGGACGAAGAAGATACAGAATAGATTTTAGACGTTAGATTTTAGAAAGCAGCCCTCAGAATAGTGCCTTTGCGCTTAAATTTGAACTCAACAACAAACCCTCAACAACAAACCCTCAACAACAAACTATTAACCACAAACCACAACTAATCAACCACCAACCCTCAACAACAAACATAAAACAGTATGGGATTAATGAAAGTGTTTTCAGGCAGTGAAATATTAGCACTAGCCTTACAAGAAAAATTAGAAACAGCGGGAATCGATACCGTAAAAAAAGACAATATTCAATCGGCTCGTTTGGGTGGATTTGGTGGTTCTGATTTGGCCATTGAAATTTTTATTCAAGAAACAGATTTTGCTAAGGCGAATCCAGTTATCGAGGATTTTAGAATGAGTATTTAGATTTCGTATATTTGTTGTTCAAATACTTCTATGAGATGAATATAGCTGCTAAAAAAATAGATCTAATAGATTGGTTACTTCATAGTACGGATGAAAGTAAACTAAATGAGATTTTAGCACTTAAAGATATCTTAGATAAGAAAGTTGTTGATTATTCCTCTGACAAAATAGAGAACTTCAATAGTTTAGAAGAACCAAGTGAGCCTAGCGTATTAAAAGACGATAGAGGAAATGAGGAATTCGAAAGTTTAGACGATACTTTGAAAGCAGTAGAAAGAATTTTGAAAAACTATAAATCGAGTTTATTAGAGATTCCAGAAGAGCATCAAAAAGAGTTGGATTTACGATTAGAACTTTACAGAAAAAAGCCTCAAGATTTATTGGACTGGGAAGATTTTAAGGAAGTTTGGTAATGATTTATAAGTTAAAGTTAGTACCCGTTGTTTATCAGGATATAAGAAAAGCAAGAAAATGGTATTTAGAAATAAATAAATCATTAGGCGAAGATTTTAAGTTGAAAGTAAATGAAGAGTTCGATTACATCAGAAAATATCCAGCCCATTACCAGAAACGATATAAGGAAATAAGACAAGCTTTTGTTGACAGATTTCCATACACGATTTATTATTTAATTGAAGAAGAACTAAGAATAGTTGTGGTTATTGGAGTTTTGGCTCAAAAACAAAGTTTTGAAAGAATAAAAAAAAGATTGAAAAAATAGCACAATGACCGCTTCTTAAGAGCGGTTTTTTTAATGAATATTTAATACAATTTGAAATAAAAAAAAACAATGAAATACAAAATGCTAGTTTTAGACATGGATGACACGCTGTTGACAGACGATCATACCATTTCTAAAGAGAATCGAGCCATGATTGCTATGGCACAAGAAAAGGGTGTTGAAGTGGTTTTGGCATCAGGAAGACCTACGCCAGCGATGACACATTATGCAAAAGACTTGCAAAATAGTTATATGATTTCGTTCAATGGAGCTGTAGTTACCGATTTAAAAAAGGATACGGTAATTTTTGAGCAATCGTTGACTAAAGAGCAAATTCATGAGCTACATGATTATAGTTTGAAAATGAAAACGCATATCATTACGTATATTAATGATACGATTGTAAGCGAAACCCACTCTGAATTTATTGAGGTTGAACGAAGCATAACGGGTATGCCGCATGAACTAGTTCCTGATTTTAAAGCGGCTGTGACTTCTAATGCAGTAAAATGTATTTTACTTGAAGACCCTTCTTATTTGAAAACGGTAGAAAATGATTTGAAACAAGCAATGCCAGATTTAAGTGTGTCCATGTCGAAACCTTTCTTTTTGGAAGTTGCACCTAATGGCATCGACAAAGCCGCAAGTATTGCATTTTTAGCCAAGAGATTAGGTATTGAACAAAGCGAAATTATTGCAGTAGGCAATGCAGGAAACGATTTGACCATGATTCAATATGCGGGATTAGGCGTTTGGGTGGATAATGTAACTCCCGAATTGAGAGGTTTTGGAGATGTTATTGTAGCTTCGAATAATAATCACGGCGTAGCTGAGGTGATTGAGCGATTTATATTGAGTTAAGCATTGTATTAAAAAAATCTTAAGCACTAAATAATTAATTTTTAGTTTTTTGTTCGTAATTTCGCAACCTCAATTTTTTGACAACGATTTCATTAATTGAGCTATCTTATGGAAAATAAAAAACGAGTGGCCTTCTATACGCTGGGTTGTAAACTGAACTTTTCAGAAACGTCAACCATAGCGAGAAATCTTCAAGAAGAAGGCTTTGAAAGAGTGGATTTTGAAGAAGTAGCAGATATGTATGTTATTAATACGTGTTCGGTTACAGAAAATGCAGACAAACAATTCAAGCAAGTCGTGCGCAAAGCGATGAAGCTGAATGATAAAGCCTTTGTAGCCGCTGTGGGTTGTTATGCACAATTAAAACCAGAAGAACTCGCCGATGTTGACGGTGTAGATTTGGTTCTGGGTGCCACAGAAAAATTCAAACTAGCAGATTACATTAACGATTTATCCAAAAACGATTTTGGTCAAGTGCATTCTTGCGAAATTGCCGAAGCCGATTTTTATGTAGGCAGTTATTCAATTGGCGACAGAACAAGAGCCTTTTTGAAAGTACAAGACGGTTGCGATTACAAATGTACCTATTGTACGATTCCATTAGCGAGAGGAATTTCTAGAAGTGATGCTTTAGAAAATGTATTAAAAAATGCTTCCGAAATTTCGAAACAAGGGATTAAAGAAATAGTGCTTACGGGTGTGAATATTGGCGATTACGGAAAAGGAGAGTTCGGGAATAAAAAACACGAACACACCTTCCTCGATTTGGTAAAAGCACTCGACGAAGTAGAGGGAATAGAACGCCTTCGTATTTCGTCTATCGAACCTAATTTATTGAAAAACGAAACGATTGATTTTGTTTCCAAAAGCCGAACATTTGTACCGCATTTTCATATTCCTTTGCAATCTGGAAGTAATGAAATTTTGGGTAAAATGAAGCGTCGTTACCAACGTGAAGTGTATACCGATAGAGTTGCCAATATTCGACAAGTAATGCCACACGCTTGTATTGGTGTGGATGTAATTGTTGGATTTCCAGGAGAAACAGACGAGCATTTTCTTGAAACCTATCATTTCTTGAATGATTTGGATATTTCTTATTTGCACGTTTTTACCTATTCAGAACGCGATAACACCGAGGCGGCTGTGATGGAAGGCGTGGTTCCTAATAATGTACGCTCCAAGCGAAGCAAAATGTTACGTGGCTTATCGGTGAAAAAACGTCGTGCGTTTTATGAAAGTCAATTGGGAACCCAAAGAACAGTTTTGTTTGAAGGTGAAAATAAAGAAGGCTACATTCACGGCTTTACCGAAAATTATGTAAAAGTGAAAACCCCTTGGGATCCTGCATTAGTGAATACCTTACACGAGGTGCAATTGACCCGAATTGACGAAGACGGAAGTGTTCGCATGGAGTTCTTAAATGTTGAAGTGTAATTGTAAAGCACTTCTTTGTAATAGTATTAAGCGAGTAAGAATAAAATCGTACTCGCTTTTTTTAGTTAGTATTTAGTTGCTATTATAAACTAAATATTATCTTTAATGTCTACCCTGAATTGAGTGGTTTTTACTGTTTTAAATGGTTTTATTCTAACACAAACAACTTCTATTTTTGAACCATTTAAGGTATTTAAGGTCATATAAGTTTGATAAAAATACCGCTCTTATTTCTTACACAACTCTTACTATCTCAACTAGAACGAATTAATATGTCTAAATTTATAAATAGGTAATGGTACATTTTTTCAATTCTTCTTATATGACCTTACGTGCCTTATATGGTTGTTTTTTTGATTGTGTGTTTACCCAAACAGTTGAGGGTTGTACCTTCTTAATTTACAGCCTCTACCAAGCGAATGAATTCTGCTTTGTAGCCTTCGGCGTCATTTGTCAAGCCTTGTTTTGCCAAAGCAATAATGTCTTTTGAAGATGAATTGGTAATCAGTTTTGAATCTCTCAATTTTAAACCAAACCAAGCTACGGCATTACTAAATTTAAAATCATCGCTAGTGTTTTGTAGCAAGCTACTTTTGTTTTCTATGGTTTGCACCATTTCGATGCTTTGGTCACCATCGGTTTTTTTGTAACGGAATTTTATGGTCGCTAACTCGTTAGTATATTTATTTCCCGTTGGCTTTGTGCTGGTGTATTTTAGTTCATCCACTTCTGTATAAAACTTACTTTTGCTGCCTGTTGGTATGATTTCATACAAAGCCGTCACCGAATGATTACTGCCTAATTCTCCTGCATCTATAGCGTCATTTTTAAAATCTTCTGGTCTTAGTTTACGGTTTTCATATCCAATTAATCGGTAGGCTTTCACTTGGTTGGGATTGAATTCAATTTGAATTTTCACATCTTTAGCAATTGCAAACATCGACCCTTTAAATTCTTTACCCAAAAAACGATTCGCTTCTTGAATGGTATCAATGTAGGCGTAATTTCCATTTCCTTTATTAGCCAATACCTCCATTTTGCTGTCTTTGTAATTCCCCATTCCGTAGCCTAAACAAGTTAGGAATACACCAGATTTTCTTTTCTCTTCGATGAGGTTTTCCATATCAGCATTAGAAGAACTCCCCACATTAAAGTCACCATCAGTAGCCAAAATTACTCTGTTGTTGCCTCCTTTGATGAAGTTATCTGCGGCAATTTTATAGGCAAGCGTAATGCCTTCGCCACCCGCTGTACTTCCTCCTGCGTTAAGTTTTTCTAAAGCAGCATTTATCATTTCTTTTTCATCTCCAGAGGTTGGAGGTAATACTAGACCAGCGGCTCCAGCATACACTACAATCGATACTTTGTCTTTGGCTCTCAACTCATTTACTAATATTTTCATAGATTGTTTTAATAAGGGCAATTTATTCGCAGCACTCATAGAACCTGAAACATCAATTAAGAAAACCAAATTCGAGGCTGGCAAATCAAGGGTCGGAATGTTTTTTCCTTGCAATCCAATTTTCAAAATTTTAGTATCGGTATTCCACGGACTGTGACTCAATTCAGTTTGAATAGCAAAAGGATATTGGTCATTAGGTTGTGCGTAATTGTATTTGAAAAAATTAACCATTTCCTCCACGCGAACTGCATCTTTAGGTACTTTTTGTCCGTTATTAATCATACGTCTTACATTGGTGTACGAGGCATTATCAACATCAATAGAAAAAGTGGAAAGCGGTGCTGTTTTTGGACTTTCAAATGCATTTTCTACAAAACTTTCATAGTCTTCATCATTGATTGGTTCTGGTTGATATGGATGGAGTTGTTGTAGTCTTTTGTTTATTTCTTTCTCGCTTAAGTTTTTATAGATTTCATTTTTTGAGGTGATGATAACTACACCATTTGCAGCTCTTGCTCCGTATAGCGAAGTGGCAGCACTGTCTTTGAGTACTTTTACATCTTGAATATCGTTTGGGTTGATTTTAGCTAAAGCATTCGATTTTACAGGCACACCATCGATGATATAAAGTGGTTCATTTTTAGAAGAACTACTGTTCGTGCCTCTAATGACGATGCTTTGCGGAGCGTTGGCAATGGCGTTAGTGTTAGACGAAATCGTCAATCCTGCGACACGACCTTCGAGCTTTTGAACGGATGCAGCGGTCGAGGCTTTCTTTTTTTCATAGAAAGTATTATCAGATTCGTATTCGGCGTTACTGCCGTAGCCTACTACGACTACTTCATCTAGGGACATTTGGTCTGCCACTAATTTTACATTAATGATGTTTTGTTCTCCCACTTTTTTAGTTTGCGGTTTATAACCAATGTAACTAAACACCAATTGGTCTCCTTTTTGCGCTTGAATGGTATACTTGCCATCAAAATTTGTACTAGCGTTTGCTTTTGAGTTTTTGTTGACAATGGTAACTCCAGGAAGCGGACCAGAGGTGTCAGAAACGGTTCCTGTGATTCTTTTTTCTTGTGCTTTTGTTACGAAACATATAAGCATAGCAAGGCCTAATGAAATAAGTTTTACGTTTTTCATAATCGTGTTTTTTTAAGATTAGTGTTAGGGTATTCCTATTTTTGGACTGCGGGTTTTCCTGTTTTTGTAGTGATAATTACGACTCCTTTTTTGCCTTTTTCGCCATATTTTGAAACGGCATCGGTGTCTTTGAGAATGACAATGGTCTTAATGTCTTGATGATTGAGAGGTGCGTAAGGACTCTTGGGCTGTGGACCAAACAAATCGTCTTCCGAGAAGTAATTGCCATCAATGATATAAAGCGGATTGTCTAAAACTATTACCGACTCTAAGTTCTCGGGTTTAAAATTTGAAAGTCCTTCTTGCATAATGCGTTCTCTTTTTGAGGCATTACTGTCCGAAAGTGCTGTGTTGTCAATCACAACCAACGGACTACTTTTTTTAGTACGCTCTTGGCTTTTTTCAGCAAAAGCCATTTTGTAACTGGCTTTCTCTTTGGCTATTGGAGCAAGAGCAGCTAGTCTAGGCTCAATTTCATTGAATTCAGTATCCTTTTCATCCGCTACTTCCAAATTTGCGTTTGCTGTAACGATTTCAGGAATACTAATAGCATTTGTAGCACTACTCATTATCGTGTCTTTGGATTGCGTGTTATGAACCGCAACTTCTTGCCCAATAATGTTATCGATGATTTCTTCCGCTTCTGATTTTGTTACGATTGCAGGTGTAGTATTGGTTGTATTTTCGTTAGTTTCAACAGCCGATGGATTGTTTTTTGTGGTTGTAGTAACCACCGCTGGAGCCTCTTGAATACTTTTCGGGCTAGACGAATTCAAGAACTGAAATCCAATAGAAAGCACCAATAAAAGCGATGCAGCTACGGCGATTTTTTGCCATAAAGCAATAGTTTTTTTAGCTTCTTTTTTGTCTAGTTTTTCTTCTAAGCGCGACCATACTTTTTCCATTGCGGGAAAATCTTGGTTTTCAGCATTTCGCTCGGCTTCTTTTATTTGTTCGAATAATTTATCTTGATAGTCCATAACTATTTTGCTTTTTGATAATAGAGGTTGTTCACCAGTTCCTTTAGTTTACTTTTGGCGGCATTCAATTGTGATTTTGAGGTGCCCTCAGAGATTTGCAACAAACTCGCAATCTCTTTGTGTCCATAGCCTTCTATCACAAAAAGAGTGAAAATAGTTTTGCAGCCCTCAGGAATATGGTTCAAAAGTTCCAATAAATCGGCTTCTTCAAGCGCTGTGATTTCTTCAGTAAAAGGTTGCGAAAGCAATTTCACATCATCCAAATACATATTGAAATTGGTACTTTTTTTAATTGCTGCCAAACAGTGATTCACCGTTATTTTTCGGCACCAAGCCTCAAAAGCCAGCACCTCTTTCAACTGGTCTATTTTGGTGAAAATAGTATAAAAAGCGTCGGCCAAAACTTCTTCAATATCTTCCTCCTTTTTAAGATAGCGCTTGCAAGTGCGATACAGCTTGGGCGCCATATAGTCATACACCTCGCGCTGAGCATCACGGTGCATTTTTTTGCAGTTAGAGAGTAGGGTTTCGTTTATCACAATTGATGTCTTTATTACTAAAGAGCGATTAAAAATCAAAAAGGTTGGGAAGCCTATCAAAAAAATATTCTTTTTTTACTACAATCATCAAGAATTCTAGTTTTAAAAATGAATGAAGGAGCGCCAACATTAGGCTTTCTGGTTAGCAGGATTCCCGCTGTACGTTATATCTTTTTTATAACCGTCAGGTCCAAAAACCTGCCAGTTATAAAAAAGGATGCCACTTCCATCGGGGCTATGAGCCAACATAGTGCTTTTTACTATTTCAATTACCTTTTTAATGCCAGCCAGATTTAAACCGAAAATTCAGAAATAATCCCAACTATAAACACATATAAAATCTGAATACCTACAAGGTCAAAAAAAAGGCCTTGTAGGAAAGACTGCAACAAAACTCTTTTTCACTCCTCGAGCTGCAAGGTTTTCAAAACCTTGTAGGTATTACCCCAAATCAACACTTTTAAAATTTGCGAATTTGCGGTAACCCAGTTTCCAACAATATCTCTTTAATCTGAATACCTACAAGGTCAAAAAAAAGACCTTGCAGGAAAAGCTTCAACAAAACTCTTTTTACAATCCTCAACCTGCAAGGTTTCTAAAACCTTGTAGGTCTTACTCCTAATCAACTCTTTAATATTTTACGAATTTACGGTGATACATTTTTAAAACCAAAAAAAATCCCCATGCTACAAAAAACACAGGGATTAGTATAAAATAAGATTAAAATAATTAAGAAAACATATCTTTAACTTTCTCAAAGAATGATTTGTCTGATTTTTCAGGATGCGGGGTGAAATTATCGTCATTCAACGCATTTTCAAAGAATTGTTTTTGTTCTTTGGTCAATGTCTTTGGTGTCCAAACATTCACGTGAACTAATAAATCACCACTTCCGTAACCATTGATACTTGGAATTCCTTTTCCTTTCAAACGCAATATTTTCCCAGATTGAATCCCTTCTTCTAATTTGATACGCACTTTGCCATTTACCGCTTCGATATCTTTAGAAATACCCAAAACCGCTTCAGCAAAACTAATGTACAAATCGTAGTGTAAATTCTCTCCTTCACGTTTCAAGAATTCGTGCTCTAACTCTTCAATCGCTACAATCAAATCGCCAGGAATACTATTTCCAGGAGCATCATTTCCTTTTCCAGAAACTTTCAATTGCATACCGTCAACTACACCTGCTGGAATTTTGATAGAAACTGTTTCGTCTTCTAAAATCATTCCTTGCGCATCGGCATTGTTTGGTTTTTTATCCAAAATTTGTCCTGAACCTCCACAAGAAGGACAAGTAGACGCCGATTGCATACGACCCAAAATAGTATTGGTCACACGCATCACTTGCCCTTGACCATTACAAGTAGAACAGGTTTTATAGGAAACGCCAGGTGCTTGTACCTTACGCTTAACTTTTACTTTTTTCTCAACACCATTGGCAATTTCTTCCAATGTCAATTTGACTTTAATTCTCATGTTGCTTCCTTTGGCACGACGAGGACCTCCGCCTCCGCCTCCGAAACCACCAAAGCCTCCTCCGAAAATATCTCCGAATTGACTAAAAATATCATCCATGTTCATACCGCCGTGACCACCGCCAAATCCGCCAGCACCTTCAAAAGCTTGATGACCATATTGATCGTATTTGGCTTTCTTTTGTGGGTCGCTCAATACTTCATAGGCCTCAGCCGCCAATTTGAATTGTTCTTCGGCTGCAGGATTGTCAGGGTTTTTGTCAGGATGGAACTCTAATGCCTTTTTTCGATACGCTTTTTTGATTTCAGCATCCGAAGCACTCTTAGATATCCCTAATATTTCGTAAAAATCTTTTTTCATTTTATATGATGCTATTACATTTAGCTACAAATACGCTACTTTGAATTCTGATTATTGTCCTATTACTACTTTTGGGAAACGAATAATTTTATCGCCTAATTTGTATCCTTTCTCCAATACGTCAACAATTTTACCTTTTAAATCGTCTGATGGTGCAGGAATTTGAGTGATTGCTTCAGCAAAATCAGCATCAAAAGCATCTCCTACTTTAACATCAACTAGTTCTAATCCTTTGGTTACCAAAGTTCCTTTTAGCTTTTCGTGAATCAATTCCACACCTTTAGCTAATAATTCGTCCTCCGACTTATTGATTTCAACCATAGCACGATCAAAATCATCTAAAACAGGTAACAAAGCCAATAAAACTTCTTGACTCGCTGTTTTGAATAACTCGATACGCTCTTTTGTTGTACGTCTTTTGTAATTTTCAAATTCAGCGAATAAGCGCAAGAATTTATCTTTTTCTTTGGCTAAATCTTGTGCTAATTGTTCCTCAACACTTAATTCTTCAATGATTAGTTGCTCTCCATTTGCATTATTCTCCAACGTTGCATCATCTATTTCTTGATCGAACTCTGTATTTTCAGTAGTCATATTGCTTTTATTTTTAAAAAATTTTTTAAACATTATTTTTGATTCTTTTCAATTATTGTCAAAAGTATTGCCAAAACTAATAAAATGTCAAATTGTCAGCTATAAAAACAAATTGAAAGATTACTCTAAGACTACTACAAGATGTAACGATTTTACGAACTTCTTAAAAATTTAATATAATTTTAAGACAAGCACGAAATAGTTTGCCTAAATTTGTCAATCTATCATTATTACATAATAATTTATATCCATAGTATTATATCCGTTTTTAGTTAATTATTAATTCAGCATTGTTTATAATAAAAAAAGCTTCGTTTATTAAGAAAACGAAGCTTTTTTTTGTTATGTATTTTTACTATTGTAATTGCTCTTGTAAACCTTCATAATTCAAAACGACTTGTTCTCCCGTAACGAGGTTTTTCAAAGCAAAAGTGCTCGATTCTAGTTCTTGTGTCCCAATAATAACTGCAAACGGAATGCCTCTTTTGTCAGCATATTGTAATTGCTTGCCCATCTTGACAGCATCGGGATACAATTCTACTTTAATGCCTTCAGCTCTTAATTTCTGAATGGTTTGCATTGCTACAAAAGCTTCGGTTTCGCCATAATTCACAAACAATGCTTTCGAAGTTGCAGCAACCGTATCAGGGAACAATCCCAATTCTTCGATTACCAAATAAATACGATCCAAACCGAAAGAAATCCCCACACCACTCATATTCTTCAAGCCAAAAATACCCGTTAAATCGTCATATCTTCCGCCACCGCCGATGGATCCCATCGCAACGGTTTTGGGTGGAGCAATTTCAAAAATAGCTCCCGTATAATAATTCAGTCCTCTTGCCAAAGTCACGTCCAAATCCAACTGAGCTGTAGCCAATCCAAGTTGGGTCACTTTTTCGCAAATGAATTGCAATTCTTCAACACCTTTCATTCCTTCTACTGAAACAGAAAGCAATTGTGACAATTGGTTGATTTTCTCTGAAATCGTTCCAGTAAAACTAAACAAGGGTTGCACTTTAGCAATCGCTTCTTCAGAAATGCCTTTTTCAATCATTTCTTTCTTTACACCGTCTTCGCCAATTTTATCCAGTTTATCCAATGCCACAGTAAAATGAATCAGCTTATCCGAAGCACCAATCACCTCAGCAATTCCAGATAAAATTTTACGATTATTGATTTTGATAGTCACGCCCTCTAATCCTAAAGCCGTAAAAACCGTATCATATAATTGTACCAACTCCACTTCTTGCCACAATGATTTGGAACCTACCACATCGGCATCGCACTGAAAAAATTCTCTGAAACGCCCTTTTTGCGGACGGTCGGCGCGCCAAACAGGTTGGATTTGATAGCGTTTGAAAGGAAACTCGATTTCACTTTGGTGTTGTACCACGTAACGCGCAAAAGGAACGGTCAAATCATAACGCAAGGCTTTCTCAGAAATGCTTGCAGTCAATTTTAGACTGTCTTTGTTTTCTATATGCGTCGCATTGGCTTTTGACAAATAATCGCCCGAATTCAAGATTTTAAAAATCAAGCGGTCGCCTTCTTCGCCATATTTCCCCATCAAAGTATCTGAGTTCTCGAAGGAAGGAGTTTCTATAGGTTGAAAGCCAAATTTCTCAAAATTGCTTTTTATCGTTTGAATAATGTATTGTCTTTTGGCCACTTCGGCTGGCGAAAAATCGCGCGTTCCTTTGGGTATGCTGGGTTTTGAAGCCATTGTAAAATGAATTTTCAATTAGGTTTGCAAATATCTTACTTTTTAAAAGAAATCCTATCCAAAAAAAGTGGGTTTTATTATTCTACAACAAACCCATCTTATTTTTGAACCATTTAAGGTAGTTAAGGACATATAAGTTTTAGAAATACAGAACTTATTTGTTACAAACCTTTTTGGTTGGGTGAAATTATTTTTTACCACATAGGAGAAACAGAAAACTTATAGTTTTTAAAAGAAAAAGATAGACGTTTTACTATTCACATAGCTATACTATGTGCAAAATAGACCTACTTTTATTCATTCTTTCCCTAATGAGCACAACCTATAATGTTCCTATGTGGTTAAAACTTTATTGTAATTTCATCAATGGGTTATCAATATTGAAACTAATTACTAGACGAACTTTAATAAATTTGTTTCTACTGGATATTTTGTGAAAAGGTTAAATTTACAAAATGGAATACGATATAAAAACGATACTAGAGAAAATTATTTTACCGATTCAAGACGGCTGGAAATTATCAAAATTAGAAATTGATGAAGAAAAACTAGA
>NZ_JAPZSU010000058.1 GCF_027531905.1 Flavobacterium sp. | reverse complement strand
TTTTGGTTGTATATTAAAAATATTATTTATAAACTTAATGTTTTTTCAACACATTTTTTCAAAAGACAACAAATTTATTGGTTTAAATCCGTTCAATCTGTGTCATCTGTGGTCTATCAAAAGATGTGTCCAGACGGTAGGCTCCCATCAGGGCTAGACGAGAAATTTTGGCTTTTCATCACAAGAAAAAAAATTTCAATCGTTATCGTACAAGTTAATAGTTTTTTTATTACATTTATAAAACGTAATCAATGATTATCAGTCACTTATAAAAACACACTTTTAAATACCATTTTTTAAAGCAACGCATTTGAGTTTCGTGCTCAAATTTCCAAAAACGTTTTATTAATTAATGGGAGTGTTGCACTCCACAAAACTGTTGTATTGGAGGATTCCATTCTGTTGGGTCCTCCAATGGAGCAGTACTTTATTTTTTATAAACGCCTATGCTGAAAAAATTATCTACCCTTGGTTGCCTATTATTCATTCAAAAAAATTACGCACAAAACACGGCTGGTTTTACCCTCAAAGTAATCGAAGCCCAATCCCAAAAAGCGCTGCCCTCTGTGGTAGTTAGTGTCCAAAACACTAGCTTTTTACAACTTACCTCCGCTTCTGGAACCGTGCTTTTCGACCAGTTACCGCCCAACGCCTATTATGTACTGCTTCACAGTCAAGGCTACAAAGACCAATTATTAGCCGTTACCGTTGCTCCCAAAACCATCACCGATTTAGGGACTATTGCACTCTCCACAGACCCAATGGCCGAAATACAAAGCGCCACCATCGCCCTATCCGAAGAGCAATTGAATGATGATTTTAATGGTTCAGAAAGTACCGCACCGTTATTACAAGCGTCTCGGGATGTGTTCCAGCAAGCGGCCGCTTTTCAATGGGGACAAAGCCGTTTTAGGATTCGAGGACTCGATGCCGAAAATGCCACTTTACTGCTAAATGGATTGACATTGAACAAAGTATATGATGGTCGTCCGCAATGGGGCGATTGGGGTGGCATCAACGATGTGCTGCGCAACCAAGAAATCGTCATTGGGACCGCCGCTTTCGACTACAGTTTTGGCGGACTTTTGGGCGCACAACACATCAGCACCAGAGCCTCTAGTTATCGTTCGGGTTCCCGAATTTCTTTTGCTGGAACCAATACCACCTACAACTGGCGAGCGATGGCAACCTATGCTTCTGGGGTAAGCAAAAAAGGCTGGGCATTCGTAGTTTCGGCTGGCAAACGAATCGGAGAAAATCCGTATTTCGAAGGCACTCATTTTGACGGCAACTCGGCTTTCATCAGCGTCGAAAAACAATTCAACGAACAACATTCGCTCAACTTCACGGGTATCTATACGCCCAACTCAAGAGCCAAAACCGCTCCCAATACCGCCGAAGTATTTAATTTAATGGGGTCGCGCTACAATTCCTATTGGGGCTTTCAAAATGGCAAAAAACGAAACGCCAGAATCAAAACCGTAGAAGAACCGCTACTCTTGCTCAACCATTATTTCAAAATCAACGACAAAACACAGCTACAATCGGGAGTACTTTATCAATGGGGCAACATCAGCAACAGCAACATTGATTTTCAAAATGCCAACAATCCCGACCCGACTTATTATCGCAAAATGCCAAGCTATTACACTTCGTTGTACGAAAAAGACCAAGGCGAATTTTCAGGCGCTTTCATTCCCGATGAAGAGAATGCCGAAAAAAGTCGGTTAGCTTTTTTAGAAAATCCACAAATCAACTGGTCGGCACTCTATCGAGCCAATCAACAACCGATTTTAAATTCGAATGGTACCATCATTGGCTACGAACCTTCCAAAAGCAACTACATCCTCTATGAAGACCGAGCCGACGAAACCGTCCTAGCCGCGAATACGCTTTTGAATTCTCAACTTTCAGAAACTGTTGCGGTAACGGCTGGCACGAATTTCAAAACCTCAAAAACACAACACTATCAAAAAGTAATCGACCTTTTGGGCGGCAGTTATTTTGAAGACATCGATGCGTTTTATAACGGTAATCAAGCCCAATCCGATTTGAATCATCCCAACCGACAAGTAGTCGAAGGCGATACCTATGGCTATAACTATTTTATAAGAGCGCAAGTAATTCAAGCATTCACCCAGTTCCAATTCCGATTCCGAAAGCTGCAATTTTATCTTGGACAGGAATTTTCAATGACCAAGTATCAACGCGAAGGATTGTACAAAAACGGACAGTATGAAAACAATTCTTTGGGCAAAAGCAATTCAATCAACTTCGAGAATTTTGGGTTCAAAGCAGGAATGACCTATTCGATTTCGGGAAAACAAGCTGTTTTATTACACGCTGCGCACCTAAGTAAAGCCCCAACAATTCAAAACACTTTCCCCAACGCCCGCTTGAACAATAGTATTGTAAACGGCCTTACCAATGAAACCCATAGCAGCATCGAAGCAACCTATTTGTATCGGACACCAATAATAAAAGTAAGAGCAACTGCCTATTATTCTTATCTAAAAAACACCACCGAAAATTCTTTTTTCTACGCCGAAGGTATTTTCGATGACGGAGCGGGTTACACCAATACCGATGCTTTTGTGGGGCAAACGCTTACCCAACTCCACAAACAAAATTATGGCGCAGAACTAAGTATTGAATATCCCATTAGTGCCACACTCAAAACAACTTTAGCTGCCGCTTACGGACGCTACACTTATGCCAGCAACCCCAACGTTACCATAACGAATGATGCCCAAGCCTCGGTAGACAACTCGAATCCTGTTTTTGATTTTGGAAAAGCCATCCTCAAAAATTACCATCAAGCAGGTTTACCCCAACAGGCCTATAGTGCAGGATTAGAATATCGCAATCCTCATTATTGGTGGATTGGTACCAACATAAACTACATCACCGAATCCTATATCTCCGTTTCCCCCATTGCCAGAACGGCTATTTTTTTCAGAAATCCAGCCAATGGTTTTCCTTTTCCTGAAGCCACAGAAGAACGAGCCAAAGAATTACTGCGCCAAGAAAAATTAGACCCTATCCTACTCCTCAATCTCACTGGCGGAAAAACGTGGAGAATCAAAGGGAAAACTCTTGGATTGTTTATGAGTATTACTAATCTTTTGGACACCCATTACCAAATAGGCGGTTATGAACAAGCCCGAAATGCCAATTTTAGACAACGCAACCAAGATGCCTCAAGCGGGACACCCAATTTTGGCAACAAATATTTCCAAGGCTATGGCCGCAATTATTTTGTCTCCCTTTATCTGAATTTATAATCACATCATTAAAATTAAAAAGTATGAAACGTTATATTTCTTCTCTTTCAATCCTTTTTGTCTTTTCCTTCTTCTTGACTAATTGTGCCCAAGAAGATTTTGACATTCCAAAATTAGAATGTACCCAACCCGATTTAAAAGTCAACCAAACCGTCGCTCAAGTTAAAGCCAAAGCCAATGCGATTGTAGCACAATACCCTTATGACGATAGCATCGAAGCATATGTGGTTTCGAGTGACGAAGGCGGGAATTTTTTCAAAACCATTAGTTTTCAAACCTTGGCCACGCCTACTTCGCCAGCCATTGGTTTTAGTGTGCCTATCGATGCCACCAACTTGTACATCGATTTTCGATTGGGCAACAAAGTCTACCTCAAACTCAAAAATCAATATACCGACATTAATTACGGTGGACTCAGAATTGGGGCTATATATGTCAATTCCTATAACGAAGGTGGCGTGGGAAGACTTTCACAAAACGATTATAAAAAAGTACTGTTCCCCTCCTGCACCATTATCGAAGAATCGCAATTGACCAAAGCTACGACCATTCCAGAATTACTGAATGACGCCAACTTAAACACCTTGGTCGAGTTGCAAAACGTACAATTTACAACCGATGCTGTAGGAAGAAAATACTATGAAGAAAGCGAAGATATCGGTGGCAGCACCAATTGGAATTTGATGGACCAATTGGGGAATCAGGTTATTTTTAGAACCTCAAGCTTTGCCAATTTTGCCACAAAAACAGTCCCAAAAGGAAGCGGAAAAGTCAAAGGGATTTTGACCAAATTTGGCACCGATTACCAACTCATCGCCCGTTCCGAAAAAGATGTGAACTTAACAGGTGCTAGTATAACACCTTTCTTCAAAGAAGATTTTGAAAAAGTAGTCGATAAAACCAATCTAAGTTTACCCGGCTGGACGAACTTAGCCCAAAAAGGAACGCCCGTGTGGAAAGGCACCGTTTACAATGGCAATGGGTACGCCGAGTTTGCGATTTCGGGAACCAAAGTAGTTTCGAATGTGGCTTGGCTAATTTCTCCCAAAATCGACTTAGATATTCACACCAATGAAATCTTGACCTTCCGCTCAGCCCAACATCATCTCGATGTTGATTCGCCTTTGAATACCTTAGACGTTTTTATTTCCACCAATTTTGATGGCATAAACATTGCCACCGCCACTTGGACTCCCTTAAAAGCCACAGTCCCCAAACAGGCTACTCCTTGGTACCAATTCATCGGCTCGGGCGCCATAGATTTAAGTGCGTTCAAAGGCAAAGTCAATGTCGCCTTTCGGTACACAGGTTCGGGAAAAAATGCCGCATTAGACGGTGCTTTTATGGTGGATGATGTGCAAATTTTTGGGGATAAATAATGAATAATAAAATCACCCAATAGCAAACTTAGTAGAATATAAATAATTTTGTTTACTGCGAATATTCGCAGTACATTTACAAAGTAAAATCAAACCAATAAAATGGAATTAACCGACCAAGAAAAGGAATTGATTGAGCAAATTTGAAATTATAAAAATGCCAAACATAATCCTTCTAAAACGTTAAGAGTTTTAATAGTAGAGTTGTTTTACAATTTATTAGACGGCTAACTTGAAAAATTATGTTTCATAAAATATAGTAGTATGAAAGTAGCAGATAAAAAAACAGCAAGACAACAATTAGATGATATAATTTTAGATATATCTTGGGCAGATATTGCTAAAACCTATTTTGGTAAATCGAGTTCTTGGATGTACAACAAACTCAATGGTAGAGATGGTAACGGTGGTCACGGCGAATTTTCCGATGAAGAAAAAGAAATGCTACGAAATGCATTGTTTGATATTTCAGCTCGAATTAGAATGGCTGCTGAAAATCTAGAATAGGTAACAACTTAGCACTCTTATTCTATTTTGTTTTAATTTCACCCAATTGGTTAAAATCAGTTAATTCATAATTTGCATTTCTCCCACCTTCATTGGTTTGATTTAAAATACCTTTAGCTATTAGGTCTTTGATATCTCTTAATGCGGTATCGGTCGATACTTTAGCTATTTTAGCCCATTTTGATGTTTGTAGTTTTCCTTCAAAACCATCCAAAATTTTGTTTAGTAGTAACCGTTGCCTTTCATTGATTGGTGTTTGCTTATGCTTTTTCCAAAATTCACCTTTTAATAATATTTTTTGTGAAATATTTTCGGAAGCCAACATAGCATTTTTCAAACAATTTAAAAACCATTCGAGCCATTCTGTAATATCTCCTGTACTGTATTGTACTTTTTGCAATACTTTATAGTATTCTTTTCTTTCTATTAAAATTTGGTTTGACATACTATAAAATCGTTCAGTACTATTTTCGGCGCGGGCTAGTAACATATCTGTTATTGCTCTCGCTATCCTTCCGTTTCCATCATCAAAAGGATGGATTATAATAAACCAAAAATGTGCTATAGCTGCTTTCAACACAAGATCCAGACTATTGTCATTATTAAACCAATCCAAAAAAATGTCCATTTCATCTTTAACACCTTCTGGTTTTATCGCTTCATAATGCACTTTCTCTTTACCCATAGCTCCTGAAACTACTTGCATTTCTCCTGTTCGATATCGTCCTACTTCGATTTTGTAAGGACCACTAAACCCAACAGGGAAAAGAGCTGCATGCCATCCCAATAATCGTTCTTCTGTCAACGGTTGATTGTATCGCTGTGTAGCATCAAGCATCATCTCAACTATACCTTCAATATGACGGTTACTTGTTACAAGTCCAGCGGTGTTTATTCCTAAACGTCTTGCAATAGAAGAACGCACTTGTTCGTAATTTAGCCATTCGCCTTCTATTTCCGATGATTTAACTATATCCATAGTTAAAGCATTAAGTCTTGCTTCTTCTTTTTCAGAAAAACCTAACGCATTCATTTGTCCAATAATTTTACCTTGCATCAAGCGAACTTCGCCAAAAACAATATTTATGTTTTTATCTTTCCAGGTAAATGCTGTCCAATTAGGATAATTGTAGATGTATTTAGTCATAAAAAACTAATTTGCGGTAAATATATGCTTTTTTCACCGCAAAAATGCGGTGAATAATTTCTTTTTTCACCGCATCGTAATTAATTATAGGCATTTTTGTCTCAATTGCACCTACAAAGAAATGATTTTCTAAATCACGTATACCAACAATCATTTTTGTATTTTGGTCGTCCCAAATCAATACTAAACAAAAATGAAAACCTATTTCGCGGCCTTCGCTCTGATGGCTTTTTCGTATGGAATACAAAGTCAAAACCTAGACAAATCGTTGCAATTAAAACAAATTGCCGTAGTTAAGACCAATTTTAGAAACCTAAAAAGTGGTGAAATGGTCAACAAAACCTATGCTTTTGACAACGGAAAACTAACCACCATCAAAACCTCGGATGTGACCCAAAGTTTCTTTTACAACAAAAAAGGATTACTCGACCACACTGTAAAAGACCGCAACGGAAGCAATTGGAAAGAAGTAATTAGCTACGCTTATGACGCTGAAGACCGCTTGATTTTGTTTACCAAAAAGTACGACGAAGACGGTAAATTTGTAACCAAAACCGTAACGTATACCTATGACGGCTCCCGAATTAAGCAAGTCACCAAAAAAAGTACCACCCAACAACTTTTTGTGGAAGAAGTAGATTTTGTAGTCGAAAACGGAAAAGTTGTACGCCGTTCCGTTCGTGACCGAAACAAACAAATCATTCATAAAACCGAATTCTATTACGACAAAGAAAATCAAACCAAACAAACCGGACTTTTGGGCGACAAGACCATCAAGTATTTTGGTTATGATGACAAAGAATCAGCGAATTTGTTGATGGTGAAAAATATTTTTGGTCCCAATTACCAAGTGATTGTTCCTTTGGTTTCGTTCCAAGAAGAGGAATTTGAGTTTACGTTTATAAGTCCTAATAACGAATTAAAATTTACCTCAACTGCCAACACAATTGTTCGAGCGGGAACGTTCAAATACAATGCTCAAAATTATCCTGCCTCTTATTCCCTAATCGAAGACAGCGGGATGATAAAAACTGTAAAAACCTATACTTACGAACCAACGTCGGTTTTTAACGGAACAGCATCAGAAGTACAAAGCAAATGATTAAATTTGCGACTTATTTGATGATATGTTAGAAAAAGAAAAAATAAATTTCGAAAAAACGGCTATCGTCGGGATTGTTACTCAAAATCAAAGTGAAGACAAACTGAGTGAATACCTTGACGAATTAGAGTTTTTGACCTTTACTGCTGGTGGACAAGTGGTAAAACGCTTTTGGCAAAAAATGGACAAACCCAATCCCAAAACGTTTTTGGGTACAGGTAAAATAGACGAAATTCATCTTTTTGTAAAAGAAAATGACATTTCGACCTTGATTTTTGACGACGAATTAACGCCTTCGCAACAAAAGAATATCTCCAAAATTATCGACTGCAAAATCCTTGACCGTACCAATTTAATCTTGGATATTTTTGCGCAACGCGCCGAAACTTCTTATGCCAGAACGCAGGTAGAATTGGCACAATGCATCTATTTGTTGCCTCGCCTTTCAGGTTTATGGACGCACTTAGAACGACAAAAAGGAGGAATCGGGATGCGTGGTCCGGGGGAAACCGAGATCGAAACCGACCGACGTATTGTTCGTGATCGTATCTCGTTGCTAAAAGATAAAATCAAAACCATCGACAAACAAATGGGTATTCAGCGCAGCAATCGCGGTGCTATGGTTCGTGTCGCGCTGGTAGGATATACCAACGTGGGCAAATCAACCTTGATGAATGCGGTGGGCAAAAGCGATGTTTTTGTAGAAAATAAATTGTTTGCCACCCTAGACACTACTGTTCGAAAAGTGGTCATCAAAAACTTGCCTTTCTTGCTTTCAGACACCGTTGGATTCATCCGAAAATTGCCTACGCAATTGGTCGATTCGTTCAAAAGTACGCTAGACGAAGTACGCGAAGCCGATTTATTATTGCACATTGTAGATATTTCGCACCCTGATTTTGAAGACCATATCGCCTCTGTAAATCAAACCTTGTTGGACATCAAAGCCAATGACAAACCTACCATAATGGTTTTCAACAAAATCGATGCTTACCAACATTTAACGATAGACGAAGACGATTTAATGACCGAAAAAACGCCGCGTCACTTCACACTCGACGAGTGGAAACAAACTTGGATGAGTCGCGTGGGTCACGAGAATGCCTTGTTCATCTCGGCCACTCATAAAGAAAACTTCGAGGAATTTAGAGAACGAGTATACGAAGCCGTGCGACAAATTCACATCACGCGCTTCCCTTACAACAAATTCTTGTATCCAGATTATAAAGATGCTATTGAGAAGGAAGAAGAAGAATAAAAAAAGCCCTTTTGATTGATTTCAAAAGGGCTTTTTTTATGATTAGAAGCGGCCAGCAACGGGCTTTCTTGTTGGCATCGTCCCGTGATCCGCTATATCTTTGTTGCCGAACCCCGGCAACAAAGGATGCCGCTTCTCCCGGGGCTAAATGGAAACATATTGTTTTTTGGGTTACAACGCTACTCCCTAAAACCCATAATTCACCCCCAAACCAAAGACTTGTCGGGTTTGAAATCCTTTAAAGGCATTATCGTCATAAATGGCTTGAAAGTTCAAATTGGCCGATAAAACTCTATTAATTTTCATTACGATAGCCAATGAATAATCGATATCTACATTCTGAGGATCTTGTAAATAATTGGTGTAAAGATTCAGCGTATTTTCCGCCGATACATTCGTCATTAAGTTGAATTTATAATAAGCCGAAGCATAAAAACCCAATTCGTAGCGCAAGCTTTTATTAGCATCTACCCCAAAATAAGCGCCATCTACATAACCCGGTTGGGAGGTATAAAAATCGTCTACGAAGGTCATTTTAGAGGTTAATGGCGCAAAATTCAAACGCAAATGGTCTCCTTTTTTCCAGAACAAACCGGGTCCAAAAGTAAGATACCCAGGAGACAAAAAGTTGGTGTTTTCGGTTCTTATCTCGGCTCCATTAGCATCTTTTCCGTAAATATAACCGCGAGTAAATTGAGTTCTAAAATTCAGGAACAACGAGTAGTACCAATTCCCAAAAGCGTGTTGCCCTAGCGTAGAATTGAATTCGAAACGGTCGTCGGTTTTTTTCTCAAAATCGGCATTTTTGGTTTGTAATAAACCGTAAGAAGCAATGATTTTGTTGTCCCAAGTTAGCTTGTCTTTTTTGTAGTTGAAATCATAGTTGATGCCTAAATTTCCAGACAAGTTATTCTCTCCTCCTGCAATCCAGTTATTGAAGTTGGATTGGCTAAAAAGAAATGCAATATTTCCTTTTTTACGCCAACCGTTTGATAAAGTATCATTGATGTTCTTTACGGCTGCCTCGGTGTTTTTGATTAGCTCTTTCTCGGTGTTTTGTGCTTGTGCTTCAGTAACGGAATAAAGCAAAAACAAGGTAAATACAATGGCTCTCATTTCGTTTGGTTTTAAGGTTCTTACTCAAATGTAGTAAAAACCATTAAAACACTGAAAAATAAATGGTTATAAACTCCTAAAAATCATAACAAAAAGAAAAATTGTAGCTCCCTAACCCCGATTGCTTCGCCAGTTCGCTATCGCTCGGGTGCAGCGAAAATCCTTTTGTGCTGGGGTTCAGCACAAAAGATTATAGCGGATAGCGGGACTTTGCTTCCTGAAAATGCCCATTGCTGGGGTTTCTAAAAAAATTTACGTTTTGGGTCTTTTGTACAAAGGCACTGCAGAACAAGCCTCACCATACATAATGCTTTTGGCTAAAGGTTGCAGTTTTTGAATGGCGGCTATGTAAGCACTCTCTGGAACGGGCTTTTTGGAACAGCCCTTTAGTATTACTGCCTTATCCAAATAGTCTGAATAATCTATCGTATTTAGGACCTCGAGATACAAGGCTGTGTTAAGTTCAGGAACGGTTCCCAATACCACTTTCTTGGCATAAGGCACCAAATAAGTAGCCGCCAATATGCAGGCCCAAGCAGGAACAATAGCATCTGTACCACAATATACTGCCACATAATGACCTTGATATTGGGTCCAATCGTGTTGCTTTAATGCTTGTCTGTACTCTGTTTCTTTGAGTAAGAATCCTTCGACTAGCCATTGTGATATATCTATTTGAGAACGAATACCAACAGGCCAATAATCTTCTAAATCAAAAACTTGTAACGAACTGTTCGCTACTTTATTAATTATTTCGTCCATCTTTTTAAATTAGTAGTCAGTGGTCAGTCCTTAGTGGTCAGTAAAACTGCATACTAAAAACTGAACACTGAGCACTTTTTAATTAAAGCATTCCCAATTCTAATTTAGCTTCTTCGCTCATTAAATCCTTGCTCCAAGGTGGGTCGAAGGTGATTTCTACATCGGCATCTTTTACGTGCTCTATCGATTTGATTTTCTCTTCTACTTCTCTTGGTAAACTTTCTGCCACTGGGCAATTTGGTGAAGTTAAAGTCATCAAGATTTTTACTTCATAATCGGTATTGACCATTACATCATAAATCAATCCCAATTCATAAATGTCTACTGGAATCTCTGGGTCGTAAATCGTTTTTAATTTCTTTACGATGGCTTCTCCTAACTCGGCGGTATTTATTTCTTCTGTCATTTTTTTTGTTACTTACTTACTCATAGGAGTAATTTATTAATGTTTTTGTGTCTTCTAATGAAATGATTTTTTTAACTCCAAAATTATTGTTTGAAAAAAATTCATCAGGTACAATTCTTTTATTTAATTCTTTATTTAATTGCACCTCATTAGTGAATGATTTATCCTCGGTTTGAAAAGTATAAGATCCGTTTATTTCAAAAGGATCAGTAAAAACAATAGTTCTAAATACTTCATTAAAATTTTTTTTATAGGAGACACTTGGATAAATTATATTTATTTTCTTTTTCTTGTAGTCTACTATCATTTTGTATTTGAACTTATAAAATTTTTCATTTAAATAATGAAAAATTTGTTCCAATTCTTTACTAGATCTAGTTATGGTATAAATTGTTCTATCTTGATTTACATCATAAACCCCCTCGATGTGTTGTGTAGTATGATAAATAATTGATTTAATCTTTTTTTTATCATCTTTTGACAAAGTTTTATAAGCAATAAAAGCGGTCTTTTGAGAATCATCAGCTCTCGCTTTAATCAACTCATATTTCAAGTTTGGAAAATGAAATTGTAACAAAGAAGTATCAGCGTAAATACCTTTTTCATCTAGATCAAAATTGCTAGTTTGACTATAACTAAAATGAATTTTAGAAAATGAAACCGAATCCTTCTCTTGAGCGTGCGCAAGGATAGAAAATAAAAATAAAATCAATTTTTTCATACACTATTTTTTAGAATCAAACGCCAAAGCATACATTTTGATGTTTTTAATCATCGAAACTAAGCCATTGGCTCTGGTGGGAGACAAATGTTCTTTTAACCCAATTTCATCAATAAAATCCATCTCTGCGTTCAAGATATCAGCAGGTTTCTGGTTCGAGAATGCGCGAATTAAAATGGCGATTATGCCTTTCGTCAAAATCGCATCACTATCGGCAGTGAATACAATTTTATCCTCTTTTTGCTGGCCTTGTAACCAAACTTTCGACTGGCATCCTTTGATTAAATTATCATCGGTTTTGGCAGCTTCTTCGATTAAAGGCAAATTTTTTCCTAACTCAATAATGTATTCGTAACGCTGCATCCAGTCGTCGAACATTGAAAATTCATCTACAATTTCGTCTTGTATTTCTTTGATACTCATGCTTATTTTTCGCTATATGAAACTAATAAGGTTACTATTTTTTCTATTTCTTTTGGGGGAAATCCGTGGTCAAAACTTTTGGATATGTAGGCCTTTCCTCCATCTGAAATGGCTAGGTTGGCAATGGCTGCTCCATCATATAATCGCTTTGCTGTTGGCGCTTTCAATGAAGGTACTTTTTCTAAATTCAATACAGAAAAGACACTTTCAAGCTCTTTCATTTCTTGCGCGGTCAGCACAACTTCATAGGGCTTTTCATTCCTACCTTTGATGACCCAAACTTTTTGATTTTCGACCCAAACACTCAAATATACTCCTCTAGATTGCGCAGTATACGTGATGGATGAAGTACTAAAATCATTGATTTTTTGACTTTTACAACTACTTATTATAACAAAAATAAAAATCAATTGACTAATCCACTTCATCTTTTTTAGGTGTTTATGACAGCATCATTTTGGCTTTTTTTACCGCCTCCACTAAGCTATCGATTTCTTCTTTGGTATTATAAAACGAAAAAGACGCTCGAATCGTTCCTGGAATTTCAAAGAAATTCATAATCGGTTGGGCACAATGGTGTCCCGTTCGAACAGCTATTCCTAATTTATCGATAATGGTCCCAATATCATACGGATGAATCCCGTCTATATTAAAAGAAATCACCGAAGTTTTATTTTCTGAAGTACCAAAAATACGCAAGCCTTCTATTTCTAACAAGCGTTGTGTACCGTATTCTAAAAGTGCCAACTCTTGGGCCTGAATGTTTTCAAAACCTATGGAATTCATATAATCTACCGCAGTTCCAAGGACAATTCCTCCAGCAATATTCGGCGTTCCTGCTTCGAATTTATGAGGCAAATCGGCATAAGTGGTTTTTTCAAAAGTTACCTCTTTTATCATTTCGCCTCCACCTTGATAGGGTGGTAATTTATTTAACCAAGTTTCTTTTCCATACAAAATTCCAGTACCTGTTGGCCCACACATTTTATGTCCCGAAAAAGCATAAAAATCGCAATCCAAGGCTTGCACATCGGGTTTCAAATGCGGCACCGCTTGCGCTCCGTCAATAAAAACAGCCGCTCCAAATTCATGCGATTTGTCAATGATGTATTTTATAGGATTAATCGTTCCTAAAGCGTTAGAGATATGATTTACCGTAACGATTTTGGTTTTATCGGATAGTAATTCATCAAATTCAGACAAAATTAATTCTCCTTTTTCATTCATCGGAATAACCTTTAGCGAAGCACCTGTTCTCTCGCAAAGCATTTGCCAAGGCACAATATTACTATGATGCTCTAAAGCGGACACCAACACCTCATCACCTGATTTTAATAGAGAAGCAAACCCATTCGCTACCAAATTCACGCCATGAGTCGTACCTGGAGTAAACAATACTTCGTGGGCGTGCTTGGCATTGATATGTTGTTGTATTTTCCCTCTGGACAATTCGTAAGCATCTGTAGCTAATTGGCTCAATGTATGTACGCCACGATGAATATTGGCGTTGATTTCTTGGTAATACTTTGCAATCGCATCAATCACTACTTGTGGCTTTTGCGATGTCGCTCCGTTATCGAAATAAACCAAAGGTTTTCCATTGACTTTTTGAGAAAGGATTGGAAAATCGGCTCTTATTTTTTGAAGATCTAACATGACTTAATTTAGAATTTTTCTAAATACAAAAGTAGTGAAACTGAAACTATTTTCTACCAAACAGTTGTTAATAAAACTTAATACCAAAATAGGCATCATTTATAGCTAAAACCATTCGTAATTTGAGCAAGGAAAGAAAAAAATAAAACCCAACACAAGGTTTCCTACTTTTTACTACATTGCTTAAAAATAACATTTTATGAAGAATATAATAAAAAGTATCGGAATCCTTCTTTTGCTTGTTTTGGGTTATATTGGCTATACCACCTATCCTAAACTCGATTTAATCTCTGGTTTTTCGGCCAAAAGTATGGCTTCAGGACATTTTATTGACTATCGCTCACAAGAGATGATCGAAAAAGGTGATAACGATATTGACCTGATTGACCTTGCCAAAAATGAAATCGATGACAACGCCAAAACCGCTACTTCATCTGTTTACGGATTAAAAACTAGAAAAGCGATTTATCGAGAAGGTTTAGGGGCCACCTTAATCAATGATGATTTTGATGTTTCAAAACCCTATTTAATACCAAAACGCAAGGTTACAAAAAACAATTTGCCCTTTCCCTATGGAAATAATGAGCCCAAAGACACTGTTTTTGCTAATGTGGATTATTCAAAACTAACAGCCGCAGTAAACAATGCCTTCGATCCAAAAGGCCAAAAGAAAAAAAGATCAAGAGCGGTTTTAGTAATTTATAAAGACCATATTATTGCCGAAAAATACGATACTGGATTTACTAAAAACAGTAAAATTTTGGGATGGTCTATGACTAAAAGTATCACTGCTACTCTTTTTGGAATACTCCAAAAACAAGGAAAATACGACATCAACAAACCCGCTCCAATTCCCGAATGGCAAAAGGATGAACGAAAAAAAATCACGACCAACGATTTGCTGCATATGAATTCTGGATTGGAATGGGAAGAAGCCTATGATAAAATATGCGATGCTACCAAAATGTTGTTCATAGCCGAAGATATGGGACGTGTACAGCTCGAAAAACCAGCCGCCTACGCTCCCAATACGCATTGGAATTACTCCTCGGGAACTAGTAATTTGTTGTCTTACATCTTGCGTAAGCAGTTCAAAACCCATCAAGAGTATTTGGATTTTTGGTACACTCAATTGATTGATAGAATTGGAATGCATTCTATGCTAATCGAAACCGATATGGTTGGAAATTATGTTGGATCGTCTTATGGTTGGGCTACCGCAAGAGATTGGGCTAAATTTGGATTATTGTATTTGCATAAAGGCAACTGGAACGGTGATCAGGTATTTGATCCTAATTGGGAAAATTATGTAAGCACACCTACCAATGGTTCTGATGAAGGCTATGGAGCGCACTTTTGGCTGAATGCAGGTGGTCATTTCCCTGCCGCGCCGCGAGATATGTACTCTTGCAATGGCTACCAAGGACAAAAGGTGTTTATTATTCCGTCTTTGGATTTGGTTATTGTTAGAATGGGATTAAGCGATGAAGGAAAATATGATGTCAATGAATTGTTAGCGGGTGTGATTGGGAGTTTTAAAAAGTAACCTCTACCCTATTGAATCACAAACCCGACAACTTTCTAAAATTGTCGGGTTTGTTATTTTTTATTAAATCATTAAAACTTTAAAAGAGACAAAATGATATCCATTAGTTTTGTAAATCTTTAATTTTTTGGTCTACAGTTCCAACCTCAAACAGGCGCATAATTTTGAATAAAAAAACAGGAATTCCGCCCAAATTGGTAATCAATTTTGCTTTTTGAGCTACTTTGCCATCTCTAATTGTAATGGATTTCTCTGCCTCATTTCCCTCAAGAGGAGCTAATTCTAAAGCATATTTCCAAGCACCTTCTCTAGCTTTTTGCATACTAAAATCGATAAGAAACGTGTCAATGGATTTTGTTTTTTCAAGAATCCATTTTAAAATTGGCCAAACTTCGGTCAAATCCTTCTCAACATCGGCCACCAAAGAAGATAAAATAGTGTTGATCGTATTGAAATCATTTTGCAAACTATGGATTTCGTCTTTTGGACTTACTTGAGCTGCTGCAATTCCTAAATCAAGGTTGATGTGTGCGTTCATTCCGAGTAATAAATGCTGCAATACAATGATCCAATACTTATTTGCTGCTACAAAAGCGGCTTCCCAAGATTTAGACGTAGCTTCCTTTGCCTGATATTGATAATACGCTTTGATATACCGATTGGCAAAAATTACATCAAGCTTTTCCATTCTCGGGCCGTTTTCGAAAGTTCCGTTTTGAATTCCTTCTTTTACTTTTTGTGTGACTTTGAGATAAAGTACCGCAAAATACCCTTTGGTCGATTTTTGTGTTATAGCTTGTTGAATAATTTCTTGAAGCAATTGTATCACTTCATCAATTGTAGTTGCTTGTGGGATCATCGATTACTTATTTTTATAAAAGATTTAGCCCAATAATATTACAAAAAAAATTACTACAAAACAATCTTCAAGAATCAAAAAAAAAGGACTAAGTTTAGGGTTAAACTTAGTCCATTTTGAGAGGTTTAAAAGATATATTTCTTAAGATTTTGATTTACAAATCAAACCCTAATTTATCAGCCATAATAGTGGCAATTAATTTTTTAAGTTCGGGGATTTAAATTAATCCACAAAAATATCAGCCACATTAAAACTCAATTCTGGAAAAAGTGGACTGTGTACTAATCCTTCTTCGGCTATGGGCTTGAGGCCAATATAGGTACCTTTTTGCAGGGTATAAATTAAAATTGATTTTTGATACGGCTCTACAATCCAATACTCTTTAACGCCGTTTTCTTCATATAAATCAAACTTAATATCCATTTCTTTTTTGGAATTGCCAGGCGAAAGAATTTCTATAATCAAATCTGGCGCACCAAGACATCCTCTATCGTCTAATTTTTCCTTATCGCAAATAACACAAATGTCAGGTTGGAATACGGTTGTAATTTCTTTATCTGAGGAGCTTTTTTTGAAGTTTTTTAATCGCACATCAAATGGAGCAACGTAAACGTTACAAGGTGTTTTCTTGAAAAAATTTCCAAAAACTAAGGATAACTGAAATGAGACTTCCTGATGTATTCTGCTTGGAGCAGGACTCATTTTGAAAATTTTCCCCTTCAAAATTTCTAATCTTTCCTTAAAATTCCAAGTAAGGTAATCCGCATACGTGTAGGATTTGGAAAGATCTAAACTGTTGATGTCTGTAATAATTGTTTCCATAAGAATGCAAATTAATACCTCAAATATACTAATTTTTGATAGTGGATAAATACACAAAGGGCACAAAGTCTTTGTTAGACTTCATGCCCTATATTTATTTTATTAGAAACTTTTTTAAAACTACAAATC
This sequence comes from Flavobacterium sp., assembly GCF_027531905.1. GTDB lineage: Bacteria > Bacteroidota > Bacteroidia > Flavobacteriales > Flavobacteriaceae > Flavobacterium. Next base: position 5,604 of record NZ_JAPZSU010000058.1, on the reverse strand, counting down.
AAACCCTAATTTCACGCCTAATTTATCAGCTATAATAGCGGTAATTCGTTTTTTAAGTTCCGGGATTTTGATGTTTTCGATTACTGCATTTGAGAAAGCGTACATCAATAATGCTTTGGCTTCTTTCTTAGGAATTCCACGTTGTTGCATATAAAACAAAGCCGTTTCATCCAATTGACCCACCGTACAACCGTGAGAACATTTTACATCGTCAGCAAAAATTTCTAACTGTGGTTTGGCATTGATAGTGGCTTTATCACTCAACAAAATATTGTTGCTTTTTTGGAAAGCATTGGTTTTCTGAGCTTCTTTTTCTACAAAAACTTTCCCATTAAAAACACCTGTCGCTCTATCTGAAAATATTCCTTTGTAATCTTGAAAACTTTCGCAGTTTGGCGTTGCGTGGTTTACTAAAGTATAGTGATCAACGTGTTGCTTCTCTCCTATTATCGTAATTCCGTTTAGCGTACTGGTAAGACGTTCGCCAAAATGATAAAAGTTCAAATTGTTTCTGGTTAAGTTTCCTCCAAATGAAAAGGTTTGTACAGAGACATGACTTTCTTGTTTTTGAGAAACGTAGGTATTATCAATTAGGTTCGCTTCGGCAGCATCATTTTGAATTTTATAGTAATCCACAATAGCACGTTTTGCAGCAAAAATTTCGGTAACTGAATTGGTCAATACCGCATTATCATTCAAACATTGGTGTCTTTCAATGATTTGCACATGCGAATTCTCACCTACAATCACCAAATTACGTGGCTGAACCAACAAAGCTTTTTCAGAACCCGTAGAAAAATACATGATTTCGATAGGCTTATCTGCTACTTTACTTTTTGGAATGTTGATATAAGCACCTTCATTAGCAAATGCCGTATTTAAAGAAGTCAATGACTCGTCTTTACTAGCAATTTGATTAAAATAGGTATCAATAACCATTTTATATTTAGGCTTGTTTAATGCCGATGACATCAAACAAACATCAATTCCATCATGGGTAGTTGAGGACAAATTCGAGCTAAAAACTCCGTCTACAAAAACCACTTTATAACTATCTATTTCGTGCAAAAAATATTTTTTTACATCTCTATATTCAATCGTATTTTCAGTTTTAGGGAAAACACTAAAGTCATTTTTTAGAATAGCATTTAAGGATGTATACTTCCAAGCTTCCTCTTTTTTGGTTGGAAAACCTTTATTTTCAAAGTTCTTTATGGCGGCAGTACGAATATCATGAAGATCCGTTTGGACATCAATCTTTTCTTCGAAAGCCATAAAGGACGATACTAATTTTTCTCTTAACATAGTTTTACTGTTTATGGTTTATGGTTTTAGGTTTATTGTTCCTTAAGGCAACAATAAACGATAAACTACAAACATTTTTTACGCTTCTTGTTCTTGTTTGATCCAGTCGTATCCTTTTTCTTCTAGCTCATAGGCCAATTCTTTGGTACCAGATTTTACAATTTTACCATTGTATAAAACGTGTACAAAGTCAGGAACGATATAATCTAATAAACGTTGGTAATGCGTAATCACAACAATGGCGTTTTTGTCGCTTTTTAGCTTGTTTACACCATTCGCTACAATTCGAAGGGCATCAATATCCAAACCAGAATCTGTTTCGTCTAGAATAGCTAATTTTGGCTCTAACATGGCCATTTGAAAAATCTCGTTACGTTTTTTCTCTCCTCCAGAAAAACCTTCGTTAAGTGAACGAGATAAAAACTTACGGTCAATTTCTAACAATTCTGACTTTTCACGAATCACCTTCAACATTTCGTTGGCTGGCATTTCTTCTTTTCCATTGGCTTTGCGCGTTTCGTTGATAGCCGTACGCATAAAATTGGTTACAGAAACTCCTGGAATCTCCACTGGGTATTGAAACGAAAGAAACACCCCTTTGTGCGCTCTTTCTTCTGGTCCTAATTCTGCAATATCTTCGTTGTCTAAGATAATTTCGCCCTGGGTTACTTCGTAGTTTTCATTTCCAGCAATAATGGCAGAAAGTGTACTTTTTCCAGCACCGTTAGGTCCCATAATCGCATGTACTTCGCCAGCTTTTACCTCAAGGTTGATTCCCTTTAATATTTCTTTGTCGCCTATTGAGGCGTGTAAATTTTTTATTGATAACATGAGTTGTTTTGTTTTTATTCGTAGTGTCCTTTTAACGATAATATATCAAGGATTTCTATTGTATTTTCTTCTGTAACTTTATAAATAATTCTATGTTCTTTATTTATTCTTCTGGACCACCTTCCCGAAAGTTGGTGCTTTAATTGCTCTGGTTTTCCTAGGCCTTCGTATGGATGCAATTGAATATCTTCAATCAAGGAATATATTTTATTCAATACCGATTTATTACCTGATTTTACCCAAAAATTCAAATCTTCTTTGGCTTTCCTTGAAAATTCTATTTGCATAATTCTTTCAATTCCTCCATTGTCATCCTAACTCCTTTCCCTTCTTTAATACTCTGTTCAGCCTCCAATATTTCTTTTACAAATTCTGGATTATAAGGTTTTTCTACTTCTTGAACGATTTCAAAACCTAATGATTTTGCCAATGATTTCAAGACTGGAAAATCTTTTTTCTTAACGTTTTTTAAAATGAGTTCCATAACAATCTGAATTAAATAATGCTTTTGTAAATTTATAAAAAATTACCCCACAGAACCTTCTAAACTTATTTCCAATAATTTTTGGGCTTCCACAGCAAACTCCATCGGTAATTTGTTCAAAACGTCTTTGCTAAATCCGTTTACGATTAAAGCGATGGCTTTTTCGGTTGGAATACCTCTTTGGTTGCAATAAAACACCTGATCTTCTCCAATTTTACTTGTTGTAGCCTCGTGTTCTATTTTTGCTGTTGGATTTTTACTTTCGATATATGGAAAAGTATGAGCACCGCAATTATTACCCATTAATAAAGAATCGCATTGCGAAAAATTACGAGCGTTTTCGGCTCTTGGGCTAATCTGTACCAAACCTCTATAACTGTTTTGTGATTTTCCTGCCGAAATACCTTTAGAAATAATAGTCGATTTGGTATTTTTTCCCAAATGAATCATCTTAGTTCCCGTATCGGCTTGTTGGAAATTGTTGGTTACTGCAATTGAATAGAATTCTCCTACTGAATTATCTCCTTTTAATACACAAGATGGATATTTCCAAGTTACAGCAGATCCTGTTTCTACTTGAGTCCAAGATATTTTAGCATTGGTTTCGCATAATCCTCTTTTGGTTACAAAATTATATACCCCGCCTTTTCCTTCTTTATTTCCTGGGAACCAATTTTGAACAGTTGAATATTTAATTTCTGCATTATCCAAAGCAATTAATTCTACCACAGCCGCGTGCAATTGATTCTCGTCACGACTTGGAGCCGTACAACCTTCTAGATAAGAAACATAACTCCCTTCATCAGCAATGACCAAGGTGCGCTCAAATTGTCCTGTTCCAGCTTGGTTAATTCGGAAATACGTAGATAATTCCATCGGACAATGCACTCCTTTTGGTATATAACAAAAAGAACCGTCTGAGAAAACCGCCGAATTCAATGCAGCATAAAAATTATCTTTTTGTGGCACAACTGTTCCTAAATACTTACGAACTAATTCTGGATGTTCTTTGATGGCTTCTGAAATTGAACAAAAGATAATTCCTTTTTCACCTAATGTTTTCTTAAAGGTTGTAGCTACTGATACTGAATCAACTACGATATCCATAGCCACATTGTTCATCATTTTTTGCTCATCCGCAGAGATACCTAACTTTTTGTACATTTCTAAAAGTTCAGGATCCACATCATCTAATGTTTTGTTTGGATCTACAGCTTTTGGTGCAGAATAATAGGAAATGGCTTGAAAATCTGGTTTTTCATAATGTACATTCGCCCATTCTGGTTCGATCATTTCTTGCCAAGCACGAAAAGCTTCAATGCGCCAATCGGTCATCCATTGTGGCTCTTCTTTCTTTTTAGAAATGGCACGAACAATATCTTCATTTAAACCAATTGGAAACGTTTCAGCATCCAAATTGGTGTAAAATCCGTATTCGTATTCTTTATTTTCTAGTTCGATCTTTAAATCGTCCTCGGTATATTTGCTCATATTTTTTTATTTATAGAGAAAAAGATTCCCCACATCCACAGGTTCTTTGTGCGTTTGGATTATTAAAAACAAATCCTTTTCCGTTTAATCCTCCAGAAAATTCTAAAATAGTTCCCGCTAAATACAGAAACGATTTTTTTTCGACTGCTATTTTTACATGGTTATCTTCAAAAACTTTATCGTTTTCTCCTATTACTTTATCGAAGGTTAAATCATAAGATAATCCTGAACAACCACCTGATTTAACGCCGACTCTAACGTAATCATTGGTAGCATCAAAACCATCGTCTTTCATCATCTCGATAATTTTTTTACTAGCTGCTTCAGAAACTTGTATCATTGTTATATTGATTTTGTCTAAATTAACTGCAAATGTATTACTTTAAAAAGTTTTTGTCATACTTCTTAACATTTTTATGATTGATAATTCAATAAGAAAAATTGATACTTCCATTAATTTAAAAAATAATATATTTAGAAAATTATTTTTATAACCAAAAAACTAATCAAATCGTTTATGGAAGAAACAGTAACACAAAAACACGAGTATCAGTTGGCCTACACCGGAAAAGGCAGTGATTTTTTTAGCGTCATTATCGTTAATTGGCTTTTAACCTTAATTACACTAGGTCTTTATTACCCTTGGGCCAAAGCCAAACAACTCAATTATCTTTATGGAGAAACGCAGCTTAATGGAGATTCATTCGCCTTTCACGGTACCGGAAAAGAAATGTTTAAAGGTTTTATAAAAGCCTTATTGATTTTCGGATCGCTTTATGGTATGTTATTTTTATTTGTTCACTTAGAAATTCCTGCTGTTGGTCTAATCATTTTCTATTTAGGTTTTTTGGCGCTTTTACCCTTGGCCATTCATGGGTCTTACCGTTATAGAATGTCTCGAACTTCTTGGAGAGGTATTCGATTTGGTTATAGAGGCGATCGCAAAGAATTAACATTAAATTTCTTCAAATGGATTCTTTTGACTATCGTAACATTAACAATTTATAGTTCATGGCTGACTATTAACATGAGACGATATATTATTGGTAACATTCGCTTTGGTGATGCCGAATTTAGTTATAATGGAGATGGTGCAGACTATTTGTTTCTAAACATAAAAGGGTATTTATTAACTGTTTTTACACTTGGAATTTATATGTTTTGGTGGCAAAAAGACTTATTTGATTATTATGTTTCCAATTTAAGTTTACACAAAGACGACAAAGAATTGCAATTGACTTCAACAGCTACTGGTGGAGATTTCCTTACCTTAGGAATTACCAATCTTTTGATTTTAATTTTTACCCTTGGTTTAGGCTATGCTTGGGTAGTCACTAGAACTTTGAAATACATTTTTAGAGCTGTAAAGTTATCTACTTGTTTTAATTGTTTGTAAACCAATAGGCTTTTGATTAATCATTCTTTTAATTAGATTGTCAAATATGGTTTGCTTGTGTATTGACCTGTTTAATCGATAGCTGTACTCGTCTAAA
>NZ_JAPZSU010000063.1 GCF_027531905.1 Flavobacterium sp. | reverse complement strand
AATACCATTAATATCAACCCAGCCTACGCAGGTAGCCGTGGCGCGATGAGTATTTTTGCGCTACATCGAACCCAGTGGGTGGGTTTGGATGGAGCACCAACCACCAATACTGCCTCGATAAATACACCAATTAGCAATAGTAATTTGGGATTGGGGGTTTCATTTGTGAATGATAAAATTGGCCCAACCACTGAAAACACGATTTCAGCAGACCTCTCCTACACCATTCCTACCTCAGAGAATTTTAAACTCTCTTTTGGAATGAAAGCAACCGCTAACTTATTTAATTTAGATGCCAGTAAATTAAATCCTTTAAACCAAGGCGATCCACAATTTCAGAATTTGAGAAACGTTTTCACCCCAAATATTGGAGCTGGAATCTATTACCATTCTGACAAAGCTTATGTTGGACTATCGGTTCCTAATTTCATTCAAACCAATCGATACAATGATAACGAAGTGGCTATTTTCAAAGAAAAAATGAATTACTATTTAATCGGAGGTTATGTATTTGACTTATCTTATAATGTAAAATTCAAACCTGCTTTCTTAACCAAAGTAGTTCAAGGCGCTCCTTTACAAGTTGATGTTTCAGGGAATTTTTATATCAATGAAAAGTTTACCTTAGGATTGGCGTATCGTTGGAGTGCTGCCATGAGTGCAATGGTAGGCTTTCAAGTCACCGATGGCATGTACATTGGCTATGGATACGATTTAGAAACTACTAAATTAGACAATTACAATTCAGGATCACATGAGGTTTTCTTGCGTTATGAAATCTTCAAGAATAATGATAAAATTGTAACTCCTAGATGGTTTTAAATTTCAAATTTCCAATGAGATTACAATCAAAGATGATTTCAAAAATTATTCTTATATCACCAATGATTTTTTATAGTCAAAACAATCCAGAAAAGTTAATGGAACCTGACAAAGAAATCAAGTCAAAATCCTATGAAGTTACTGAAACTATTCGAACTGCATTTGGAAGTACTAAAGTAGTTTATGTTGTCAGTAACAAGAATATGATCGATACCTATGATTTAGGTCCAAATAACACTAGAGAAGTTAAAGAAATAATAGTCTATAAGAAAACTAGAGAAAAAAAATATTACACAGGACTTAATTTAGAAGCTAAGGACCTAAAAGGAGTAAATGGTAATACAAATGCTATAATTGACCAAGAAATTGTAAATCCCAACAAAAGTATTACCATCATCCCTATCGAAACCTATGAAAGACTGGTGGAACAAGGTATCCGCTCCTCAGAATTGTATAGCCAACTTGCGGATGCCTATTTTTATAAAAATGAGTATGCAAAAGCCTCTAAATATTATTTTGAATTCTTTACTATCGAAAAGAGAATTAAACCAGAATTTTACTTAAGATACGCTGTAACCTTGGATAAACTTGGTCAAAAGGAAAAATCTAAGGCATTATTAATGACTTATGAGGCTTCATTAAAAAATAAAAAAATCAAATAAAAAACCAGATTTATACCCTTGGATCATGAAAAAACAGTTCCTTCTTTGTCTAGCTATGAGCTCCTTTTTTTGGAATTCCAGTTTTGCTCAAAAAGCCAAACTAGCTTCCGCAGATAAAAAATACGATAGTTACGCCTATGTAGATGCCATTCAAACCTATGAACGCCTTGCTGCCAAAGGCTATCAATCGGCAGATATGTTCATGAAATTAGGCAATGCGTATTATTTTAATTCTGATTTTGAAAAAGCAGCCCAGTCTTATGAAAAACTCTATCAGATACAACCAGAACAAACCCCTGACTATTATTACCGTTACGCACAATCGCTAAAATCCATTGGAAAAGAGAAAGAAGCGGTAGCCGTTTTAAAGGAATTTGAAAACAAATCAGGTGGCGATAGTCGTAGCAAACGTTTGAAAAAAAATAGTGAATATTTAGAAGACATTCGAGCCAATATTGGTATTTACACTATTGAAAACGCAGGCATCAACTCCAAATTTTCTGATTACGGTAGTGCCATTGTAGACGATAAATTAATTTTTACATCAGCAAGAGATACTGGTGGCATCGGC
>NZ_JAPZSU010000011.1 GCF_027531905.1 Flavobacterium sp. | reverse complement strand
CAGAGCAGAAAGAATTAACGGTGCAATTGAAGAGCTAAAACGAATCGGTAGAGGATATAGAAACAAGCAAAATTTTAGAACAGCTATTCTTTTTTTTCACGGTGACTTAAATGGATATTCACACAAAACCCAGTAGAACCCTCATTTTTAATTATGCTGCAAATTTAGCCATAATTTAAGACGAAAGCCGTATCAATTAAATTGATTGTTTTTATATTTACATCAAATATTACTATCAATGACAATCACTCAACTCAAATATGTTCTTGCCGTTGCGGAACATAAAAATTTCACCCTTGCTGCTGAAAAATGCTTTGTTACTCAACCTACATTGAGTATGCAAATTCAAAAAATAGAAGAAGAATTAAACATTCAAATATTTGACAGAACTAAAAAACCCATTCAACTTACCGACATTGGTCAAAAAATAGTTACACAAGCCAAAAATATTGTAAACGAAGCCGACCGAATTCAAGATATCGTAGAACAACAAAAAGGATTCATTGGCGGGGAGTTCCGCTTGGGAATCATTCCAACGATAATGCCTACTTTATTGCCGATGTTTTTGAAAAATTTCATCAAAAAGTATCCAAAAATACGTTTGATTATTGAAGAGCTCAACACGGCAGATATTATTTCCAAGCTAAACAATGGTCATTTAGACGCAGCGATTGCAGCGACACCTCTTTTGGAAGAAAAAATAAAAGAAATCCCTTTGTATTATGAACCTTTCGTGGCTTATATTCCAGAAGGACATCAACATTTTTCGAAAAAAGAAATCGAAGTTAGCGACTTGAATTTGGACGAAATCTTGCTGCTACAAGACGGACACTGCTTTAGAGATGGTATCTTGAATTTGTGCAAAAACAGCAATTCAAACGAAGTAAATCATTTTACTATTGAGAGTGGTAGTTTCGAAACATTAATCAAATTGGCGGATGAAGGTTTTGGAACTACTTTACTTCCTTATCTTCATACCTTGGATTTAAAAGAAAGCGATAAACTAAAACTGAGACATTTTATTGAGCCAAAACCCGCAAGAGAAATTAGCTTAATTTACCCAAAAAACGAACTAAAAATCCAAATAATAGATGCCCTACGAAACACAATTGCTGGAGTCATAAAAGGAGCAATTGTTTTTCAGAATGTAGAAATTATAAGTCCAATCCAGAAAAAATGAGCATAAAAAGAGGCTGTCCTTTTTGGACAGCCTCTTTATTTTGTTATATAAAATTGGGTTTAGGGTACTAAAACCCAAGTTCCAGCTGCTAATAAGCTTTCCGCTTTTTTGTATTTCATCGTTTCTGTTTTACCAGTAGCTACTTCTTGAATAGTTACCGTGTCATTACGATTAATTTTAGGCTGGTCGCGAACAATAGTTTCAGTCACTTGGCGGGCTTGTGTTTGTCCTGCCTCACGATTGATACTTTCGCTGTTCTCGATTTCGTCTTTATTCAATTGGTAATCGTCTTTTGGACGTTCTACTTCTTTAGCTTCTTGAATTCTTTGGTTTTCTTGAGCAGGTAAGTCACCTTTAAATAAGAATGAAATCACTTCTTTGTTCACATTATCCAACATAGAACGGAATAAGTTGAAGGCTTCTAATTTGTAGATAAGCAATGGGTCTTTTTGTTCGTGAACTGCCAATTGAACCGATTGTTTCAATTCGTCCATTTTACGTAAATGTTTTTTCCAAGCTTCGTCTACAATCGCTAAAGTGATGTTTTTCTCAAAATCAGCTACCAATTGTGCTCCTTCAGTATCGTAAGCTTTTTTCAAATCGGTCACCACATTCAAGGATTTGATTCCGTCTGAGAAAGGAACTACAATACGTTCGAATTGATTGTTTTGGTCCTCATATACACTTTTGATAATAGGGAAGGCCTCTCTAGCACTTCTTGCTGTTTTTTCAGTGTAAAAATCCAAAGTAGCTTTGTACACTTTTCCAGTTAATTCCATTTCATTCAGTTTGGCAAAATCACTTTCGCTAACTGGTGATGTAATAGAGAAATAACGAATCAATTCAAATTCGAAGTTTTTGAAATCGTTGCTTAGTTTATTGTTTGAAACAATTAATTCGCAAGTGTCATACAACATATTGGCGATGTCTAGTTTTAGACGTTCTCCAAATAAAGCATGACGACGACGTTTGTACACCACTTCACGTTGTGCGTTCATTACGTCATCATATTCTAATAAACGTTTACGAACACCAAAGTTGTTTTCTTCTACTTTTTTCTGTGCGCGTTCAATAGATTTGGTCATCATAGAATGTTGAATTACTTCACCTTCTTGTAAGCCCATTCTATCCATTACTTTGGCTACTCTTTCAGAACCAAACAAACGCATTAAGTTGTCTTCTAACGAAACATAGAATTGAGAACTTCCTGGGTCTCCTTGACGACCTGCACGACCACGTAACTGACGGTCCACACGACGTGAATCATGACGTTCCGTACCGATAATGGCCAATCCACCAGCTGCTTTTACTTCTGGGGTCAATTTGATATCCGTTCCACGACCCGCCATGTTTGTAGCGATAGTTACCACACCTGGTTTACCAGCTTCCTCAACAATTTGAGCCTCTTGTTTGTGCATTTTTGCATTCAACACGTTGTGCGTTACACCACGCATTTTAAGCATTCTACTCAATAACTCAGAAATCTCAACGGATGTTGTTCCAATTAATACCGGTCTTCCGGCTTTAGATAATTCGGTAACATCTTCGATAACGGCATTGAATTTTTCACGAGTCGTTTTGTAAATCAAATCGTCTTTGTCAATTCTAGCCATTCCTCTATTGGTAGGAATTTCAACTACGTCTAGTTTGTAGATTTGCCATAACTCGCCTGCTTCTGTTACAGCTGTTCCTGTCATACCACCTAGTTTGTTATACATTCTAAAGTAGTTTTGTAAAGTAACAGTAGCAAAAGTTTGAGTGGCTGCTTCAATTTTTACATTTTCTTTGGCTTCAATGGCTTGGTGTAATCCGTCAGAATAACGACGTCCGTCCATAATACGTCCTGTTTGCTCATCAACAATAAGAATTTTATTGTCCATGATTACATACTCAACATCTTTTTCAAAAAGAGTGTAGGCTTTTAATAATTGCGTCAAAGTATGAATACGCTCGCTTTTTACTCCAAAATCTTGGAATAATCTTTCTTTAGCTTCCGCTTCAGCATCTTTGTCTAGTTTTTGTTTTTCTATAGCGGCAATTTCAGTTCCAATGTCTGGAAGAACGAAAAAGTCCGCATCCGTATCGCCAGAAAGGAATTTGATTCCATTATCCGTCAATTCTACTTGATTGTTTTTTTCTTCAATTACAAAATATAAAGCTTCGTCAACAATATGCATTTCGCGATTGTTGTCTTGCATGTATTGGTTTTCGGTTTTTTGAAGCAATTGTTTGATACCTTCTTCACTCAAAAACTTAATCAATGCTTTGTTCTTAGGTAAACTTCTGTAAGCTCTCAATAAATTGAAACCACCGTCTTTGGTGTTACCTTCTTTGATTAGTTTTTTAGCTTCTGCCAAAAAGCCATTAGCCAATTGACGTTGTAAACTTACAAGGTTTTCAATTTTTGGTTTCAATTCATTAAACTCATGACGGTCTCCTTGTGGAACTGGACCAGAAATAATCAACGGTGTTCTTGCATCATCAATCAAAACAGAATCCACCTCATCGACTATGGCGTAATTGTGTTTGCGTTGTACCAAGTCTTCTGGCGAATGGGCCATATTATCTCTTAGATAATCAAAACCAAATTCATTATTAGTTCCGTAAGTGATATCAGCATCGTAAGCTTTTTTTCTGCCTTCAGAATTAGGTTCGTGATTGTCAATACAATCAACAGTCAAACCATGAAATTCGAACAAAGGTGCTTTCCATGTGCTATCACGTTTTGCTAAGTAATCATTCACAGTTACCAAGTGTACTCCATTTCCTGTCAAAGCATTCAAATACAATGGAAGTGTTGCTACCAACGTTTTTCCTTCACCCGTTTGCATTTCAGAAATTTTACCTTGGTGCAATACCATTCCACCAATCAACTGTACATCATAGTGAATCATGTCCCAAGTGATTTCTTTACCAGCGGCATTCCATGAATTAGCCCAATTAGCCGTATCGCCCACAATGTTGATATAGCTTTTAGTAGCTGATAATTCTCTGTCTTTTGGAGTAGCAGTAACGCTAATGGTAGTGTTTTCTTTGAATCGTCTAGCTGTTTCTTTTACTACTGCAAAAGCTTCAGGAAGAATTTCCATTAAGGTTTTTTCAGAAATATCATAAGCTTCCTTTTCTAAAGCATCTATTGCGATATAAATATCTTCTCTTTTATCTATATCCGAAATAGTTTCTACTTCTTGTTGTAGAGCAGCTATTTTGCTGTCTTTTTCAGCTCTAGCTTGTTTTATTTTTTCTTTAAAAAAGAGGGTTTTAGCTCTTAACTCGTCGTGAGACAACGCTTGTAAAGGTGCTTCAAAAGTTTTTATCTTATTTAGATAAGGTTGTAATGCTTTAACGTCTTTTTGAGATTTATCGCCTACAAATACTTTTAGTATGCTGTTTATGAAACTCATAATTTAGTTGTATTTCTGTTTTATATTTTGTGTTAGTACTAACAAAAAAAAAGCCTCTTTTTTGAGACTTTTTCTTGGGTTACTTTTTAATACTCATCCTCGTTCCAAAGATAATCTTCGTCAGTTGGATAATCTGGCCAAATTTCTTCCATTGATTCATATATCTCGCCCTCATCTTCAATAGATTGAAGGTTTTCTACTACTTCTAATGGAGCACCAGCTCTAATAGCGTAGTCAATAAGTTCGTCTTTGTTAGCAGGCCATGGTGCATCACTTAAATAAGATGCTAATTCTAATGTCCAATACATATTTTGTCGATTTAATTTGTGCAAAAATAATTTTTTTACGGAAAAAAACAAGTAAAAAGTGATTTATTTTTGCGTAAAGTTAAGAACGTTATTTTTTAAAATTCTAAAGAAGAAAATCCAAATTCCAAGAAACAAATTCCTATTTCTAAATTTATACTTTGAAGGATTGGAATTTGGGATTTAAAATTTGAATTTTAAGAAAGTTTTTACTTTCTCGGAATCCATTTTACTTCCTCAGCGTTTAAGTCCAAGGTCAACTTTCGTGCCAATACAAAAAGGTAGTCAGAAAGTCGGTTTAAGTACTGAATTGCTATTGGCGCTACTGGCTCGTTATGACTTAAATGTACCGCTAAGCGCTCTGCACGTCGGCATACACAACGCGCGATATGACAATATGACACTGTGGTATGCCCGCCTGGAAGTACAAAATGCGTCATTGGAGGCAATAAAGCTTCCATTGTGTCAATTTCTATTTCAAGGAATTCAATATCTTGATCAGCAATGCCTAAGTTTTTCAGACGCAATTCACCGTTTTTTAGTACCTCTTTTTCTGGTGGAGTGGCAAGAATGGCTCCAATAGTAAATAAGCGATCCTGCACTTCTATGAGTGTGTTTTTGTAATGGTTGTCCATTTCTTGGTCGCGAATCAAGCCAATGTAGGAGTTCAGCTCATCAACTGTGCCGTAGCTTTCAATTCGAGCGTGATCTTTTGGTACTCGCGTTCCTCCAAATAGGGATGTGGTTCCTGAGTCACCAGTTTTAGTATATACTTTCATTAGGGTAAGTGTTCTAAGTTTGTTTTATCAATGGTTGTTGATGGCTGTAAATATAAAAAAAGACCGCTAAAAGCAGTCTTTCTTTAGTGGATAAAAAAATTAGAATCCGAAAATTTCTTCCAAAGATACTTTCTTTATTTCTCCTAGTTTTTTCATTTCATTCATATCAATCTTATTTTCAGAAGCTACAATGGCATAACTGTAAGGTTTATTGGCTATGAAGTTATTGTGAAAAGTTTTGAGGTCATTCATAGAAATTTGATCTACAGTTGAGAATGTCTTTTTTCTGATATCCTCTTTTAATCCTAGTTGTTTTGCTGCTAGGTAATTAAAGATAATATTGTCTTGCGTAATTCTTTCGGTTTGAATGTCTTTTTTAACTTGACCTTTGGCTAAATTTAAATTTTCGCTTAATTCAGGTAAGTTGTTCAAAAGTTCATTCATCGCTGTTGTAGCCTCTTTGAATTTGTCCGCTTGACTTCCTACATAATTTAAAACAAGATAGTTGTCTTCTTTCTTTTGAGGTTCTACATAGTATCCATAGGTACTATAAGCTAAAGCTTTACTTTCTCTGATAGTTTGAAAAACCACTGATCCCATACCGCCACCGAAATAGTTGTTGAATACATTAATGATTGCATTTTTATTGGCATCATAGGTTTCCGTATTTCTTACCCAACGCGTTTCAGCTTGTACCATATCATAATTGGTAAAAAACACTTGGTTTTGAGTTTGTACCGATGGCTTGAAACCTTTGGCTGCTGGTGTTGCAGTAAAAGTTGCAGGAACTTTGTGTAGGGCTTTTAATTGATTCACAAAAGTAGTTAATGGTGCTGGTCCATAATAAATAATAGTTTGTTCGTAATTATTTAAGTTTTTCAAACGACTCATTAAGTCCTCTGTTGTTAATGACTCTAATTCATTGGTAGTTAGAATGTTGTTGAATTTGTTTACAGGGCCATAAGTAGCGTAGCTGGTTAGTCCTTGTAAAATTGCATTTTTATTTGATTTGAAATCTTTTCTAGATTTTGCAATTCTAGCTTTCAAAGCTTTCAAAGCATTTTCATCTGCCTTAGCCTTTTCAATAACTTCTTCGTACAATTGAACCGCTTTTTCAAAATTTTCTTGTAAACCTTCAATGCTAACGGTAGTATATTCTTCGCTAGTGTTGATGTTAAAGCTACAAGCTATTTTATAAAATGCTTTTGAAATTTGTTCGGCTGACATTGTATCCGTGCCTAAAAATTGGATGTATTGACTAGCTAATCCTTGTTTTAAGTCGTTTAATGTGCCAATTTTGTAGCGGTATTTTAATCTGAAAATAGAGTTGTCTTTGTTTTGAACATAAAGTACTTCTGCTTTTTCAATTTTAGATTTCTGAATGTCTTTGTTGTAATCCAAAAATACGGGTGTTGAAGCAATGCTTGGAATAGCGTTCACTTGTTTTAAGAAGTCAGATTGTTTGTCCGCATTGGTTTCAACAGGAGTAATTTGTGGTTTTTCAATTTTGACCTTGTTTTTGTTTTCGCCTTTTCTTTTGTAAATCACTACATAATTTTCGCCGAAATATTTGTTAGCAAAGGCTACAATATCTTCTTTTTTTAATTTCGACAAATCATTCACATAGGCAACTTGATCTCTCCAGTCTAATTCTGAAGTAAAATTGCTCATTAAATTACTTGCACGATCACTGTATTTCTCTGTTTCGTATATTTCACTTTTTTTAATGTTGTTAATGATTGATGGGATTAAATCATCATCAAAATTTCCTTTCTTTAAATTTTCTATTTCTGCTAACACCAAAGCTTTGGCTTCTTCTAAGGTTTGACCAGAAGTAGGTGCGGCAGATAAATAAAGTGCGCTGTAGTCTATTAGGCTGTAATTAAAAGCACTTGCACGAAGCATTTTTTGTTTTTTAACTAAATTTAAATCCAACAAACCAGCTTTGCCATTAGTAAGTACTTGTCCAACTAAATTTGCTAATAAGGCATCTTTATCTTTGTTGCCAGGAAGACGGTAACCGATGGCAAAACTTTCTGCGTCTGGGCCAACAATTTCAACTGTTATTGGTGCTGTTATTGGTGCTTCTGGTTCAAAAGTATATTTTTCAATTGCTTTAGGTTGCATATAAGCAAAAGCCTTGTCAATTTTTGCAATTACTTCATCAGGATTAAAATCACCTGACAAGATAACGCCCATATTATTAGGTACGTAGTATTTGTTAAAATACTTTCTGATTTCTATTAAGGATGGGTTTTTTAAATGCTCAACTGTTCCAATAGTGGTTTGTAAACCGTAATTGTGTTTTTTGAATAGGTTGGCAAATAGCGCTTCAGAAACTTTACGGCCATCATTATCCAGAGTTCTGTTTTTTTCTTCATAAACGGCTTCTAATTCGGTATGAAAAATTCTTAGGATTGGATTTCTAAAACGCTCGGCTTGTACGGCTAAGTATTTATCCAAAGAACTACTTGGAACATCATCAGTATATACCGTTTGCTCAAAAGAAGTAAAGGCATTGGTGCCTTGAGCGCCCATAGCAGACATCATTTTGTCGTACTCATTGGCAATAGCATATTTACTGGCAACTCCCGAAGTTTGATCGATTTTCTTATAGATTTCTTTTCTTTCGATGCTGTCTTTTGATTTGTTGAATTGCTCATATAAAGCGTCAATTTTATCTAATTCTACTTTTTCTTTAGCCCAATCCAAGGTTCCGTATTTATCCGTTCCTTTAAAAAGCATGTGCTCTAAGTAATGTGCTAATCCAGTATTGGTAGATGGATCGGTTTTGCTTCCTGCTTTAATAGCGATGTAAGCCTGGATACGAGGGTCTTTTTTAGTAGGGCTTAAAATTACAGTTAAACCGTTTTTTAAAGTATAGAAACGGGCCTTCGTAGCGTCATTAGTAACGTATTTGTATGTGTACCCATTACTTGAAGCTTCTTTCCATTCAATAGGACCTTGTGCTGCAACAGTCGAAATTGAGCATAAGAATAATAAAGATAAAATTGTTTTTTTGAACATATTTATAGTCTTGGTTAATGTAAATTACTTTGTAGTGTCAGTTTCAATCAAGCCATCTCGTAAACGAATTACGCGGTGCGCATAAGCAGCAATATCTTCCTCGTGGGTAACTAAGATAACGGTATTGCCTTTTGCGTGAATGTCACCAAATAACTTCATAATTTCAACAGAAGTTTTACTGTCTAGATTTCCTGTTGGTTCATCAGCAAGAATGATAGAGGGTTTGTTGACAAGGGCTCTTGCAATAGCAACACGCTGACGTTGACCTCCCGAAAGTTGGTTAGGTTGATGGTCCATTCTATCGGCTAGATTTACTTGTTGAAGTACATCCGTGGCTCTTGCTACACGTTCTGATTTAGAGTAGCCAGCATAAATCATTGGTAAAGCGACATTATCTAGTGCAGTTGTTCTTGGCAAAAGGTTAAAAGTTTGAAAAACGAAGCCAATTTCTTTGTTTCTAATTTCGGCCAATTCATCATCTTTCATTTTACTAACATCTTTTCCGTTAAGGATGTAATTGCCAGAAGTTGGGGTGTCTAGACAGCCTAAAAGATTCATCAATGTTGATTTTCCAGAGCCAGATGGTCCCATTAAAGCAACATATTCTCCTTTTTTTATTTCTAAATCAATTCCTTTTAGTACATAAACGGTTTCGTTGCCCAATGAAAAATTTCGTTTAATATTGGTTATTTTAATTAGTGATTCTGCCATCGACTATTGAATAAAGATTAATGTTGTTTTAAATTCGATTTTAAAAATACGAAATAGATTTTTATTAGTTGACCGAATTTGATTTCCGTTACAACTTTATCGTAATTTTAATTTTTTTTATAAGCGAATTGTAAAATGCTCTTTGGCTTGTTCTTCTCTAAAAAAAACTAATCCCCACTGAAAGGTGTCTATTGTAACTCGAACCTTTGGGTGTTCTTTTATTTGTTCCCAAGCTTCTTCCATAGCTGATGACCAATGAATATCGTCAAAAATCCAAAGGGTTTCATTGTTTATGGTCGGTAATAATTGTTCAAAGTAAGCTAAAGTTGCTTCTTTTGAATGATTGCCGTCAAAGTAAATGAGGTCATAGTTTTTTAAATAGAGATTATCAGTATTCAAGAATGATTCGAATTGACTAGTAATTGATTCAATTGTGTTAAAGTTGAATTGTTGAAATTGCTCTTTGGCTATTTTTGAAGTTTCGGGACAGCCCTCTAGAGTCGTTAGCTTGGCCTTTGGATTGCCTAAAGCTAGAGCAGAAGTCGCCAATCCCAAGGAAGTACCGATTTCTAAAATTGATTTTGGCTGAAAATACTGTGTTATTCGGAATAATAACTTGGCTCGTTTTGACGAAATACCAGCAGTTTTTGCAATCTGAGCAATTTGTCGGGTATTGGATTTGAAAACTCTTGAACCGGCCCCAAAATCAGTAACATTGATAGTGTTTTTGTTTTTTAGTAATGCCAATCGGTAGTCTTTTATAATGGCATATTCGGGTTTGTTTTTTTTGTCATAAAAACATTTTGTGACTAAAGAAAAAACGAAAGGCGAATGCACCCCATGTTCGTTTTTGGAGTTCCAAAGGAAATGTAAATAGGATTTTATTTGAAAAAGCATATAGTGTCAAAAGATTTTAATAGCTGAAAGTTTAAAAAGATCCATACAACTCTTGCTGCAAAGAAAAACACAAAAAAGAAGAATTTGCATCAAAGCACAAAAAAAAGTCACAACAAAATAATTCTAGTTGTGACTTTACTATGTTTTTTGGTTTCAGAATTAGTTTATCGAAACCAATTTTATGTCGAATAATAAAACCGAGCCTCCTGGAATTGGCCCATAATCAAAACTCCCGTAACCAAGATGCGCCGGAACCAAAAGAACGCCACTACCTCCCTTTTTAAAATACGGAATTCCTTCTGTCCATCCTTTGATTACTTGATTAAGTCCAACAGTAAAACCTTCGGGTTTACTTTGATCAAACACAGTTCCATTAGTAAAATATCCTTTGTAAATCACCGTAACATTAGAAGTGGCTGTAGGATGTTCTCCGGTGCCTTCTTCATTGATGATATAATATAAACCTGAATTTGTTCTTTTGGCTGATAAATTATTTTTAGTGAGATAATCTTTGATTTCTTGTTCGTTTTGTGCAGTATAGTCAACCACTTCGTTTTTGTCTAAACTACAAGAAACAAATAAGGTTAGGAGCATAAATGCTGATGTTAATTTTTTCATTTTTACTATAATTTTTAATAATCGCTAAAATAAGCTTTCGGTATTTTATGGAAAAATATTTAAGAAAACTTTAAAAATATTATCCTTCTGATTTGGCTAAAAGTTCAAACCAGCGTTCTTCTTTGCTTTCAATTTTTTTGATGATGTTTTCTAATTCTTTGGCTTTTTTCTCGATTTCTGCATCGGCAACTTTTCCGTCTGAGAAAAGTTGTTCTATTTTTGCTTTTTCTAGCTCTAAATCTTTGATTTCGCGTTCAATTTTTTGGAATTCTTTTTGTTCGTTGAACGTTAAATTTCCCGATGGATTATTTTGCTTCCATTCTTTTTTTTCTGCTTTATTGTCTTCTTTTTGAATCACATCGTTACTGTCTTCATAAGCTCTAAAGTCTGAGTAATTTCCAGGGAAAGTTTCTATTTCGCCTTGTCCTCTAAATACAAATAATTGGTCTACGATTTTATCCATAAAATAACGATCGTGCGATACCACCACCAAACAACCTGGGTAATCTAAAAGAAAACTTTCTAAGACATTCAGCGTTACAATGTCTAAATCATTTGTTGGTTCATCCAGAATCAAAAAGTTTGGATTCTGAATTAATACGGTACATAAATACAATCGTTTTAATTCGCCGCCACTCAATTTTTCTACATAATCGTATTGTTTTTTTGCATCAAATAGAAAACGTTCTAATAATTGTGATGCAGAAATCATTCTTCCTTTGGCTAAAGGGATGAATTCTCCGTACTCCTTAATTACATCAATTACACGTTGTCCTGGTTTTGGGTTGATACCGCTTTGTGTGTAATATCCAATTTTGATTGTGTCTCCAACTACCACTTTTCCATTGTCTAAAGGAAGTGTGCCAGTAAGTAGGTTTAAGAAGGTTGATTTTCCAGTTCCGTTTTTGCCAATAATTCCGATACGTTCACCACGTTGAAAATCATAACTAAAATTATCTAGAATAACGTGATCCTTGAACTTTTTGGAAATTTTATGAAGCTCTACGATTTTACTTCCCATTCGCTCCATATTAATTTCGAGTTCAACTACGTTTTCTTTTCTACGACTTTGTGCTTTTTCTTTAATTACATAAAAATCGTCTTGACGTGATTTGGATTTTGTAGTTCTGGCTTTTGGTTGACGACGCATCCATTCAAGCTCTTTTACAAATAAATTTTGAGCTTTATCTACACTAGCATTTTCTGAGGCAATACGTTCTTCTTTCTTTTCTAAATAATAAGAGTAATTGCCTTTGTATTGGTATATTTTTCCGTTGTCGAGTTCAATGATTTCATTACATACGCGCTCCAAAAAGAAACGGTCGTGTGTAACCATAAACAAGGTGATGTTTTCTTTTGCAAAATAGCTCTCCAACCATTCAATCATTTCCAAATCGAGGTGATTCGTTGGTTCGTCAAGAATCAATAAATCTGGGCGATTAATCAAGATAATGGCTAGTGATAATCGCTTTTTTTGACCTCCAGAGAGACTTTTTACTTTAAGTTTGAAGTCCTCTAGTTTTAATTTGAATAGAATTTGTTTGTATTGTGTTTCAAAATCCCAAGCATTATGACGGTCCATAGCGTCGAAAGCCTTTTGGTAAGCTTCTTCGTCTTCTGGGTTTTCTAGCGCTTTTTCATAGGCTTCAATAACTTTCAAACTTTCGTTATCGGAAGCAAAAATACTTTCCTCGATTGTTAATTCGTCTTGTAATTTATTATCCTGAGATAAAAAAGCCATTCTGATGCTTTTTCTTAAAACAACTTGCCCAGTATCAGGTTCATCAAGACCATTAATAATGCTCATTATTGTTGTTTTTCCAGAACCATTTTTAGCAATAAAAGCAATTTTTTGGTCTTTGTTGATTCCGAACGAAATGTCTTTAAAGAGTGTTCGTTCTCCAAAAGATTTTGATATATTTTCTACAGAAAGGTAATTCACGAGTGTAATTTTTTGCAAAAGTAAGTTTTTAAAACGGAAGTTGCTATCCTTACTATTCAAATGGTTAGGTGTTACTTCTAGTTTTGTGACTTTAAAAAGCTACTCAAATCGAGAGTGTGTAATTGCGGAGAAGTGTTTATGAAAGGTTTTTTTATAGTTGCTTCGTTGGTTAGATAAAATATTTTGCCGTCATCGGTTGTGATTCCTTCAATTTGATGAAACGGAAGTTTAATTTTTATTTTACGTTTTTTACCCTTCCAAAAGGCATTGTTTTGATAATCATCTATTACAAAAACAAAGGGCTGAAGTGTTTTGGAATAACCACATAAAACGATGCCTTTTTTTGTTGGTACTACAGTTGCGTCTGTAATTAATCCTTTTACATTGAGTGTTTCTTGGTGCTGCGCTGTATAATTCCCAGGTGTTTTTGGTAATGAATAGATGCTAGTTTTTCTTGAACTCCATTCTTTAGTAAACAAATAAATACTGTCTTTTAAAATCACAAAAGCTTCACAATCAAAGTTGGTAGTATTTGCTTTTTGGGCAGAGAAATCGGTTTGTTTAGCATACGAAAAAGCGATAGTGTCAATGATGGGTGTGGTGTCATAAAACGATTTTTTTTCAATTCTGTAAATACTTAAATCTTTTCTATTGCCTTTGTAATTGTTGCCAAAGTTACCTATATAAATGTATAAACTATCCTGAAAGATGGCCTCCCAATCCTTGTTATTGATTTGTTTGAGCGTGATTTTTTTCTGAATTGCACCTGAAGTATTTAGTCCATAAATTGTAGCACCGCTATCGTCATTATGAGTCCATAGTTGATTGTCAAAGAACAATAAACCAGAGGTTTCTTTTATTGTATCTGATAATTTTACGGATGATTTTATTTTTATTGTTTTTATACTTGAAGGTGTTTCTTTGCTGTTGCTATTTGTGTAGCTTTGGCTGTAGGATTTTGAAATACAAAACAATATAAATAAAAAATTTTTCATAGTATTTTTTCGAATGATGTTGTAAAAATAAACAAATACATTTGTGGCATTTTTTTCTGAATAAGAATTATTATTTAAATTTTTAAAAGAAGGTTTTCAAATTACATTTGTATTATGCAACTATCAATTATCATTCTTAACTACAACGTTCGCTATTTCTTGGAACAATGTGTACTTAGCGTTCAAAAAGCGCTAGAAAACATTGAAGGCGAAATTATTGTTGTCGATAATGCTTCTTCCGATGATAGTTGTGCTATGATGCAAACGCGTTTTCCAGAAGTCAAACTCATTCAAAATAGCGAAAATCTAGGTTTTTCAATTGGCAATAACATTGGAGTAGCAGCAGCTCAAGGGGAGTATATCTGTATTTTGAACCCAGACACTGTAGTTGCTGAGGATACTTTTGTAAAAGTATTGGCTTTTGCCAAAGCACAAAAAAATCTTGGAATTGTCGGGGTAAAATTGGTTGATGGCTCAGGTAATTTTTTACCAGAAAGTAAGCGTGGGATTCCAACACCTTGGGTAGCTTTTACAAAAATAATGGGTTTGTATCGATGTTTTCCTAAGGTCTCTTTCTTTACCAAATATTATGCTTCTCATCTTCGGTCAAATCAAACAGGCAAAGTAGATATATTAGTCGGTGCTTTTATGTTTATGTCAAGAAAAGTCTATCTTGAAGTCGGTGGATTCGATGAAAACTGCTTTATGTATTCCGATGATATCGATTTGTCCTATTTAGTGTTACAAAAAGGGAAAGACAATTTTTATTTTCACGATACTACTGTTTTGCATTATAAAGGAGAAAGCACTATCAAAGACGGCGCTTATATGAAACGCTTTCAACAAGCGATGCGTTTTTTTTATCAAAAACATTTTAAGGTTCCGTTTTTCTTTGAGCTATTTATGCAGATAGGTATTTTCTTTTTTTCGGCATTAAAAAGAATACAAGGAAAATCCAAAAAAATCAAAGCGCCAAATCATTATTTGTTGTTGTCTTCAAATGATAAATTGGTGGAAGAATTAGAGTCTGTTTTAGGAAAAAAAGTCGTTTTGCAACCTTTTGAAGGAGAAAAAATGGTAAATTCGTGTCTTTTTAAAACAAATGAAAGAACAGAAATAATTCTTGATAATGAGGATATTTCTTTTAAAGAATGCCTCACGATTTTAGAATCGCTAAAAAATCAAGGATTTACTTTTAAAATTATCCCAAAAAGTTCTAATTTTTTGATTGGAAGTAATAATAATAACGAAAGAGGTATGATTTTAAAAATTCGGTAAAAATTACATTAAATGTAATTTATATTTAAATTATTTATTAATTTCGCAAGCGAAAAATAAAAAACACCTTTTAGGTTAATAATATGGCAAGATTTGAATTAAAGCTTCCAAAAATGGGAGAAAGTGTTGCAGAAGCAACCATTACCAATTGGTTGAAACAAGTTGGAGACAAAATTGAAGCGGATGAAGCAGTTTTAGAAATTGCAACAGATAAAGTGGATAGCGAAGTCCCAAGCGAAGTTTCGGGAGTGTTGGTTGAGCAATTATTTCAGGTAAATGATTTGGTTCAAGTAGGGCAAACCATTGCTATTATTGAAACCGAAGGTGGTGCAGTTACGGAATCTGTTGTTGCGAATGAAGTACCAGAAGAAGTAGTAGTCATCGAAAAAGCGATAGAAGTAGCCAAAGAAACGGTACTTGCTCCAGTAGATTTTACCGAATCGGATAAGTTTTTATCGCCTTTGGTAAAAAATATCGCAAAAGAAGAAGGTATTTCTATAGCAGAACTTCAGACTATTTCTGGAACAGGAAAAGGAGGAAGAATTACCAAAGCAGATATTTTAGAATACATTAAAAATAGAGGAAATCAACCTAAAGTTACTGCAACGCCATCCTTAATGGTCGATACCATCGCACCTGTGGCGACACCAGTAGCGGCAAAAGCAGCTCCAGTTTCTGTTAATGGAGGAGACGAAATTGTAGAAATGGATAGAATGCGTAAGCTAATTTCAGGTTATATGGTAGCTTCTGTTCAAACTTCGGCTCACGTACAATCATTTATTGAGGTTGATGTGACGAATATTGTAAAATGGAGAGACAAAGTTAAATCCGCTTTTGAAAAGAGAGAAGGTGAGAAATTGACTTTTACTCCTATATTTATGGAAGCGGTTGCCAAAGCATTAAAAGATTTCCCAGGAATGAATATTTCTGTTGATGGTGATTTTATCATCAAAAAGAAAAATATCAATTTAGGTATGGCAGCAGCTTTACCAAACGGAAATTTAATTGTTCCTGTTATCAAAAATGCAGACCAATTGAATTTAGTTGGAATGGCGAAAGCGGTGAATGATTTAGGAAATCGTGCTAAAGCTGGAAAATTAAAACCAGACGATACGCAAGGAGGAACTTATACTGTTACTAATGTGGGAACTTTTGGTTCTGTTTTTGGAACACCAATTATCAATCAGCCACAAGTGGGTATTTTAGCTTTAGGTGCCATTAGAAAAGTGCCTGCGGTTATTGAAACCCCAGAAGGTGATTTTATTGGAATTCGTCAAAAAATGTTCTTGTCTCATTCTTACGACCATAGAGTGGTGGATGGAGCTTTGGGTGGAAGTTTTGTAAAACGAGTTGCTGAATATTTAGAAGCTTTTGATGTAAATAGAGATTTTTAATTCTCCATAAAACAAAAAACAGAAGAGACCGACGTTGAAAATTTCAATTGTCGGTTTTTTTGTGTTTTAATTTTTTTTAGCTTGCAATGTCATTTGTTTTATTCTAAAATGGTTAAACACTTGTATTTAATCATTTTTAAAGAATTATATTTGCATTCTTATAAATACCAAAAATGGAACTGAAACTAAATAGACCAATTTGTTTTTTTGATCTTGAAACAACTGGGATTGATATTGGAAAAGATCGTATTGTAGAGATCTCAATTTTTAAAGTTTTTCCAAACGGAAACAAAGAAAGTAAAACATGGTTAGTGAATCCAACGATTCCAATCCCAGCTGAATCTACTGCGGTACATGGGATAACCAATGAAAAAGTAGCCAATGAGCCAACTTTTAATGAGCTAGCATCACAAGTGTACTCAATGATAAAAGACAGTGATTTGGCGGGATTCAATTCAGATCGTTTTGATATACCTTTATTAGCTGAAGAGTTGTTAAGGGCAGAAGTTGATTTTGATATGAAAAATCGCGTATCAGTGGATGTTCAAACGATTTTTCATAAAAAAGAAGAGAGAACATTAGCAGCAGCTTTAAAGTTTTATACTGGGAATTCCCTCGAAAACGCCCACTCTGCTGAGGCGGATACCATGGCGACCTATGAAATTTTAAAAGCGCAATTGGATCGTTATCCCGAGTTGGAAAACGATATGAAAGTCTTGTCAGAGTTCACCACGCGAAAAAAAATAGCCGATTTTGCTGGGATGATAGCTTTTGATAAAGACAACGAAGAGATTTTTACCTTTGGCAAACACAAAGGTGTTAAGGTTGAAAAAGTATTGGAGGCTGAACCAGGGTATTTTAGTTGGATTCAAAATGCTGATTTTCCTCTGTATACCAAAAAAGTGCTTACAGCGATTAAATTAAGAAAGTTAAACACAAAATAGAGTGATTAGTGAAAGTAATTAGTGAATAGTATGTGTTTGCTAATTACTTTTTACTTTTTACTATTCACTTAAGTTATGAAAATAATTTGCATAGGCAGAAATTATGCCAACCATATAGAAGAGTTAAAAAACGAACGACCAACAGAACCGGTGGTTTTTATGAAACCTGATTCGGCTATTTTGCTAAAGCAGCATCCATTTGTGATTCCAGAATTTTCGGAAGATATTCATCACGAAATTGAGTTGATTGTAAAAATTAGTAAAGTTGGAAAATACATAGAACCTAAGTTTGCACATAAATATTATGATGAAATTAGTGTTGGAATTGATTTTACAGCAAGAGATTTACAGGAAAAACTAAAACAAAGAGGGTTGCCTTGGGAAAAAGCAAAGGCTTTTGATGGATCGGCGGTGATTGGAGAATTTTTACCCAAAACGCAATTTAGTTCATTAGAAAATCTTACATTTGAGTTGACCAATAACGGACAGACAGTTCAAAAAGGCTGCTCAAGTCATATGTTATGGGCGATTGACGAGTTGATTGCTTACGTTTCTCAGTTTTTTACTTTGAAAATTGGAGACATTATTTTTACTGGTACGCCAGCAGGAGTAGCATCTGTTCGTCCAAATGATATTTTAGAAGGATTTTTAGAAGGACAACAACTATTTAGAATACAAGTAAAATAATGGCTTTAAAATACAACCTCTCCAAAGTGTATGCACTTTCCGATAATGATCCAGAATTTGTCCAGCAAATTTTGATCTTATTTGTTACCGAAGTTCCTCAGGATTTGAAAAAGATCAAAGAAGGAATTAACGAAAAAGATCATAAAAAAGCGTATGCATATGCGCACAAAATCAAGCCTACCTTGGATTTAATTGGTTTAAATGTGGCTTTTGAAGAAATTCTTCAGGTAGAAGCTTGGACTAAAGCAGAAGGAAGAAAAAAAGATATTATTGAGACTTTTAAAAGTGTCAAGCAGCGTGTTAAAGATGCGGTAAAAGAAATCAAAAAGGATTTTGACTTGTAGTTAACTTTACTCTTAAATCATTTCAATTTTTACTAAATGAAAGCAGCCATAATTACTATCGGTGACGAAATTCTTATTGGTCAAATTGTTGATACCAATTCGGCTTATATTGCTAAAGCCTTGGATAGAATAGGAATTGAGGTCGTAGAAATGTTGTCTATAAGCGATGATAAACAAGCTATTTTAGACACTTTTGCTTTAATGCAAGATACTGTTGATGTGGTTGTTATTACAGGTGGTTTAGGGCCTACCAAAGATGATATTACCAAAAAAACTATCTGTGATTATTTTGATGATACACTCATACGCAATGTTGAGGTAGAGGCTCATGTGATTGCTTTAATTGAAAAAGCGTTGCAACGAGAAGCCTCTCAAATGAATAAAGATCAGGCTTTGGTTCCTTCAAAATGCGTTATTTTGCATAATGAAGTTGGTACTGCGCCGGGAATGTGGATTAAAAAAGGGCAAACGGTTTTTGTTTCTTTACCAGGTGTTCCTTACGAAATGAAATATTTGGTAGATTATCAACTAGTACCCAAGCTTGTTGTGGAATACGAGCGACCTTTTATTATTCATAAAACCGTTTTGACTTATGGTCAAGGGGAAAGTTTGGTAGCGGAACGTATAGAAGATTGGGAGAATGATTTGCCAAGTTTTATAAAATTAGCGTATTTGCCTGCCCCAGGAAGGGTTCGATTGCGGTTAACGGCAAAAGGTAAAGATAAACAAGTTTTGGAAACAGAATTGGAGCGTCGATTAGCTACTTTGAGTACGCTAATTGGGGATATTATTGTTGGTTTTGATGAAGAGGAAACGCTAGAGTTTGTAGTTGGAAAACAATTAACTTTAAAAAATAAGACTTTAGCTACGGCGGAAAGTTGCACGGGAGGGAAAATTGCACAATCAATTGCAGGTGTCCCAGGTGCGTCAAATTATTTTAAAGGGAGTGTGGTGGCTTATGCTACCGAGATGAAAACGAAGTTGTTAGAAGTCTCTTTGTCCACTATAGAAGCGCATAGTGTTGTTAGTGCAGAAGTAGCAAAAGAAATGGCAATAAATTGTCAAAAAATCTTCGAAACGGATTATGCAATTGCTACAACGGGTAATGCTGGACCATCAAAAGGGGATTCGGATGCTAGTGTTGGTAGTGTTTTTATTGGTTTGGCCACACCCAATGGTGTCATAGTTGAGGGCTTTAATTTTGGACAACCCCGAGAAAAAGTAATAGATAGAGCGGTTACTAAGAGTTTGGAAATGTTGCAAAAAGAAATTTTAAAAAATGTGTTATAATTTTTTGTTTCATCCGTTTATTTTTCTTTTCTTTGCACCCTGATTTTGAATAACGATAAAAGATAAGCATAATGTCAAGAGTTTGTGACCTTACAGGTAAAAGAGCGATGGTAGGAAATAACGTTTCTCACGCTATGAATAAAACTAAGAGAAAGTTTTCTGTAAACTTAGTGAAAAAGCGTTTTTATCTTCCAGAAGAAGATAGATGGATTACTCTTAGAGTAGCAGCATCTACGATAAAAACAATTAACAAAAATGGAATTGCTGCTGTTTTGAAAAAAGCGCAATCAGAAGGATTTATAAAATAATCTTTTTCCTAAATAAATATATAGCAAGATGGCAAAGAAAGGTAATAGAATCCAAGTAATTTTAGAATGTACTGAGCACAAAACTTCTGGTGTTGCAGGAACTTCAAGATACATAACAACAAAGAACAAAAAAAATACTCCAGATAGATTAGAGATTAAAAAATTTAATCCAATCTTGAAACGTGTAACTGTTCACAAAGAAATTAAATAATAATTAGAGATTTTTATTTATAAAAATTTCAAATAACATTTGAATCATGGCAAAGAAAACCGTAGCATCGTTACAAACCGCTTCTAAAAGATTATCAAAAGCCATTAAAATGGTAAAATCTCCAAAAACTGGTGCATATACATTCGTTGAATCTATTATGGCTCCTGAAGCAGTTGATGAATTCTTGAAAAAGAAATAATTTACATACATTTTATATAAAAGCTACTTTCTTTCGGAAGTAGCTTTTTTATTTTTTATATTTACCCTTTCAAATAAAGTAAGGAATTTTTCCTTTGATGACATACTTAACCTAACAAAAAATGAGTTTTTTTAAACGTATATTTTCCTCCGAAAAGAAACAGACTTTAGATAAAGGTCTTGAGAAAACAAAAGTTAACTTTTTTACTAAATTGACCAAAGCTGTGGCTGGAAAGTCAAAAGTAGATGATGATGTTTTAGATAATCTGGAGGAAATATTAGTTGCTTCTGATGTTGGAGTTGCTACTACTTTAAAAATTATTACACGTATTGAAAATCGTGTTGCAACAGATAAATATTTAGGGGTTGATGAGTTAAATGGAATTCTTCAAGAAGAAATTGCAGGATTGTTATCTGAAACCAATAATGGTGAAGCAACAGAGTTTGTTATTCCAGTGAATACTAAACCTTATGTGTTGATGGTGGTTGGCGTGAATGGAGTCGGTAAAACCACTACTATTGGTAAATTGGCTTATCAGTTTAAAAAGTCAGGATACAATGTA
This sequence comes from Flavobacterium sp., assembly GCF_027531905.1. Classification (GTDB taxonomy): domain Bacteria; phylum Bacteroidota; class Bacteroidia; order Flavobacteriales; family Flavobacteriaceae; genus Flavobacterium. The sequence goes on along the minus strand of NZ_JAPZSU010000011.1, from coordinate 44,602 downwards.
GTTCTTGGAGCGGCGGATACTTTCCGTGCGGCAGCCATCGATCAATTGCAGATTTGGGCTGACCGTGTTGGAGTGCCTATAGTGCGTCAGGAGATGGGAAGTGACCCGGCTTCTGTAGCTTTTGATACTTTGCAATCTGCAGTGGCTCAAAATGCTGATGTTGTGATTATTGATACTGCTGGACGTTTGCATAATAAAATTAATTTAATGAATGAGCTATCAAAAGTGAAGCGTGTGATGCAAAAAGTGGTTGCTGATGCGCCTCATGATGTACTTTTGGTATTGGATGGTTCTACGGGTCAAAACGCTTTTGAACAAGCCAAACAATTTACCGCTGCTACCGAAGTTACTTCTCTTGCAGTTACGAAATTAGACGGAACTGCTAAAGGTGGTGTTGTGATTGGTATTTCGGATCAGTTCCAGATTCCTGTAAGATATATTGGAGTAGGTGAGGGAATTGAAGATTTACAAGTCTTTAATAAGTATGAATTTGTAGATTCTTTCTTTAAATAGTTTGGTATGAAAAGTATAAGTCCGTTATACCTTTATTTTTTTAGCTTAATCTGTTTTGTTTTAGCCAATTTAGTTCGAGGCAAAATAGATTTTGCATATGGTTTTTTTCTTGGAACTGGTGTAGTTCTTTTTTTAATAGGTCTTTATAAAAAGATTACTAGCAAGTAATTATAAATACAAGGCTTTTATTTTACTCCATAGGACTTCGTCAAAATCTGATAAGGCTAGGTTAGCGTTGTCCGCAGCTTCTCCCATTCTTACTACTACCATGTTTTTACTTGGAATTACATAGATTTTTTGATCGTTTTTGCCCAAAGCCATATACATATCTGTTGGGGCGCTAGGTACTAAACTCCCTTTGAATACTAATTGAGTTTGCGGTAGGCGGTAACTTTCTTTACCGTTGAGCCACCATAAGTATCCATAAGAAAAGTTAAGATTTTGAGATGTGCTGGTGGCTTCGGATACAAACGCTTCGTTTAAGATGGTGTTGTTTTCCCATTTTCCTTTGTTTAGCATTAATAAACCAAAGCGCGCCATGCTTCGAGTGGTGCTCCAATACACGCTATTGTTGTCCATCTGAATCCATGAACCTTCCATTCCAATTTTGTCTCTAAGCTTGGTGTTGAAGTATCCTGACCAAGTTTGCTTTGTGGCTTTTGCTATAACATCTTGCAGTTTTACATATACATTATGATAGGCCCACCTAGTTCCTGCATCGGCTTTGTATTGCAAGCTTGCAGGATCGACGGCGTCACCATTGGCAAGGTCTTCTATGCCTGAAGTCATGGTAAGGAGATGTTTGTTAGTGATTAGGTTTTCTTTGGCTATGGGGAGACTAGTCCATCCTGTTCCTAAGTAATCAGACACTTTAGCGTTGATGTTCACCATGCCTTCTTGTTGCGCAATGCCTGTAATGGCGGTAGTGAGTGTTTTTCCCGCACTTGCCCAATACCAAGAGGTGTTGGCGCTATGACCATTAAAATACTTTTCGAGTACTATTTTTCCGTCGACCAAGATGATAAAGCCTTTGGTGCTTTTTTGGGTTAAATAATCCAATAAGGGTTGTACGGCTGTGGGTTTCCAGCCTAAACTCTCGATGGTTTTGGTTTCCCAAATTGTTCCTGTTATAGGTGGAAAATAAGTCTTTGTGGTTGCATCGGTGGAAGGTGTGTCGGCTTTTTCGGTGCTACAATTGACGAAAGTTAGCAAGACAATTATGATGGTTAAGAATTTTTTCATAATTTTTTTGGTTTTGAGATTAGACAATAATAGTGAAAAATAGTTTAACGAAACCCTTTTATTTTTTGTTTCCTAATTTGTTTTCTTCGTACTTTGTAGTGTTGCAATTGCGTCTGATTTTGCACATAGTTACTAGCCCTGATGGGAACGGCATCCTTGTGGTCCCGGGGTTCGGGACGACAAGATATAGTGGACAGCAGGAGGTAGCTCCTAAAAAATATAAGTCAATAATAATATGAAAAAAATAGTTGTATTTGTAACCCTTTGTTTGGTTTTTTTAGGGTGTCAACCTAAAGTTGAGAAGGAATCTGTGACTTTGTTGAATGGGTATTGGGAGATTGAGAAAGTGGTTTTTGAAGAAGGTGCCGATAAAGAATACCCGAGCAATGATAGTTTTGATTATTTTGAAATAAAAGGCGATACTGGATTTAGAAAGAAAGTAATGCCACAATTGGACGGTACGTTTCAGGCGAATGATTTGGTAGAAACGATTCGTATTCGAGAGAAAGATGATCAAATTTTTCTTGATTTCAAGACTGATTTTGCGCAATGGTCAGAGGAATTGGTAAAGATTGATGCAAAGGAATTGGTCTTAAAAAATTCAGAGCAAAAAGAGTATCACTATAAAAAAACAGGTCCGATAAAAATTATTGACAATGGCAAAACGACTAAATGATCAGAATACGGTAGGTGATGTTTTGAAGCATATTATTGAAGTTAATAAACTGCAAACAGGTCTTAACCAGATTGATGTACGTGAGGCTTGGAAAAATTTGATGGGGAACGGTGTGAATCATTATACCAAAAACGTGATTTTGAAAGGAACCGTTTTGTATGTTGAATTGTCTTCTTCTGTTTTACGGGAAGAACTGAGTCACGGTAAATCAAAAATCATTAAGATGATTAATGAGGAATTGCGTCGTGATGTGGTTAGAGACGTGGTATTGAGGTAGTTTTGTTGAGTTTAAAAAAATATGATGAGTACAGTTTCGAAGTTTAAATTCTTGCCGATTTTATTAGCATCTTATATTAGTATTTTGCCCGTTATGCTTATTTATCTTTGTTATAATTCACCCTATGCAACGATGACTCTTCCTATTTTGTGCTTGTTTTTTATCTTGGTTTTTTGGGGAACAGTTTTTAGAACTAGGGCGCATAGAGTAACAATTGATCAACAATGTGTAGTTGTAAAACGTTATTTTGGGTTAGGTAAATCAGAATCATATGCTTTAAATAGTTTAGATGGGTTTGTAAGCTTGTTTGAGTCTGGAAAACTTGGTGTTTCTGAAAACCTTTTTATTCTTCAAAAAGGAAAAAGAGTTGTCTGTATTTCTGAATTCTATCATTCTAATTATGGTGAATTAAAAAAAATACTTATTGAAAGATTAATCAATTTTGGAGTTAATGACTATGATGTTAAAGAAGAATGGAGTAATCTTTTTAAATAAAAAATCCCGTTTCAATTGAAACGGGATTTTTTTATGAGATAACTATTTTTAGTGCATTTTACTGCCCACTAAAAACTGTTTACTGAACACTGATTTAGAATTGCTCTCTTCCAGCAAAGTGGAAAGCACCTTCGATAGCAGCATTTTCGTCGCTATCAGAACCGTGAACTGCATTTTCTCCGATAGAAGTTGCGTAAGCTTTACGGATAGTTCCTTCTGCAGCTTCAGCTGGATTAGTTGCTCCGATTAAAGTTCTGAAATCTTCCACTGCATTTTCTTTTTCTAAAATGGCAGCAACGATAGGACCACGAGTCATGAATTCTACTAATTCTCCAAAGAAAGGTCTAGCTGAGTGTACTGCGTAAAATGCTTGTGCGTCAGCAACAGTCAATTGCGTTAATTTCAAAGAAACAATTTTGAAACCTGCATTTGTAATCATTGCTAAGATGTTTCCGATGTGTCCGTTTTCTACAGCATCAGGCTTAATCATTGTAAAAGTTCTATTTGTAGCCATTTTTTGGTTTTTTAAAATTTGGTGCAAAAATAGACTTTTTTTGCAAATACAATTTGTGAAATTGTCATTTTTAAGTCAAATTTTTGATTATGCGATAAAATAGTGTGATTATACTTTAAAAAACAGTTTCTTTTGGTAGAAATACCACAATAAAAGACTCCAAAAACCTACATAAAGCAAAGCAAAGGCCAGCGAAGCATTCATTGGATTTTGGAAATGAGGCAAAACTCCAAATTCATAACTGTAGGTCCAAAAGTCGATTGGAGTGTTGTTTTTTGGATTTTGAACCGAAATCATTACCAAAGCTTGAGGAATGATTTGTGATAAAAAGAAAACAATCATAGGATTAACTCCCCAAACCAAAAATAGCGTGATTCCTTTTTTGAAGTTGAGTAGGTCGATGCAATAGTATAAAATCGTCAAGATAAGCGTGGCCAATCCAGCGGTATAAAGTACATACGAACTGGTCCATAAGGCTTTATTGATTGGGAATACAAAATTCCAAAGCCAACCCAAGAGCAGCAATGATGCTCCAATGCTAAGCATTTTTTGTGCTTTTGATTTTTTGGATATATTCATATTGAGTAATTGCCCAATTTGAAGGCCTAATAAGCCTGTTACTATAGCAGGGATAGTACTTAAAATTCCTTCAGGATCCCAAGTTTTGGTAGCTTCCCAAACATGTCCTGATAGTACCATTTGGTCCACCCAAGTAGCTAAATTGGTTCCTTTTTCGAGATTGGTAACTGCAAAGCCTGGCGCAGGAACTAATGTCATTAGCGCCCAATAGCCCACTAATAAAACACTGCTTACGATGAGTTGCATTTTGGGCGTAGTTTTTAAATATAAAAGAGAAGCGATGAAATATATAATCCCGATACGCTGTAAAACCCCAGGAAGACGTACGTTTTCATAAGCTGGGATACCGCTGTAAGCAAGGAACATAAAAAGAATAAAACATCCAATGGCCAAATAGGTTTTGGTTTTTTGATTGAAATTCCCCATTAAAGCATAACCAACAATGGCAGTTATGAGTAGGCGAATGATCATTAATGGCGTTCCTTCGAGATCAAAAAACTGAATCTTGCCAAAAAAATTAAAGAACAAGCCTAGGTTTATCATCCGCAACGAACGAACAAAGATTTTGTTGAAGGTTGAGCTGTCGTAGGTTTTAGTAGGCATGGCAAAAGCAATGGCGGTTCCCATAATGAAAACAAAAAATGGAAATACCAAATCGGTTGGGGTACAGCCGTGCCATTCTGCGTGACGTAAGGGAGCATAAATCGTGGACCAACTTCCAGGATTATTGACAACAGTCATTAATAAAATAGTTAATCCTCGAAATACATCCAATGAAATCAGTCGGTCTTTGCTCATGAAAAAAGTAGGTTTTAAAAGGTAATAATGGTAAAATTGGTAGACAAAGGCTTTATTTCATCAACCAATTTAGGAAGTAGTTGCTCGCCATTTTCTAAATAAAATTCAGCAAAATTAGCTTGACGTTCTTGCAAACTTTGGTTGGGGAAAAGTTCATTTTGAAGCGCTGTGATTCTACTCAAACTATCGGCTAATTTTCGTTTTTGTGCTTTTAGCAATCGTTTTTTAAGTTGTTCTAGTCCTTTGGTTTGTTTTATTTCCTGCGCTTTTACGGCGCCTTCAAAAGAACGATCGGTTTTAGAAGTGAGTTCGTGTAGGGCATGAAACTGTTGTTGTAATTGCTGTTTCAAATCGCTCAAATCTATTGAAAATTCCGATAATTGTTTTGTCTTGTTGTTGATTAATTGCGCTTGTTTTTGGAATAAATCGCTCCAAGTCAAGGCTAAGGCATCGGCTTTTTTTAGCTGTTTTTCAGTAGCCAAAACTACGGAGTTACGTACAATGAGTATTGGGAAAGTCACCTTTACTGCATCAAAAAATGATTTCAATTCTAACCAATAGGCTATTTCTCCGCCACCGCCAATATAGGCTAGATTAGGTAGAATCGCTTCTTGATATAAAGGACGCATCACTACATTGGGACTAAATTTTTCAGGATGGCGTTCCAATTCAGCGAGTAGTTCTTGTTCTGAAAACTGAATTTTAGTATTGTTTATTTTGTACAATCCGTCTTCAAAAATAATACGCTCTCTCAAGTCATCTTCTATATAAAACAAATTGATTTCACGAGGATTCACTTGAACGGTATAGTTACCCATTTGATGGATAGTTTCATTTACTTTTGAAAAAGCCGTTTGCTTAATTACCTCTTCCTTAATGAATGGAATAAATTGTCTTTTTAGATTGGCATCATCAGCATCTAAAATGACTAATCCGTAGTCGCCAAATAGAGTATTGGCTAAATATCTGGTCGCATCTGCTAAATTGGTATGCTTCAAATAAGCATCTTGAAATAGTGTTTTTAACGTTTCAGCATTAGTACTGCTCCCTAATTCTAGCGAAAAAATGGTTAAAAAATCTTCAAGACCTTCTGTAGATAATCGGCCTACTGGTCCAGTACTTTCTCTGTTCCAACAGAATTTTTTCCCTTTAAAAGTAAAGTAATTGATTTCTTCAAAATCATGGTCTTCGGTAGCCATCCAATAGATTGGAACAAAATTTTGTTCAGGATATTGTTGTTGTAATTCCTTAGTCAGATTGATGGTCGAAATTATTTTGTAAAGAAAATACAAAGGTCCGCTGAATAAATTCAGTTGATGACCTGTTGTAATGGTATACGTATTGGAATGATTTAAAAGTTTAATGTTGTTTAAAGTTGCCGATGAAGCATTGATTTTGGCATATTGTGCTTCTAAAGCAGCAACTAAAATAGCTCTTTTCTTGCAATAAACGGTTTTGTTGTTTATTGCTGCTCCCTCACCTTCGGGGAGGGCTGGGGAGGGGAAGTTAGCTTTCTTTTCTTCTATTTGAGGGCCAAAGTTTTCAAGAGTTGGGAAGCGATGGTACAAAGGCTGTACGTTTGGTTTTTGGTCTAAATAATCATTGATTAGTGAGGAAAAATATCCAGAATTTTGAAAGCTGATACAGTCGGATGGCATAATTAAAATAGATTTAGGGCTAAATTACCAAAAAAAGCGGAATTAAATGGCTTCCCTTTTTGAATAGCATTGCATTTTAACTTATTATTGTAACCCGTTGGGTGAAATTATTTTTTACCACATAGGTGAAACATAGAATTTATAGTTTTAAAAGAAAATCATAGACGTTTTACTATTCACATAGCTATGCTATGTGTGAAATAGTACTATTTCTATTTATTCTTTACTTATTTAGTGTTAATCTATGATTCTATGTGGTTTTTTTTTATTTTAATTTCACCCAATGGCTTATTTTAATTCTTAACTACTAACTAAAACCACAACTAATGACTCAAGATACTCCTACTAAAGGAAAAAATTCATTGCAACATGTACTTTTTGGCAGTTTGATAGGAACGACCATTGAGTTTTTTGATTTTTATATTTATGCCAATGCCGCGGTATTGGTGTTTCCCCAACTTTTTTTCCCGAGCACAGATGCTACTATGGCTACGTTGCAGTCACTAGCTACGTTTTCTATTGCTTTTTTATCAAGACCTTTGGGTTCGGCTTTTTTTGGACATTTTGGGGATAAGATAGGTCGTAAATTTACCTTGGTAGCCGCATTACTAACGATGGGAGTTTCTACTGTTGCTATTGGTTTTCTTCCAAGTTATGCTAGTATAGGTATAGCTGCACCTTTATTGTTGATGCTTTGTCGTTTTGGACAAGGCGTTGGTCTTGGAGGCGAATGGGGAGGAGCTGTTTTACTAGCCATCGAAAATGCGCCACCGAATAAAAGAGCTTGGTATGGTATGTTCCCACAGTTAGGTGCTCCTATAGGCTTGTTACTTTCGGGAGGTACTTTTTTGCTTTTAACGGATAGTATGACCAATGAAGATTTTATGAATTATGGTTGGCGAATTCCCTTTATCGCTAGTTCACTTTTGGTAGTGGTTGGTTTTTATATTCGGACTAAAATTTCTGAAACACCTTCTTTTGAACAGGCTAAAAAAGTAGAAGAAGAAGTAAAAATCCCTTTTTTAACCTTACTCGCCTCATACAAGAATCAATTGATTTTTGGAACATTGGCGGCAGTGACTACTTTTTTGGTTTTTTATTTAATGACGGTATTTACGTTAAGTTGGGCGACCTCTGATTTGGGTTTCACCAAAAGAGAGGGTTTGTTGATTCAGTTGTTCTCTGTGCTCTTTTTTGCGCTGTTCATTCCTGTTTCGGCAGTGGTTGCAGATACCATTGGGCGTCGCAAAATGCTGGTTTGGGCTACTATTGCCATAGCTGTTTTTGGTTTTTTCTTCCAATTTTTTCTCAGTTCAGGAAGTGCTGTACTAGTAACTGTTTTCGTTTGTATCGGAATGGCGTTGATGGGATTTACCTATGGCCCTTTAGGCACCTTTTTGTCTGAGTTGTTTCCTACACAAGTGCGCTATTCAGGAGCTTCCTTGACCTTTAATTTAGCAGGAATATTTGGTGCTGCTTTTGCTCCTATGATTGCCATTTGGCTGGCTACGGATTATGATATTTCATATGTGGGGTATTATTTGACGGGGGCTGCTTTGTTGAGTTTAGGTTCTCTTTTTATGATTTCTAGAAAAAGTCATCAGTTTTAATTTTAAAAAATAATATAAGTTTTTGGTGTACTTTTAAAATAACATTTAGATATTTGTCTAAATATATAATCATAAATTGATGAACGTTATTTTTAAAGCCCTTAATGATGCCACTAGGCGCGAAATTCTGAATCTTTTGAAAGAAAAGGACAGGACTGCTGGAGAAATTGCGGATCACTTTAATATCAGTAAACCCAGTATCTCGCATCATCTAGATTTATTGAAGCAAGCCGATTTAATTACTTCTCAAAAATTGGGTCAGTTTGTAATTTATTCAATCAACACCACTATAATGGACGATGTTCTACAATGGATTTTAACTTTTAAAAAATAAACTCAATTATGAAAAATACGTTACAAAAAGAATGGTTTTCGATACTTTTAGTGCTAGTCCCCTTTGTTTATTTGGCTTATATATGGAATTCCTTGCCAGAAAAAGTACCTATTCATTGGAATTTAAAGGGAGAAGTTGATGGTTGGGGAGACAAATTTTCCTTGATTGGATTACTTTTTATGTTGCCCGTTTTAACTTATGGAATTATGTTGTTGGCCCCTAAAATTGACCCTAAAAATAAGATTGGTATGATGGGTAATAAATACAAAAGCCTTAGATTAATTTTAGTTTTCTTCACTTCAGTGCTAGCTTTATTTATTTTGTTCAGTGCAAAAAATCAATCTATGTCTAGTCCTGTCATTATTGTTTCTTTAATTGGTTTTCTGTTTATGGCTTTAGGAAATTATTTTAAAGTCATTAAACAGAACTATTTTGTGGGGATTAGAACTCCTTGGACGTTAGAGAGCGAAGAAGTTTGGAAGCTAACCCATCAAATGGCAGGAAAATTATGGGTAATAGGTGGAGCAATGATTACTATTTTTTGTTTTTTTATTCCAGAAGATTTTATAGTGTATCTTATCTTAACAGTTACAGGAATTATTACCGTTGTCCCAATAGTATATTCCTATATTAAGTTTAAGGAAATATAGTAAAAAGAGTAAGTATTTCTTGCTTAAGTTCAATTAATTGTTTGGAGCAGAAAGGTTAGGTTTTTTTGCAAGCATCGTCCCGCTTTCCATTTCAATCGAGGCTAAAGAGGAAAATGTTGCCTTTATAACATTATTCAAAAGAAGAAAATGCAAAAATAATTGAGTTCCATTTTTTAACTATTTAATATTAATTTTAAAATAAAGTCAACTAAAATGAAGAAAACCGTATTTTTTATTATAGTAATTCTAGCTTCTTTTACAATGTTCGGACAAGAAATTTCTGGTCAATGGAATGGAGTTTTAAAAATTCCCAGAGGACAGTTAAGAGTGGTTTTTAATATCGCTAAAACCGAAAACGGTTATAGTTCCACAATGGACAGTCCCGATCAAGGTGCAAAAGGGATTCCAGTAACGACAACCAGTTTTGAAAATGCTGTTTTGAAGTTGCAAATACCAGCAGCTGCTATTAGTTATGAAGGAAAATTAAATAAGGAGCATATAATTGTGGGTAATTTTTCGCAAGCAGGTCAATCTTTAGCTTTGAATATGTCAAGAGATAGCATTGAAAAAAAAGCACTAATAAGACCTCAAGAACCACAAAAACCTTATCCGTATTATACAGAGGAAGTAGTGTTTGAAAATAAAATTGATAAAAATATTTTGGCTGGGACCTTAAGTTTGCCTCAAAAAGAAGGTCACTTTCCCGCTGTAATTTTGATTACAGGAAGTGGTCCTCAAAACAGAGATGAAGAGTTGTTGGGACATAAACCCTTTCTAGTTTTAGCTGATTATCTAACCAAAAAAGGAATTGCAGTATTGCGATTTGATGATAGGGGAGTTGCCAAATCAACTGGTGATTTTAAATCGGCAACCACTATGAATTTTGCTAAAGATGTTAAGGCAGGAGTCGATTATTTGAAAACCAGAAAAGAAATCCTTAAAAGCAAGATCGGATTAATCGGCCACAGCGAAGGTGGTTTGATTGCGCCAATTGTTGCGGCGAATTCAAAGGATATTAACTTCATTGTATTGTTGGCAGGAACTGGAATTCGCGGTGATAAATTATTGCTTTTGCAAAAAGAAAAGATAGAACGCCAAATGGGAGTTCCTGAAAAAGAAATTCAAAAGGCTCAAGAAATTTTCAAGGGAGCTTATGAAATGGTTTTGATTTCTACAGAAAATGATTCTAGTCTTAAATCTAAAATAAATAGTTATTTCAAAGTTCAATTTGGAGACAAATTGAATGAGGGACAAATAAGTGAAATAACATCACAAATCACAAGTCCTTGGTTTGTTTCTTTTCTAAAATTTGATCCTGAAACTGTCTTACAAAAAGTAGAATGCCCAGTTCTAGTACTCAACGGTGATAAAGATTATCAAGTTCCCTCCGATGTAAATATTGATGCTATTAAGAAAGCATTGGCTAAAGGCGGGAATAAAAATGTAACAACTAAAGTAGTACCAAATTTGAACCATTTGTTTCAAGAATGCAAAACAGGTTTAATGAACGAATATGAAACCATTGAACAAACATTCTCTCCAATTGCATTAGAAGAAATTTCCAAATGGATTTTGATTCAAGTGAAGTAATAGGATTTACAGTGTAAGTAAGAAGTCCAATTTATTGGGCTTTTTGTGTTTATTACTTTTATTAGAATTCTAAAGTTATTAAATATCCCTTATTTTTGTATCAAAATTTTTTCTTTTGAAACCAAAACTCTTCCTCATCACGCCACCGTTTACGCAACTGAATACCCCGTATCCAGCGACGGCGTATATCAAAGGATTTTTGAATACCCTTGAAGTGCCCTCGGAGCAAGCGGATTTGGGTATTGAGGTGATTTTGAAATTGTTTTCGAGAGAAGGATTACAAGGAGTTTTTGGTCAAGCAACAACAAACCATAAACCAAAAACCATAAATAGTCAACGTATAATTGCCTTACAAGACGAATATCTCAAAACCATAGATTCAGTGATTGCTTTTTTGCAAGGCAAAAATCCAACCTTGGCTTTGCAAATTTGTCAAGAAGACTATTTACCCGAAGCCTCTCGTTTTGCGCAATTGGAGGAGTTGGATTGGGCTTTTGGTACTATGGGAACACAGGATAAAGCCAAACATTTGGCAACTTTGTACCTTGAAGATATTTCGGATTTTATAGTCGAATGTGTCGATGAAAACTTTGGTTTTAGTCGCTATGCCGAGCGTTTGGGCCGAAGCGCCAATTCATTCGACGAGCTGTACGAGGCTTTGCAAAAGGAACTTAGCTATATTGATGGTATTTTACTATCTATTTTGGAAGAAAAAATAACCAGAATTCAACCTGAATTAATGCTGATTTCTGTGCCTTTTCCTGGGAATTTGTACAGCGCTTTTCGTTCGGCACAATGGGTGAAAAAGCACTATCCGAATATCAAAATTGCCATGGGAGGTGGTTTTCCCAATACCGAATTGCGTTCGCTTTCGGACGCTCGAGTGTTTGAGTTTTTCGATTTCATTACTTTGGATGACGGGGAATTACCAATAGAACTCTTATCCTCCCCCGACCCCTCCGAAGGAGGGGAGAATAGAACCTATAAAAGAACTTTTATTCTAGAAGGCGGTAAAGTCGTTTATAAAAATAATTCTACTAGACCCGATTATAAGCAATCGCAAGTCGGCACTCCAGATTATACGGATTTGCTGTTGGATCAATACATTTCGGTGATCGAAGTCGTGAATCCGATGCATCGGATGTGGAGCGATGGGCGTTGGAACAAGTTAACGATGGCGCATGGCTGTTATTGGGGTAAATGTACTTTTTGTGACATTTCTTTGGATTACATCAAAATCTACGAACCTATAGCTGCCAATTTGTTGTGTGATCGAATGGAAGAAATGATGACACAAACAGGTCAGAATGGCTTTCATTTTGTTGACGAAGCAGCACCACCAGCTTTAATGCGAGCTTTAGCACTCGAAATTTTACGCCGAAAATTATCGGTTACTTGGTGGACGAATATCCGTTTTGAGAAAAGTTTTTCGGCCGATTTATGTCGATTACTCAAAGCTTCAGGTTGTATAGCAGTTTCAGGTGGTTTGGAAGTAGCTTCTGACCGATTGTTGCAATTAATTGATAAAGGAGTAACGGTTGAGCAAGTGGCCAAAGTGACTCGCAATTTTACGGAATCAGGTATTATGGTGCATGCGTATTTGATGTACGGGTACCCAACCCAAACGGTTCAAGAAACGATAGACAGTCTCGAAATGGTGCGTCAATTGTTTGAAGCGGGAGTGTTGCAATCCGGATTTTGGCATCAGTTTGCCATGACGGCCCACAGCCCCGTGGGATTGTATCCAGAAAAATTTGGTGTTGTTCCAATCTCCCCTCCTTTGGAGGGGTCGGGGGAGGATATTTTTGCCATCAATGACATTAATTATACCGACAAAACAGGTATTGACCACGAAAAATTTAGTTTCGGACTGAAGAAATCGTTGTTCAATTTTATGCACGGTATTTGTTTCGACTTTGAGCTGCAAGAATGGTTTGACTTTAAGATTCCAAAAACCAAAATTCACCCTGATTTTATTTTTAATGCACTTCAAGAAGAAGAAAGTTTCACCACAAAACCTACAGCCAAAGTAGTTTGGTTGGGAGGAAAACCTTCGGTTGAATATTTTACTAAATCCAAAAAAGGCAATTCTTGGGAACTCGCTAAATTGACCTTTCACGATAAAAAAGAAAGTTTTGCTGTTCAAACCAATAAAGCCGAAGGCGAATGGTTGGTTGCTATTTTAGACAAAATTGCGGTTTCACAATCCAAAGTGTATTCTTTTCAAGAAATTAAAACTGATTTTGAAGACCATTTATCCGATTTTGAGCTGTTTTGGTACTCAAAACCGATGCAAACGTTGCGCTCCTTTGGATTATTAATTTTGTAATTTATTTACATTTTTCTTTCGAAATCTATCGTTAGAAAAACCAATTTTTATTATTTCTTTTAAAACAGTTTGCTACTTAGAATTTTTTGTATAAAACTTACTTTAACTGTGTTACGAAAACGTTTTCTTTAATTACATTTACCAGTACTAAAAACGTAAACATGAGTAGTAGTTATCAACTAAAAGTAAATGATACTTTTCATTTCGAATGCGATGCAGCCTCAGCCAATGCGCTAGATGTGGTTGCGACAACTGACAATCAATTTCATATTTTAAGTGAAAACAAGCGGTATCAAGCTCAGATTATAGTTGCTGATTTTCATAAGAAGGAATACACTATTGAAGTGAACAATTCAGTGTATACTGTCGCCATTGCTGACGCTTTGGGCCTTTTAATTAAAGAAATGGGATTTGATACCGGCACAGTACAGAAGGTAAATGCTATCAAAGCGCCTATGCCAGGTTTAATTTTAGAAATCAATGTGAGTGTGGGTCAAACCGTTCAAGAAAACGATAATTTACTCATTTTGGGAGCGATGAAAATGGAAAACAGTTTTCAATCGCCACGAAATGGAGTAATCAAATCGATTGCAGTAGCTGTTGGCGATGCTGTAGATAAAGGACAATTGTTGGTAGAATTTGAATAGAGAATATAGAGCATAGAAAATAGCGTCAAGATTATAGAAAGAAGAACCTAAATAACAGTTTTTATTATTTTGCATCCTCTTTCTTCTATTTTCTTTCTTCTAAAATCTTTCTCAAAAAAATAATTATATGAAAAAAATACTAGTTGCCAATAGAGGAGAAATCGCGATTCGCGTGATGAAAACTGCTCGAAAAATGGGAATCAAAACAGTAGCGGTGTATTCTACTGTAGACCGAAATGCACCTCACGTAGCCTTTGCAGATGAAGCAGTTTGTATAGGTGAAGCGCCATCTAACCAGTCCTATTTGTTAGGAAATAAAATTATTGAAGTGGCCAAAGCGGTACAAGCTGATGCCATTCATCCAGGCTATGGTTTCTTGAGTGAAAATGCTGAATTTGCCGAAGAAGCCGAAAAAAACAACATCATCTTCATTGGTCCAAAATCCAAAGCCATTCATATAATGGGTAGTAAATTGGCCGCCAAAGAAGCCGTTTTAGAATACGACATTCCAATGGTTCCTGGAGTGGACCACGCTATTACCGATATAGAAGAGGCTAAGCGTACTGCAAAAGCAATTGGTTTTCCAATTCTTATCAAGGCTTCTGCTGGAGGTGGCGGAAAAGGGATGCGTGTGGTGGATAATGAAGCCGATTTTGAAGCGCAAATGAACCGTGCTATTAGCGAGGCAGTGGCTGCTTTTGGAGATGGAGCGGTTTTTATTGAAAAATATGTGGCGTCGTCAAGACATATCGAAATTCAAGTGATGGCGGATAGTCACGGCAATGTGTTGTACTTGTTTGAAAGAGAATGTAGTATTCAGCGTCGTCATCAAAAAGTAGTAGAGGAAGCACCCTCTGCGGTTATCACGCCTGAAATTCGAAAAAAAATGGGAGAAGCTGCCGTATTGGTAGCCAAATCTTGTGATTATTTAGGTGCAGGAACGGTTGAGTTTTTGGTGGATGAACAGCTGAACTTTTATTTCTTAGAAATGAATACGCGTTTGCAAGTAGAGCATCCTGTGACTGAAATTATTGCTGGAGTCGATTTGGTCGAAATGCAAATTCGTGTGGCGAAAGGCGAAGCGCTTACATTGCAACAAGAAGATTTGAAAATTCACGGTCACGCTGTAGAATTACGTGTGTATGCCGAAGATACTTTGAATGGGTTTTTACCGAGTGTAGGTAATCTAGAAGTGTATCAATTACCCGAAGGCGAAGGTGTCCGAGTGGATAACGGATATGCTCAAGGAATGGATGTGCCTATTTATTATGACCCGATGTTGGCCAAATTAATCACTTACGGAGCCACTCGTGAAGAAGCTATTCAGCGTATGGAGCAAGCTATTGCGGATTATAAAGTGGTGGGTGTGCAAACCACACTGCCTTTTGGTGCTTTTGTCATGCAACATGAGGCGTTTCGTTCGGGAGATTTTGACACCAATTTTGTAAAGAAGTATTACAGTCCTGAGATTTTAAAGGAACAAACCCAAAAAGAAGCTGCGATTGCAGCAAAATTGGCGTTGAAACAGTATTTACAGGATCAAAAAGTGCTTCGATTGCCTAATTAAATAGGTGCTTGGTACATTTAATAACAAACAGTTGGGTAAAATTCAAATAAAATACGAATTTAACCACATAGGAGATTCATAGATAAACTAAATCAACATAGGAAAAAAGAAATAGGACTATTTTTCACAATAGATGAGCTATGTGAATAGTAAAACGTCTATTGATTTCTCTAAAAACAACAAATTCTATGATTCTATGTGGTAAAAAGTAATTTCATCAATGGGTAAATAACAAAAAAAGTATGGAATCTAAAATAAAAGTATTAAACGAAAAAATAGCACTAGCCCAATTGGGCGGTGGTCAAGCGCGAATTGATAAACATCATGCCGGTAAAAAACTAACCGCAAGAGAGCGTGTCATGTATTTGTTGGACGAAGGTTCTTTTGAAGAAATTGGGATGCTGGTTACCCATAGAACTACCGATTTTGGGATGGAGAAGGACTTGATTTACGGAGATGGTGTAGTCACGGGTTACGGAACTATTAATGGCAGATTGGTGTATGTTTTTGCTCAAGATTTCACTGTTTTTGGGGGTTCTTTGTCTGAAACGCACGCAGAGAAAATTTGTAAAGTCATGGATATGGCGCTCAAAGTGGGTGCGCCTATGATTGGACTAAACGATTCTGGAGGTGCCCGAATTCAAGAAGGGGTGCGTTCTTTGGGAGGTTACGCTGATATTTTTTATCGCAATGTACAATCTTCTGGGGTTATACCTCAGATCTCTGCGATTATGGGACCTTGTGCGGGTGGTGCGGTGTATTCCCCAGCGATGACCGATTTTACTATGATGGTAGAAAACAACAGTTATATGTTTGTTACAGGACCTAATGTTGTGAAAACGGTAACCAATGAGGAAGTAACTTCAGAGGCTTTAGGTGGAGCCGTAACGCACGCTTCCAAATCGGGAGTGGCACATTTAACTGCTTCCAACGGAGTGGCTTTATTGAACAGTATCAAAAATCTTTTGAGCTATTTGCCACAAAATAATAAAGAAACGACTCCAAAAGTACCTTATATTTTGGGTGATGAAGTACGAATGGAATTGGCTACGATTATTCCAGATAGTGCCAACAAACCCTATGATATGCACGAAGTGATTCGAGGGATTATTGATGCCGATTCTTTTTATGAAATTCATAAAGAGTATGCCGAAAATATTATTGTTGGTTTTGCCCGTTTGGGAGGAAGAAGTATCGGAATTGTAGCCAACAATCCAATGTTCTTAGCCGGCTGTTTGGATGTTAAGAGCTCTATCAAAGCCGCGAGATTTGTTCGTTTTTGCGACAGTTTCAATATTCCGTTGCTGGTGTTGGAAGATGTTCCCGGTTTCTTGCCAGGAACCGACCAAGAATGGAACGGAATCATTGTACACGGTGCCAAATTATTATATGCTTTTAGTGAGGCGACCGTGCCAAGAGTGACGGTGATTACTCGAAAAGCTTATGGTGGAGCATATGATGTAATGAATTCAAAACACATTGGTGCCGATATGAATTTTGCTTGGCCTACGGCAGAAATTGCAGTTATGGGTGCCAAAGGAGCCTCTGAAATTATCTTCAAAAAAGAAATTAGCGAAGCCGAAGACCACGAAGCGAAGTTATTAGAAAAAGAAGCGGAATATGCGGAATTATTCGCCAATCCGTATACCGCAGCACAACGTGGATTTATAGATGAGGTTATTCTTCCCGAAGATACACGTCGAAAGTTGTTGAAAGCCTTCAGTATGCTCGAAGGAAAAACAGTCAACAGACCAGACAGAAAACACGGCAATATTCCGTTGTAATGTTTTGTTTGAAAGATTACAATTGTGAGCGTTTATTAGTAAAAAATCCAAAGCTACTTTTTTCCTTAGCTTTGGATTTTTCATTAATATATCAATTTGAAATTGTTGACCAATAAGGTACTATTTGTGCCTCCTTCTAGCTGATCGCCATTAAAACTTGAGGAAAAAACTACCGAAATATGAGTAACTGCTTCATTTGCATTCGCATACAAACCGTTTTTAGGTTTTTGATAGGCTGGAAAAGAGCTATTTAATTCGCCGTAAGTCAATGGAATGGTGATGGTTTTAAAGGCATTAATTACTTTTTCCTCGGAACGAAACCAAGCTGTAGCTACTCTTTTTACTTCAGTACCGTTTCTATTTTCTAATAAAACATAGATATCGCAGGCATCTTTGGTGGTTAAAGTTTGTCCTTTTCTATCCAAATAGGGAGTACCTGGACTGTAGGCATATTCTACAGAGAAATTTTTAGGTCTAGCGGCAAAGGGGATTCCAAATTTTGCAGAATTAATTGGATTTGATACATCTAATTCAAATTTACCCGTAAACATAGAGCCTGCCGCCATTCGTTGACTGACGAATCCTGCTAAACTTCCCATATCTTGGGTCACCAATTTAGCTGCGATATTCGTTCCGTTGATGGTAAAAGGAGTAACATTTGCGTTCCCTAGAGTAGTAGCTCCAGCATTTCCGCTTGACCAAATAGAGTTGGCGTCTTTTCCGGGTTCGTAGTAGTTTTTGGGAGTCATATACCAATCATCAAAGGAACTATTTTCTAGTTGTGGTTCACTTCCTTCTTGTTTTACGGTTACGGTATAAATTTTTGTTGACCCATCTTCAGCTGTAACAGTGTATTTTACGGGATTGGTAAAATCTAATAGTTCCTCGCTCGATGGACTAATTGCAGCAAAGGTAGAGAGCACAATTTCTTTAGGTTTTAGTTGCTTGATATTTGCGGTAGCGCCAACATTTATACTGATAGTTCCCGTAGATTCTTCTATAATAGTATTGCCTACTTGGTTTGTCAAAACAAAACTCAATATTTTTTTTTGATCTGAATTTCCAAAATAATCTTCTGAGACACAGTTGGACAAAACGACAGAAATAAGGGTTAAGAATAAAAGTTTTGTTCTCATATTGCTAGGATTTGAAAAAATAGAAAAAGCTAATGTTTAACGATAAAATGTTTAGTTTTAAATCTAAATCATTGCTTTTGATTACGGTATTTTCTACTTCGTTTATGGTGGTTCTTTTGTATGTATGAGAAAGTCCGGCTAAATTGACTCCTACTTCAGTTGCAAAACCTTTGATGATAAATACTTGAATGCCAGGGTTAATGCCCAAGTTGTAATTGTTGGTAACAGAATAATAACGAGTTAAAATATCATTGCTGGTCTTTTCAGTGACTTTGTTTTCTTTATTCATTCCTAAGCTAACAATGTTAAATAGATTAAACCTACCGTTGGCTGTAATGGGAATATAATTTTTTATAAAAACGTTCCCTCCAAGACTGCTTTTCGCTTCTTTGACAAAGGTTTGGATTCCATCGCTATCTTCTAAAATCTGATTGAGTTTGGCCCAGTCATAGCGCAAAGCGGTTCCAATGGCAAATGATTTACTCAAAAAATATCCACCATTAGCTTGAATGTTGAAACCATCTTTTTGTTTATCAATGACATTTGTAATAAGAAAATTTTCGTTTTGACTGCTTCTAGTATTGGCACCGCCAGTTAAACCAACAAAGGCTAATCCTTTTTGAAGCTTGGTAAATGGTGAAATTTCAACAGAATTATTCGTTTGTGCATAGACTGTTTTTGAAAAAATCATGAGGCCAATGGTAAGTACCAACAAGAAATATCTTTTGCAAATTGAAATCATTGGTTTTTATTTATGTTTGAGTATCAAATTTCTGAATAATTCAGTTAATAAAATAAATTATTCTTCAAAAAAACGAAACCCAATGCCGTGAAGGTTTTCAATAGAAATGCCAGGTTCATGAACCAAAATTTTACGCAATCTCGAGATAAAAACATCCAAGCTGCGACCCATAAAATAATCATCATCTCCCCAAAGTGCTGTTAGTATTTCTTCTCGTTTTAGGACTACATTTTTATTGTCGAGAAATAATTTCAATAACTCTGATTCTCTTTGGGTTAATTTTATTTTTTCGGAAGCATTCCAAAGCAAGTAGTTTTTGGTGTCGAAAGTGTATTTCCCGACTTGATAGGGAGCAGATTCGAGCTTTTCTTTTTTTTGAGAGCGCTTTAAGAAAATTTCAATTTTGAGCAATAATTCTTCAATGCTAAAGGGTTTTACCAAATAATCATCGGCACCCAAACGCAGTCCTTTGATGCGGTCTTCTTTGAGCGTTTTGGCCGAAAGGAAAATGATGGGAATATGAGTGTCGACTTTTCGTATGGCTTCGGCCAATTCAAAACCATCTTTCTTGGGCAGCATAATGTCGAGAATGCAGAGGTCAAAGGCTATTTCACGAAAGCGTTCTAGCCCTATTTCGCCATCATCACAATGATAAACATCGTACTGATTTTGTTCTAAATTGTCTTTGGTCAAAAAAGCCAAAGTGGCATCATCTTCGACATATAAAATTTTTGGCTTATTCATTTTTTATCGGCAATACTAAAGTTATGGTGGTTCCAAAAGTCTCGTTATTGTGGGCATTAATTTTCCAATGATGCAAATCGCAAATCTTTTTTACATAATATAATCCTAGTCCAAAACCATTGATTTCATTGCTTTTTTTGGATGGAATTCGGTAGAATTTATCAAAAATAAAAGGAATTTTTTTAGGTTCAATGCCAATTCCGTTATCAATACATTCGATTTGTAAATGCTGTTTGGTATCGCTAAAACGAAGGGTAATTTCGGGTGTTTTTTCACAATACTTTATCGCATTGTCAATTAAATTATAAACAAGGTTTGAAAAATGAAAAGCATCGCCAAATAACTTGGTTTTATCGCTTTGATTCTCTAAGTGAAATATCACTAGAGGATGTTTGAGTTGACAGTTTTCTATGATTTCTTTGATGATCGGAAGGAATTCAAACGTAGTTTTTTGGAGTTGTAAGGGAGTGGCATCCGACTTGGCAACCGTTAAAATTTTCTCGATGTGCTGGTTTAATTTGTTGCTTTGTTCGACAATGATTTGAGCATATTTTTCCAACTTTTTGTCAGCAGTAATTGGTTTTTGTTTACTCAAATAATTCGAAGCAATCAGTATAGAAGAAAGAGGTGTTTTGAATTCATGCGTCATATTGTTGATGAAATCACGTTGCAAATCGGAATATTTTTTTTGTTGCAAAAGCGTATAAATCGAGTACACATAAATCAAAAGAATCAATACCAAAGCCAATGAAAGCACAAACCAAAACTTAAGGGAACTGAATAAAAAGCTCGTTTCGTTGGGAAATCGAATGGCAAAATAATAGACCAAGTTTTTGTGTTTGGGAAAATGAATAGAGTGCTTAGAAGTATCTTTTTCGTCTAGCGAAACATAATTGCCATACACCATTTCGTCACTTTGACAATTATAAATCGCATATTCGAAATCCGTTGTTACGCCCAACTTTTTGAATACCGATTTGAGGTAAAATTCCAAAATAGAAGCATCAAAATCATTCTCCACATTGACAATGTAATAATCATTAGAGATTTTTTGCACTGGGTTTTGCACTGGAATTTCCTGATTGTTGCCTTTGTACAAGTTTTTAGCCACTTCATATAAGGCAATATGTGCTTTTTGACTGAATTTTTTCTCTTCAATTCGAAAAGCTTCTTTAGTCCATAACAATTGTGCCAATAAAATACCGATAATGGCAATTAGTCCAATGATAATGATACTATTGAGGCGATTGATTTTCAAGAAATGATGTTTTTTAGGATGTAATATTAAGTAAAAATAAGTTGTTTTTAAGGCATTAACAAGTCGTTAACAATCATTTGAATTTGTTTAACAGCAATACCAAAAAGAGTTATTACATTTGATTTTTAAAAAAAGCAATAATAAACAATTAAAAATAGAAATTATGAAAATGTTAAAAATCTCTTTATTAGCAGTAGCTTTTGGATTAATGTCTTTCTCGGCTATTACTCCAGTTAAAACAATGGTAACCAAAGTAGCAAATTATGCTAGTGTTTTGGTTTGGAAATCAGAAACTATTGATGTGGGTTCTATCCCTCAAGGTACTCCAAAACCTATTGTTTTTGAATTTAAAAACACAGGAAAAACACCAGTGATTTTGACTAATGTACAAGGTTCTTGTGGTTGTACGGCTACTAATTATACTAAAACTCCAATCGCTCCAGGAAAATCAGGAACGGTTACGGCTACTTACAATGCAGCCGCTGTTGGGGCTTTCACCAAAACTGTAACGGTAACTTCTAATGCAGAAGCTACTCCAAAAGTTTTAACTATTAAAGGAAACGTTGTTGCTGCAACGGTTAAAAGCTAATTTGTTAGTTCTAAAAAATAAAAGAAGCCGTTTCAAGAAATGAAACGGCTTCTTTATTTTTAATACAATTCGTTGCTTAATAAGTGTACATTCTAGCATTAGACTCCATTCTATTGATCGGTGCAATAGAAACGAAAGGAATACCTTCTTTGGCAGCTCTTCTTTTCAAAGCGATAATGTTTTGTTGCTGAACAGCCAATGGAGTTTGCCCTTTGATTCTGTTAACGAATTTAGAGTCATTAGTAGTTGAAGATAAGCCAGTAGCTGCATTAGGAGCAATAACAATTACTTTGTTGTAATCTTGCTCACCGCTTACCACAATTTTATCTGAAACTTTTGTTCTATCATTGGTAGTAGTGTTGACCAATTCGGCTACAGCAAAAGTACTTATCGTTTGCTCTACCTGATCTTTTCCTGTGTTGAAATACAGTAAATTGTTGTTGGTTTTGATATAATTTACATTCATTTTTTCACCATTATGTTTAACTAAAACATGTGATTGAGCGAAAAATGGGGTCGAAATTGCTAAAAATAATAAAGTAATAAAGGTTTTCATAGGACTAATTTTTTTCTTGTTGTTATAATTTAAAAGTATGCTGAAAAAAAAACTAGCATTCAGGAGGCGGACAATATTTTTGCAAGTAAATAGCGGTAGTATAAAAAGTATCCATAAT
This sequence comes from Flavobacterium sp., assembly GCF_027531905.1. Lineage (GTDB taxonomy): Bacteria > Bacteroidota > Bacteroidia > Flavobacteriales > Flavobacteriaceae > Flavobacterium. Next base: position 22,196 of record NZ_JAPZSU010000011.1, on the reverse strand, counting down.
CACTTTTGGTCTTCGGCTCACGAAGTATTCTTTTTTGGTTTTTGACCAAGGCTCAGTTTTGCACACCCAATAAAATTCGGAGTCTAATTCCTTTTGATTTTCAGTTTTTACGGTCCATTCTATTTTTTTAGATGAATTTACTTCTAAATAGCAGTCTAAGGCCCATAATAAAGAATATGAAAATAAAAAGAATAAAAATACTATATTTTTTGATTTTTTCACTTTGTAAAGTTATCAAAATTGCGAAAAGTGTACAATTTTCTTTGGTTAAATAACAGTTAATGTGTGTTTTATTAGATTAGAATTTATTTTTATTGTTTTTTGCTTTCTAGTAAGATCAGAATGGGGTGAGTTCTTTGTTTTGTATTGGGAACTTATTTTTTGCGCCTTTTAATTTGGGGGCTGTTCACAAAAGTTAAAAATAGTTTTTTTGTTTTTAGGAGTTAGGTCTTTTATTTTGTTTTTTTTTAACTGTTTATTCGACTTAAAAAATCTTGTACCTTCGAATTAGGAGCATTTCCTGAATGAAAAATGAACTATTTCTCCTCAAAATAATTTTTAAATACCATTTTTAATTAGACTTTTTAGAAAATTAAATTGTTATATAAGTGCTTACGTATTAATAATGAGAAGGTATCAAGATGCAACGAATACTTTAAAAAAACACAGATCTTTTTTGTATTCTTTCTTATCTTGCCCCTTATTTAAAGACTTTCAATCATGAAAAAGGGAATTATAGTTTTAATAGGAATTGTATGTTTAGCTTGTCAAAAAGACAGCAGTGTTTTGACTTTACAATTCGAATTGCCTAAGCAAATAAAGGAAATTTCAGGAATGGTTCACATGCCTCAAACTAAACTAATTTGGGCATTAGAGGACAGCGGTAATAAAAATGTACTCCTTGGTTTAGATGCGAATTCAGGCGACATCAAAAAGACGTGCACTATCGTAAATGCCACCAATGTTGATTGGGAAGAGCTGACCAAAGATGCGCAAGGCAATGTGTATATTGGGGATTTTGGAAACAATCGCAACACCCGTCGTGATTTATGCATTTACAAGATTGGGGCTTCTCAGCTCGATGCTTCTTTTGCAAAAGCCGATTATAAAATTTCCTTTTCGTTTCCGGAACAAAAAGAATTTCCACCCAAAAAAACGGAGCGACTTTACGATACCGAAGCGTTTATTGAATACCAAGGCTATTTTTATTTGTTTGCCAAAAACAGAAGCAAAAACTTTGACGGTACTTCGTTAGTCTATAAAATCAGAAATGCCGCTGGAGTGCAGCAGGCACAATTAATTGGAAAAATTAAAACGTGCGATACTTACAACAGTTGCCAAATTACAGGCGCAGCCCTAAGTCCTGATGAAAGTAAAGTAGTATTGCTTTGCCACGATAAAGTATTTTTGTTAGCTGGTTTCAAAGGAGGAACGGTGCTAAACGGAACGAAAACTCTTTTTGAATTAGGACATTTTTCACAAAAAGAAAGCATTGCATTTATTGATGATAATCAAATACTAATCGCTGATGAAGCCGAGAAAAAAGGAAGATCAAGTATGTATTTGACTTCGCTTCGTCAATTAAAAACCAAACCCTAAGCCTACAGAAAGTCGTGCCTCTTCGTCTTTACCTTTAAAATAAGTAATTCTAGCGGTTAACACATTCAATCCGTTTAACCAAAGTCCACCACCAAAGGCTTGATGCCATTTGTTGGAACTTTCATTGGGAAGCCAAACGCGACCGTAATCAAATCCGCCAAGAAGACCATAAGAAAGCGGCAACAAACTTTTTTTGATTTTTCCCAATTGCCAACGAATATCACTGCTTTGATAGAACGAACGTTTTCCTAAAAAGCGTTCATTTCGAAAACCTCTAAGATCATAATCTCCTCCTAATGTGGCGCCTTGATAGAATTCGTAATGGTCATTAAAAAGTATTTTGGATTTTAGAATCGTGGCTAGGACTATTTTTCCTTTTTTATCTAGGCGATGGTTGAGGTTAATTTTGGTTTCCAAAGCGGTGAAGTTTCGGTTGAGTTCTTCCAAATTCATTTTCCAAGTTCCTTTTATCGAAAAGCCAAATCCCATACTCGGATAGGCTGGTAAATCATAGTTTTCAAAAGAATAGGAAGCAATAGCCCCCGCAAATTTTTGCCTTTCGAAAACCTCTGGATTAACCACACCTGGCGTATTAATAAAACGGTTTGTACTTTCTTCTACGGTAATGCGTTCTACGAGTGCTGCAAAGTTCCATTCACTGCCTATTCTTCCAATCTTTTTTAGGGTAGGCGTAATGGCTAATGTTCGGAGACGCACTCGGTTGAAATCTTTACCTTTGATTTCGTCGTAGTTAACGGTTTCGTTACCGTAACCAAAAAAATTGATGGTAAAATTAGGGCTCGTATACTTGGAAGCCACATCCAAATCCCAATTGCCCAAAGCCTTTGGAAAATGAGCGTTATAAATAAGTTCAAAACCGCTAGTGGCAAAAAAGTAATTGGCTTTTAGGATGTGTTTTTGTGAAAAAGGATTTTGTTTAAAACGATTCACGGTATAGCTTGTAATCAACCCTAATTTTACACCATCGTCTGGATTGTATCCACCAAATGGAAGTCCAGAAACCGCATTGTATTTGGGTTTTTCATAGTTGTAATATTGGGTGTCATAATCGTCTGTGATTATTTTTTTGGTTTTCCTATCCAAATTATAAGTATTAGGTTTCGATTTAAAATCATAAACCATAATATTTTTTCCATTCGTAACGGTGTAACTATCGTTATTTTGTCCACCCAAAAGACGTAGTAGAACTCCAGACTTGTTTTTTCCATTAACTTCAAATACATCATCATCATCCAAGCCATAAATCCAAATTGTTTTGGTGGTTTTAGCATCAAATCGTTTGGTGTACCACCATTCTGGACCTTCTTTTTTAAGACGAGAGACTACCACTTCTACTTCGTTTTTTGAAGGGAATGAAATAGAAAATTGTTCTTTTTTGTTGGTCCCGACAATCATCACTGTTTTTTGAAGCACTTCATAATACGCTTTGGCATAATTCGGTAAGTCTCGCATTCGGACTTTTAACTTTTGAATGATGTCGTTGATAGTGGCTCCTTTTATTTCATTTGGAATTGATGCAAAACCTTCTTCTATTTCTTTATCAGACAAATGGTTTTGAATGTATTGGGCTTCTTCAATCCAATCTTCCTTTGTAGCAGTTCTTAATAAAGCCAAATCTAGTGGATAAGGCTCTCTATTGAGCCATTTTACATTGCGAATAGACGAGTTGAACGTTTGCATATGGCGTAAAGCGGGCATATTCATTAATAACGAAAGCAAGGCTCCATCGTATTTACTAAAGGCTTGATCTCTGTCTTTTGGAATTGGTTTGTAAGTAACATTTTTTTTCTCTTTGAAGGCACTCCAGCGCCATTGGTCACTATGACGGTCCCAATCTCCAATAAGCATATCAAACAAGCGCGCTCTGATATAGGCTTTTTCATCGACTTGGTATTTTTCGTCTTTGTGTAAATTGTGGAGTAACTCATCGGTAGCAATGATTTTATCGGGATTGTCGAACAAGTCATTGTCGACTTGACTATCACTTGGTCTTTCTTCCACCATATACAATTCGTTTCCAAAATTGGCATTGAATTCTTTCAAAGCATTGTGTTTCGGGATGTAAAACAATTTTGGATTGGTATGGTAGACGCCAATTTTGTCCGCAAGATTGCCCACGGCAAAAGGCGCATAAGGATGTGATGTGGTGTAAAAATCAAACAAAAAATCTTCAGCATAGGTGTCTTCAAAATCAGTAACCACGTATTGATCTTTGAAGGCAACCGCTTGCAAAAAACGAGTAGCACTTTTTTTCAAAGCACGCATTACGTATTCTTTCCCTTCTTTGTCTACCAATTGCAGTGAATTGGATTGATGTCCGCCTCCAGCTCTTTTGGGACGTAAGCCGCCATACAATGTGTCTAATGTAACTGTAGGAACGGTAATTTTCGTGCTGTAAACTTTTCTGTAATGGGTACCAAACAGGAACTTATAAAATCCGTTTTTTTGAGTTTGTTTTGGTGTGTAAATCGAAGCAGTAGTCGTTTTTGGGAAATCTTTTGACGCTACGACAACACTTTTTTCTTCCGAATCGAACAGCGTGGTTTCGAATAAAAGTTGTTCTTTTCCTTTTTCATTTCCAAAAAAAGAAGCTTTGATACGACCATCATTATAAACGGAAAGTGTAACATAACCATTGCCACCATAGGAGAAATCATTTGGAAAAATGGCTCTTGCAGCTTCAGATTTTGAGCCAGCACCACTAATAATTTGTTTGATGTTGTCGTGGTCAATATACTGTAAATTATGGTCGTGTCCCGAAACTACGACCACATTATTGTGGGCTTGCAATAGGGTTTTGATGCGCTTCGTCAGGATGGTGTATTGTTTGTTTTGAATGTCTTGCGGACTTATTCCTGATGTTTTGCGTAGTAAATTGATAACTGACCCAATTACAGGCAACGGAATTTTTTGTTTCAAAGGGAAAAGTTGTTTTTCTAGCGAAAATTGCCCGCCGTGCGACCCATTAGTTTGCAAAGGATGATGGATCGCCAATACTACTTTTTTGTCCCTGTTTTTGTTTAAAAGGTCTTCAAGTTCTTCAAAAAAAGCTTCTCTGGTTTTGATGTCACAAAACTCATTAATAGTAGGATGCTGATTCCAATCTTCAAGGAACCATTGACTATCCACCACAATCATTGTTAGGTTGCTGTTGATTTTTACACTTTCGATGGCACAGTTTTTTTGTGGAAGAAAGCTTTTTTTATCGTTTACTTTCGTGATGATGTATTGCGCTTGACGTTCTAATCCTTTGATGCCACTGTACCAATCGTGATTTCCAGGAATGAATACCGTTTGTCCTTTGAAGTTTTTAGCCAAAGCCAGTTGGGTATTCAATTTGGTTTCGGCCAAGGCCCTAGCTTCAGGTTCTTTGTCGCTGGGCATTCCTTTGGGATAAATATTATCTCCCAAAAACAATAAAGTGCTATTTTTGCGTGCCGAAGCTAATTTTTGACTCAGCAGTTCAAGGTTTTGTTGGGGTAGCGGTAAGTCGGCATTGCCAGCATCGCCAATTAAATAAAAAGTGTGGGCAATTTTTGTGGTATCAATGCCGTTAGTAGTCCTTGTTTTTGCTACTTCTTTTCCAAATTGTGCCTGATGTGTGGCACAAGATTGAAGCAATAGTATAAAGATAAGAAGGGTAATTCTAGTTTTAATAGCTTTAAAACAATAATCCCAAAACAATTCCATAATTTAGACGAATAAAAATTTGTTTATGATCCTGATTGATAAAGCTCAAGATTTTGTCACTTCTTTGCTCAAAGATAAACTTTCTAGCGAATATACCTATCACAATTTGACACATACCCAAGGAGTTGTAGCGGCTGTTGCAACTTTGTGCCAAGAAGAAAAAGTAGAAGGTGAAGAGCGTGAGGCCCTACTTATTGCCGCTTGGTTTCATGATACAGGTTTTATCACCAGTTGTAAAAATCATGAAGTTTGTAGTTGTAATTTTGCTACGGTTTTTTTAAAAGAAAATGGCGCAACTACTGATTTTATTGATAAAGTATGTGGGTATATTAAAGCTACTGAAAAGCATTATGTTCCGCAATCACTTTCAGAAGAGGTCATAAAAGATGCCGATTATTTTCATCTTTTTGGAGCTGATTATTTGTTCAGTTGTGAAAAACTTCGCAAGGAATGGGAAATAACCGAAAACAAGACCTATACCGATAAAGAATGGGCTTTGGTTAATTTTGATTTTATGGTCAACATTCACCAATTTTATACCGATTACGCCAAGGAGAATTGGCAACCTTTAAAAGACAAAAACTGTATTGCTTTGCAAAAAATAATTAACACCAAAAAAGAAAAAAAGAAAGCCAATACTCCCAAAGAAGATAAGCCCGACAAACCGGATCGTGGAATTGATACAGTTTTTAAAGTTACCTTGGGTAATCACACCCGATTGAGTGGCATTGCCGACAGTAAAGCGAATATCTTGTTATCAGTAAATGCCATTATCATTTCTATTGCTTTGTCTACGATTATTCCGAAGTTGGACAACCCCAAATATGCGCATTTAATGATGCCGACTTTTTTTATGATTGTCTCTAGCGTAACGACGATTATTTTTGCAATTCTTTCTACGCGTCCCAAAGTAACCAAAGGCTTCTTCTCCCGAAAAGGCATCGAAGAGCAAAAAGTGAACCTCTTGTTTTTTGGTAATTTTTATAAAATGCCTCTCGATGAATACCAATGGGCAATGAACGAAATGATCAAAGACCGTGATTACATCTACAACACTATGATCAAAGATTTATACTTTTTGGGCATTGTCTTGGAGCGCAAATACCGCTTGCTTCGTGTGGCGTATAATCTGTTTATGTTTGGGATTGTGGCTTCGGTTTTGGCTTTTGTGGTGGCGTTTAAACTGTCGGGTGAGTAATATTTTCAGAATTCTCATGTTTACGGAACCACAAATGACGTGGCAGCAACAGTAGTACCATTTAGATTTGGAAATATTCTTTTGCCAGGGGTGGAGTCATCATAGGCATTGTCCCAAAACGAATCTCCGTAGGCTCTCACATACACTTGTTGGCCGGAAGCAAAACCAGCAGAAAGTAGTTCGGTTTGGGTGATGGTTTTTTCAAAAGGATTAATTTGCGCCACAAATACAGCAGAAAAATAAGTGTAATTGGTGGCACTTACTTGAGGACTGGTAGATAAAAAGTATCGTACATAGCGACGGTTTGCTGTATTTCCTGCAGGGTAGGTGGTAATCAATAACTTTGCTTGATTGTTCGAAACAGCAGCCGTTACATCCGTTACGGTTGTGGTAGATTGCTGTCCTAAGGAGGGAATAGTACTAATGGCAGTGGGTTGCCCGTTGGTCCCGTGTACTACACCAGTTTTTTTATAACTTCCAAATCCCGCTTTAGAGTATTCTAGAGTGTAGGTGCCAAAAGGTACTTCTGGTAGTATAAACTTTCCTTCAGCGTTGGTAGTAGCTTGAATCAGAGGAGTAGTTCCAATTACCTTTACGGTCATATTCGATTTGTCCAAAAGCGTTGTTCCTTCATCGTAAAGAATGACCGATCCAGAAATAGCTGCTTTTGTTGGAACTATGGTTTCATCATCGTTTTTACTGCAAGAGAAAAACAAAACAGAGGCTAACGTTACAAGGGGAAAAAGGATACTTTTCATTTAATAAAGTTTTTATGAGTGGCAAAACTAATAAAAATATTCCGACTTTTTGTGAATGGCTATTTGTAATTTATGAAGGTAATAGGTTAAAGGATAGCTATATCCGATAATCTGTAGTGATACAAGTCTAAAGATTTTGATACTTGCACAGAATATAAAATGTAACTACAATGTTGCGAAGGCGGAGACATTCGCAGATCGGGTTATTACTGTTGTAGCAGCCATTTTATTAATTTCTCATTATCGACAATACTCCAAGAATGTGGATGTCTTTTATTGTTGGGTTTTCTATAGCCTTTATTTTGTGTTGTTATTAATGCTGCACTTTGATTTCCAAGTCTATTTAGTTCATTTATCATAGCGGAACATTCTGCTGCATTCATACTCGTAAAGTCCAAACCTCGTTCTTTCAACCACCAATTTATGTCAGGTTCTGTGTAAATTCTCAAAGGTATTTTTATTAATTGTTTAATTGCTCTTTGAGTTGTGTCTGAAAAGGAGTAAGGCGATATAGTGTAATACTCGGAGAGGACGGTTGTTGGACTTCCACCAGTTTCTTTTTCAAGTCTGTCTATCATATAAACATTCTCTTGATTGGCTTCCTTGTCTTTTGAAAGCCGAATATCTCTTTTTGCGGAATTGTAAAATCTTTCAAAGTCGAGTGGTGGGTCAATTGCAAAAACGGCTGTTGGTTTAATTAGTGCGTTTTCAGCATATTTAATGGCACAACTACCACCAATTGAAAATCCGCCAACATAAAACTTTTGGTCAATAAGTTTGTGTTTAGAGGTTACATCCTTAATGATTTTGTCAAAAGTTTGTTGACTTAAACGGTCTACCCCAAAAGATAAAACTCCGTCTTGGAAGGTGGGAATAATTGTCAGAATGCCGTTTAATGCTAATTGGTTAGGTAAGTTAGTTTGTTGTAAAACGTTTTCTGCTGTTTCTCCAAAACCAGGAATTAGAAAAATATATCCTCTCCAAGGAAGTTTTGGCGGATAAATTATTGTGTAGCAATTTTTTGTTTTATCGGTTTCGTCAAGAAAGACTTTCTCCATTTTAGGAATAGACATTTTCTGTCCATTACAATTCATAGAACCTAATAAAAAAGTCAAAAACAGTATAATAAGTCTATTCATAATTGCATGTTCTTAAACCATATCGGAGACGTTTGCTGAGCGGAAGTGAGGTATTGATTGACTTTAGGGGCGGAACCATTCGTAGAGCACAAATAATGAACTCGCTAGTCTTCGTTGAGCGGCAATAAAATTTCCACTTCACTTTTTAAGATTGGAAGATTGTTGACTACGATTCCCCAAATTACGTCATCTGAAATTGCATCATATCCATGAATTATTTTGTTTCGTGCATCAACTATTTTTCTAGAGTTTGAAATTGCGATTTGTGGTTCAATTTTCAAAATTCTACTCATTGCTTCTCCAATAATTTCAATATTTCTCTCAACTGCGCGTTTAGTTTTTAAATCTTCATGATAATGTTGAAAAACTTTACCTGTTGGAAAATAACTTTCAATTTCTTCTATTGAAGTTTTTATGTCATAAAGCCAAGCGTAAATATAATTATCCATAAATCAATTGCTTATTTTTTTCGATAGCCTTTTTGAAGTATGGATTTTTTATCGCTTTTTCTTCCAATAGATCCACGGGTCTTTTTAGAATGTCTTCAAGAGAAAATTTAAAGTCAAAATAATTATCGGCGTAATCAAGCAATTGGATATCACTAAAATCGACGATTAAATCTATATCACTTTGCTCATTAAATTTATCAGTTAATACAGAACCAAACGCATATAAACGCTTTACTTTGTGTGATTTACAAAGCGCAGTAATAAGTTCAATATTTTGACTAATAAAATTCATAGCTTCAAATATACAAAATCGTCTTGTTCTTTCAATGTGCGGTTAAAGCATTTCTCAAAACGTTCTGACTCTACAGTGGGTTTGGATTACCAAACGAAACAACAATACTGCTAAGTCGGATACATTCGCAGAGCGAGAGTACCGAAATAGTTTGTCTTTAGGAACGAATTTTGTACTTTTTTGAATTTGAGGCAATCAATAAATAAGGTACACCCACTAAAATTGCCGCAAAAAACGCAATGTTTTCAATATTTGAATTTTCAAAGTTTTTTGCAATGAAATACCCAACTATAATTGTTAAAGCCATTCCAAACAGCACATTTCTGAATAAAGTGGCAATTCCTTTGATGTCAATCTTTTCTTTTTCTTCTTTTGATATAGTGTTATAGCCCGCAATTAAAAAATACATTTTTCCGTATTTAATTAAGATGCCGAAAATTATAAAAAGTATCGCTATTCCAATCATTTTTTACTAGTTAGGTTGCTATTTTGTTAAGTTAAAGTACTCAAAATAATCTGAAACTACAATGCTGCGAAGTCGGAGACATTCGTAGAGCGGGAGTGACGAATTAGTTTGACTTTGGGGAGCGGGTTTTTCCATTAAGCCTAATACCCAAATTCCTTGTGGCTACTGTAGTCAATGTCTTTATTGATATAGTTTTGGTTCTTTTATTCCTTGTTTAAAATAATAATCTTTATTCATTTCAAAATGATTAGTTGTCAACGAATTATAATATTCTTTAAAAGGTGGTAAATTATAGTTAATTCTCAAATTGTCAACATTTAATGAGTCAATTAATCCGTTTTTTGGAATTGCTTGTCCTGCTTTGTTGTAAGTAGCCTGCGAACCAAATCTCTGCTTTTGATTTAGGTTAATTGCAATTCTGTCTTCGAGCATTGCATAATTAGATTTTTCTGCGTTATTTTTATCGATTTCTTTTGCCAATTCTTTAAGCATTTCCTATTGGAACTTGATATCATTGTCTGCGTGTTGGATTGTAATCCAAAATTTTCGTGAGTACTCTTTACCAATTTTATCATATCCCAAATAACCATATTTTGAATACATTTTTTTGATTTTTTTTTGATTCTCAAGACCAACACTATCTCTCATCGTTTCAAAAATTTTCCAAGCTTCCTTTTTCTCATATTTTTTAAATAGGTAATCAAAAGGACCTCCTGCATATTTTTGGTCAATATTGAATATGTAATTCAATTCAGATATTATATCTTCTTTTTCTGAATTTGAAATTATTTTGGTTGAATTACAACTAATAAAACCTAAAAATAAGAGAATTAATGTTTTTTTCATATAATTCGTTTTTAGTAACATTGCCTAACGTTCAGATATTACAGCAAATTTGGGTTCTAACTTAAGATTTATTTTTCGGTTATTACTAAATTGCCAAACATAAAAACATTATTCGATTAAGCCAAATATACAAATCTGTTGTAGCTGTTACCAGTTGTTTTTTAGCATGCACTCCAATTACCACGACTATAAACTACTTTCCACTTTTCTCCAATTTTTTGTAAGAAAAATGACATTCCAAAATTACGATTTTTAGAATAGTAATCAATTTCCACGTAAGCTTTCTTATTGTCACTCGAGAATATGGGTATGGAAATTATCATATATTGAGCATTTATTTTTTGGCTTTTCAGTTCCTCTAAAGAAATTGTTTTAGCACTTTTAGATATACTTTTTGGAATATATAAGTTGGACAAACAAAAATTTTGCGAAACAAAATTTAAAGAATCCTTTTGATTGAAAACAGACTTGACAACAAGAAGCTTTTCTATAAAAATTTCATTATTTTGAGAAAGGATATTTCCTATGGGAGCAAGTTTAATTATCGATACAGAATCTTTAATTTTATTTTGCTCCTTTAAATCGGTTTTAATAGTAAGCTTTTTTAAGCTTGTGCATATTGGTAAAGTAGTTTCGGCAGTGCTGTTTATTAAGGTTTGTATAATTATTCTAGTTTCTTTTTTTCGTATTTGTTCGTTATCCGTGTAACTTTGATTTTTATTGCAACTAATCATTACCATCAAAAAGATAAAAGTTGTGATTTTCTTCATAAGGTTCTATTTTAGATATTAGCTGTTTAAAATAACTGGTAACTTGTATTTAGGTCTAACAAAATCAGAATTATTAGTGCCTACAAAGAGAGATATGTTCACCTCTGGTCAGTTTTTTTCTTCCCCAAATATATTCCTTTTCCTTCAAAAAATATAAAAATTTTCTGAAATATAGCCTTCTGTTTTCTTTTTTAATCTGCCTTTTGTGTACTGTAAACTGCCGTCTTTTTCACATGCCCAAAAGAATTAAATTGGGATAGGTATGTTATCTAATTACTTGATTTCGTCGAGGAGTTCTTGGTAAGAATAGGTTTTGGTGGGAGTGTCGCTCTCGGTGGTGTTTTTGACTTTGACACGTAGGGCGCGCAAACCCGAAACGCCTTGTAAATCCTCAATCTCGAATTGCTCTACGGTGGGCTCAAGGATGTTCTTGAATTGTAGGTACTTGATGTATTTGAGGTATTCTTGCTCTTCGTTGTTGTGCGAGTACACTACGGTGATTTTTTCTTTTTGGGTGATGCGCTCTTGGGTGCCTTTGATGTTGGCTTTGTCAATGCGTTTTTTGACCACTTCGTAACGGGCATTGTAGGTGCCGTCTACATCAAAACGTTTTTCGTCCATGCGAAAACGAATGGAAAGCGGGGCGCTAAAGACCAAAATCAGCGAGGTGACATCGAGTTCATACGGCAAAGTGGCTTTGAGTTGGTGGTGTTCCAGCTCCATTTCGCAAAGGGTTTGCAATTGCCAAAGGCGTAAATTGTGCAAATACATCATGTCGAAACTTCGGGTGGGCGCAATGCTGGTGCCAATGTACAAGTTGTGTTCTACGCCATCGGTTTTGAAGCGCTCGTAATAATGTGGGTAAATTTGCTGCGCTTCGACTTGTTTTTTGTCGAGGACAGCAGCCAGTTTTTTGTTGATAATCGACATGGCGTTATCGAACTTTTTGCGGGCGTGGTAAAACAATCCCGTTTTGGGGTCCAAACTCGCAAAGTAGCTGCTTTCTACTTTTTCGGTATCAAAATCCATTTTGGTGTTTCTCAAAATGGGGTGAATTTCGTTTTCGATGTAATTCTGAATCAGCTGCTCGGAGTCGGCTTTGAGCGGCGCGTCGAGTTCGTTGTAGAACGACTGCAATTCGAATTGGCGTTGCTCGAGCAACAACAAATGCTGATTGGATTTTTGGTTCGAAAAAATGCCCAAGAGTGTTTTTAATTGCTTTTTCAAGTCTTCTTTGACTACCTCGTTACGGTGCACTGAGGAGCCTTTGATGTCGATTTGACCGAACAATGGAAACACTTCTTTGAAGACAATTTCCTTGAAAATGTACTCTTTGTTGAAACTGTTGGTTTGAAGAAACTTATAAGCTTCTTTTCTGAATTTCCAGTACACGCTGGGGTGAATGGCGGTATACTCACGTTGAATCACCGCTTCGACCTGATGCAAAATATCGGTATTGTGTCGTTCTATAGTGTCGATTAAATACGGAAGAATCAAATCGAGTTTTTCGACATTGAGGCTGTTGAGTACTCTTGCCTTAGACGCCACGAGTTCTATAACACCCAACAACACATCATCTTTGATGACAGGTGAAAACACAGCACTTTTGATGCCTTGCGAAAGCAAATGTTCGCACAAGGCTTTGTTTTTTGTAGTGAGTAGGTATTGGTCTACATCAGCAATGATGAGTGATTTTTTTTCTGTGATGGCTTCTTCAAAACAACTGTCAAAAAGCGAGTCGGAACAACTCAATTCTTGCTCGTTGAACAGTAAGTAGCTCGAAAAAGTTTCATCAGAATATGGCGGTTTGAAAAAGGTGTTTTCTTCTTTATTGTATAAAATAAACCCAACTTTGAGTTCTGCAATTCGAAACACCGAACGGAAAATGGTCTCGAAATTATCGGCATATTCAGGTTTTTCGATTTCGGATTTCAAAAGGTTACTTTTTAAATTCGAAATGGCGCTTTCGGTCGTGGCATCATACAAAGTTACAATACAAAATCCTTTTAGAATCCAGCTTTCTTTGGGGAATTTGGTTTTCCAAAGGTCGATGTTGTCGTAATTATCGAGTAGTTCATTTACTTCTTCTGGAGTTAAAGTCAAGGATTTCTCGGTAGGAATGATTTCAACAAAATCGGCATTGTACAAAATGCGGTAATGATTCATGATACCGTTTTGGTCTTGGATATCAAAAAACAAAGGTTTGTTGAAATTGATTTTTTGACCGTAGCATTCATTCAGAATCAAGGCGCAATTCATGATGTACAATTGGTCATCGTCTACATCTCTTATCGAGAATTCGGGAGTAAATCCTTGGTGCTGAAGTATTTTTTTGAAACGTTCAGTATAATTGAAGGTCAGATTTTGAAAAGGAATGGCCACCGCTTTGATTTCGTTGTGGGTTAAAGCAGTAGGAAACAAGTCGGCAAGTAAATTGCGAACCAAAGCTTCGTTGTTCTCAATTAGACTCAAATCCTCGATTCCGTCTCTAAATTGAGGAAAAGCTTCGATTTCTTTGAGTAAGGCTTTGGCATAGTTGGAACGGTAATCCACATCGGATTGCGCAATTTCTTCTAAAGATTCGATGAGTTTATGAAACGAAATGAGCGTTTTGAAAGGACTTTCTTTGAGTGTAATGCTTTTCATTTGCTTAGGCTTAAGAATGCAAATTTACGCAATCTTAGTGTGCTATGACGCAAAAAAATCCTCAACTGCACAGGGCAATTGAGGATAAAGTTATGTCGACATAATTTGCTGTCTGTAGAAATGATTTTACCACATAGAGGCATAGAAAAATTTTAGAATAAAAAAGTAGCATAGACGTTTTACTATTCACATAGTGTTTCTATGTGTGAAAAATAGTGCTATTTCTATTCTTTCTCTTTATCAAGTACTAATCGATGATTCTATGTGGTTACAAAAGTTTTTTTTCAACTTTAGTTTTTCTCTTCTTTGTTGAAATATACAAGGTAGTAATACATTTGTTTTTCTTCGTCCCAGCCTTTTTCTACAAATTTTTCGGCACTTTCTGGATTGATAAAATCCATTTTGATTTGGATATGTGTATCGAGATTAATCACGTTTTTGATGGATTTTCTCGCGTCCGAAACGGCTGCATTGGCAATAGGGAAGGAGGTCACGTCTTCGATGCTGTATTTTTCTCCTTTGTCTACTTTATAATTTTTGAATTCAGGAATCAAATCAGGATTATCAATGACTTCGCTTAAGAAATTCGATTCTTCAAATTGGTCATTTTTAGCAAAATAATTCACCGAGCGGTTCATAAACATCACTTCTTCTTTTTTGTCTTCGGCAGGAAAAACAACGTCTTTGGCAAAGTTTTGACAAAATTTCAAATACTTTTTGGTGATGAAGTTTTCATCCTCAAAAGCATCTACAGACAAGAAATGCTCCAACCAATAGCGCGCATCATAACGATTGCTGTCTACGGTCAATATTTTGTAACCTTCTTCTTTTTTGTGGTTAAAGATTAAACAACCTTTGTCGAGTTTGTTCAAGCTCACGCCGTGTTGCAGAATCATCTCCAAATGCGTTTCTTTTTCCTCAAATTGCAAAAAGTCGGATTGGATTTCGCTTTTAAAAACACCAATAGCATCTACTATGTTATTGTCTATCGAAACATTCGTCAAGTGCGCCACATACACCTCGCCATTCTTGATATGCGGATGATTGGATTGCTCGAACAAGTGTTGTGTAATTTGTTTTGAAACTTCGTGCAAACTGCCTGGATTATCAAAAATTTGAGTGGCAAATTTGAACATGTCGTTGTAATCCAAATCTACTTCGTGCGCAAATTGAAAGTAATTTTCTTCTTTTTCTCTAAAAGGTTTTAAGAAGAATTCTTTAATCAACGGCACAATTTCATCGTTGAGGTTAAAAGGTTGTTCTGATAAGAAAATCGCTTCATTACGACTCTTGTTTCCAACACGATGTATGGAAAGCGTTTCGATGTGGGTGTTGAATAAGTTGATCATTAAGGAAGTATGAAGGTTTAAGGTTGTTTAAAAGTTTGAAATTGTTTAAAGTTTGAAATTGTTTAAAGTTTAAGATTGTTTAAAGTTTAAGGTTGTTTAAAGTTTAAGGTTGTTTAAAAGTTTAAAGTTTTTTAAAGTTTAAAGGGGTTAAGAGTTTAAAGTTTATTGTGGTTTTGGGAATGTTCGTCTATGAATTTTGTTCCTTTAAAGTCTTTTTTGTTAAGGTATGTGATGAAATTATGGATTTTTATACTCAATTTTTCATATTCAATGACTAAATAGTTTAATTTTTCTTCATTGATATAATCATTGTCAAATACTCTATACAATTGAGAACGAGTCTCTCCGGCAGAACCTTTTGCTATTGACAGAAATTGACGGAATTCTATGTTTCCATTTCTTTCAAATCCTTCAGCAATGTTATCCATAACAGATCCCGATGAGTCTTTTATTTGAGCATTAAATTTAAAATCTTTGTTTAAATCGGTGTTTTTAGATATAAAAATGATTTCTTTTGAAAGTCTTCTAGCGTCTTGCCAAATTTCTAAATCTTCAAATCTTTTTATAGTAGCCATACTAGTTAGTTATAACTTTTAAACAACCTTAAACTTTAAACAATCTTAAACCTTTGCACCACTATTAACCTCTTAGTTCCAATTCTCCTCGAATCCGTAGTCTTCGAAGCTATCGTCACCACTAAACATGTCTAGGTCGTCTTCGTCAAGATCGTCTTCGAATTCGCCGTAGATGTCGTCATTCATATCGGCTTCAAAGTTTTTTTCACCGGCTTCTGCTGGCATGATACCGTGAGAGAATAAGGTTTCTGGATAGGTTCCACCAGCAACTGGTTCTTCTATAGCGGCTAATTCAACCAAGAACGTCCACATGTTGATGAAATCGTATACATAGATAATTTTGGTATTGGCTTCATCAAGGATATCCGATAAAGCATAATCGCTCATGGTGCGTTGTTCGCCAGGAACATCTCCCGTATCAAACAAAGGAATTTCATCTTCTTGATTCCAAGTTTCGTCACAGGTATAAAAGGAAGCTACCTCCATACCATCAAAGCCAAATGCATTAAAAATAGCGTTGTGTAAATCTTCTAAAGTATCGTCAGAACGTATTGCTATGTCTCTAAAAATGTCTTCTTCGGCATCTAGAATAACTCTAAATTTATAAACCATAATTTTTGTTTTTGTTGAAACGCCAAAGGTAAAACTTAATTTTGGAAAACCATTTTGCAATCTTATTTTGTTGAAAAGATTTTATTTTCGAAAGCTGCACAAACAAAAAAAGCTGTCCGTGACAGACAGCTTTTACTATGATTAATAGTGAAGTTTTAGTGTTTCTCTTCAGAACACAAACCTACGATTTCATGGAATACATCGTGCAAGGCAGTCAATGATTTTAGTATAGTTTCGTCTGAACCTTTGGCTTTTACCAATTTGTCCAAACCTTTGGCACCTTCTTGCAATTTTTTGATAGAAGCTAAGATGGCTGGTGTTTTGAATTCGGCTGGGATAGCTTCTTTTGACAACGCATCAGCTTTTTGAACCATTTCTTCAGAACGTGTTTTAATAGGATTCAAATCACCTTCTTCTGCAGGATGAAAAGTTTGTGACATTACCCCGTGGAAGGTTTTGATAGCAGGCCATTTTTCAAAAGTAGTTTGTGCTGACAAATTGGAAACCACCAAAAAGAAGAACAAAACAGGTAAGAATTTTAAAGATTTCATGGTTATTGATTAAAGTTATTGGTTCAAAGGTATAAATTAATTTAGTGTTTTAAAACGCTCTTTTTTCAGGCCATTCGATTTTCAAAAGAAGTTAGCCACGACCCGGGCGATAGCGAATAGGCGAAGCAATAGCAGAATTGGTACTAATTTTTTTAAGTTTTAAAATGGAATGGCACTAATTTATTGATCTTAAGAATTCGTGACTTGAACGATGGAGCAAATAATACGGTTTTAAATTACTGTTTATTTTCGTGTTATTTGTGATTGAAATTTTAAAAAATAGTGCCTTGTAATTGAATAAAATGGAGTTTTTTTTGTCGAAAACGATTAAGAAATCTTTGTTTTAAATGATTTTACAATTCAACCTCGTTTTTCTACAATTCGGTCATAACTTTTTAGAGAATCCATAATCCCGAAAGATATTTGCTTCATCAAAAAACAAACAGTATAATGAAAACAAGTATCAAAAAAATCGCACACAAATTCTTTTTAGCAACCCTATTGGTTTTGATGAGTAGTGTCACTTTTGCTCAAAGCACCATTTCAGGAAAAGTTATTGACCCAAAAGGTAAGCCCGTCGTTAGCGCCAATATTTATATTGAAGGCACTTATGATGGCGCCACAAGTGATGAGAAAGGACTTTTCTCATTCGAAACCACAGTCAAAGGAAATGCGACCTTAATCATAAGCTCTTTGATACACGAAACAGCTACCATTTCAATAGATGTTGCGAATTACAAAGACAAAACAATAACCCTCAAAGAGAATGTCAACACCTTAGATGCGGTGGTGATTACAGCTGGAACTTTAGAATCAGGAGACAAAGCTCGTGTTTCGGTGTTGAAACCTTTAGATATTGTAACCACAGCGGGTTCTGCTGGAAATATAATTGCAGCGCTACAAACGTTGCCAGGGACACAAAACGTGGGTGAGGACGGTCGTTTGTTCGTTCGTGGGGGCGAAGCCAATGAAACGCAAACTTTTGTCGATGGTATCCGAGTGGCACAGCCTTATGGCACTAGTACGAATAATTTGCCTACTCGCGGACGCTTTTCTCCGTTTTTGTTCAGCGGCATCTCTTTTTCTACTGGAGGTTATTCTGCCGAGTATGGCGAGGCTTTATCGAGTGTGTTATTATTGAATACCCAAGACGAACCCGACCAAAACAAAACCGAAATCGCCTTAATGACCGTAGGTTTGGGCGTTGGAAATACACAAAAATGGAAAAAAAGTTCCTTGAGTGTCAATGCCGCTTACATTAATTTGGCGCCGTATCAAAAAGTGGTGCCTCAAAATATCGAATGGAACAATCCTTTTCAATCCCTTTCTGGCGAAACGGTATACCGCTACAACTTCAATAACGGAATCCTAAAATTATATGCAGCTTTCGATTCCTCCAAATTCGATTTGAATCAAGAAAGCGTCAATTCACCTAACAAAGTCAGAGTCGATTTGAACAATAATAACTTTTATTTAAATACTTCCTACAAAGGTGGTTTTGGAAACAATTGGCAAGTAACAACGGGATTGAGTTATGGCTATTCCAAAAACAAATTGGGATTGGATTTGGATAAACTAAACAATGACGAAAACGCCTCACATCTTAAAATCAAACTCCGTAAAAGCATTTCGCAACACGTTAAATTAGCTTTCGGAACGGATTATTTCATTACTCGTTTCAACGAAGATTTCACGCCAAATTCAGGCATAGGAGGGACTAGCGGATACAACTCTTCAATAGCAGCAGCTTTTGCCGAAGGCGACATTTTATTCACCAAAAACTTTGCTGCCAAAGTAGGGGTTCGTGCCTCATACAACGATTTGTTGGACGAAACCGCCGTTGCTCCTCGTGTTTCCTTGGCGTACAAACTGAATAAAACCTGTCAGTTTTCTTTTGCTTATGGCGATTTCACTCAGGCGCCAAGTGTCGATTTTATCAAATATTCCAAAATGCACCAATTCGAAAGCGAAAAAGCCTCGCATTACCTCTTAAACTTTCAATACAACAACGACCGTCAAACGTTTAGAGCCGAGGCTTATTACAAAGACTACAGCAATTTGGTAAAATATAATACAACAACGCCAATGTTTAATTCAGTGTACAACAACAACGGTTCTGGCTACGCCAAAGGACTCGATTTGTTCTGGAGAGACGGCAGCTCGATTAAGAATTTAGAATATTGGATTTCCTATTCTTACATCGATACGGAGCGCGATTATCGCAACTTCCCTAAACAAGTCACTCCAAGTTTTGTGGCAGACCATACAGCGTCTTTGGTGACCAAATATTTCATTACCGACTGGAAATCACAAATCGGGTTCACCCATTCGTTTGCCACAGGTCGTCCGTACAACAATCCTAACGAGACCCAATTTATGAACGGAAAAACCAAAGCGTTCAATAATTTGAGTTTCAATTGGGCGTACTTGGTGTCACAACAAAAAATCCTGTATTTCTCCGTGTCCAATATTTTACAAACTCAAAATGTCTTTGGTTACGAGTACGCTAATACTCCAGATTCAGCGGGCGTGTACAACCGCAGAGCCATCATACCCACAGCCGATAGTTTCTTTTTCGTAGGTTTCTTTTGGACCATCAGCGAAAACAAAAAAGACAATCAATTGAATAATTTATAAGTCTAATTAGGAGCAGTAAGCATAGGGCATTTCCAGCAGGCATCGTCCCGTGATCCGCTATATCTTTGTTGCCGAACCCCGTCAGCAAAGGATGCCGCTCCTCCCGGGGCTAGTTAGGAAGAATCGTTTTCAAAATACTTGTAGAAATAGCATAACCCTTTCAGCATTCTTAACGCTGAAAGGGTTATGTTTTTAAAAGGTAGTATTACAAGAATCGTTTATACTGCAAGGTTTTTTTTAACCTTGTAGGTTTTCTGGAGATGATGATACGTCTAAAAATAAGGTAAGAGATGTTTTAATTCTACACAGCTCAAAAACTGAAATCATTTGGATTTTGTCTGGTATCGTATAACCTTAGAATTTCAATACGAGTAGAGGTTACTCTATAAAACAAAGAATTGTGTTTGGTAATAACACATTTTCTAATTTGTAACGATGCATTAAAGTATGGAAATTGAGCAGGATTGATTTGTATTTGATGGATAGAATGGTCTAATTTTTCAATAAAATTCAAACATACTTTTTTGTTCCATTTAGCTTCTAAATAATCTAATAAATTACTTAAGTCTTTTGAAGCAAATGAAGACCACCTAACGGATTTAAGCATATTTATTTTTAAGCGTATTTAATAAAGTTTCGTGTTCCATTCCTTCTGAATGGTCCATTTCTTCAATAGCTTCAATCAAACCTTTTTGTTGGTTTTGAGATAAAGAATCCCAATCAGAAATGTCTTTTTTTGATTCGGTTGCTGATACCAATAGGGCGTAAAACTTCTTCAAGTTAGCTTCGTCTAAACGGTCCAACGTTTTCAAAATTTTTAATTTCAATTCGCTTGTTGACATTTTTTTTAAATTTTATCAAAAATACAAAAATAGTAGCAACAATTTGTTTTCCGGTGAATTTAATAATAGTAACTCATTCTTAACCAGAGAAACAAATAGTTGTTGTTTTTTGCAATTCATCCTTTAAAAACAACAGTTCAGTTACAATCAATTTTAGTTTCGATTGGTCCAAACTACTTTTACATCAGTATAATAAAAGTAACAACCTTTAAATAACAAATAAACTATGAAAACATCAGTTCTTATCCTGTTCTTAGCCATAAGTGCAATGGCAACCGCTCAAGTCGCTATCAAAGTAGACATCGTTGGTCTAAAAAACAACAAAGGGCAAGTCCTCATCGGATTGTACAATTCCGAAAATCATTTTCTAAAAAAAGTCTATAAAGGCAATGTCGCTTTAATCCAAAACGAAAAAGCAACCGCCACTTTTGAAAACCTTCCTGCTGGCGAGTATGCCATTAGTATTTTTCACGATGAAAACAGCAACGGAAAATTAGATGCCAATTTTATGGGAATACCAAAAGAAGATTACGCCGCTTCAAACGATGCCAAAGGGTTTATGGGACCTCCAAAATACAAAGACGCTAAGTTCCAAGCCACCCAAAACAAGCACATCGTATTGAAAGTATAATCAGTTTACAATTCATCCTCCAAAAACGACAGTTCAGTCAGAATCAATTTCAAAAGTAGCACATCAGCAATACTTTTACATCATCAAAATAACAACAACCATTAAAAGAAATTAAAAACCCGTTGGGTGAAATTTAAATACAATAAAATTATAATCACATAGAATCATAGATCTAAACTAATAAAATAAAGAAAGAATAGAAATAGCAGTATTTCTAACAATAGATTGAACTATGTGAATAGTAAAACGTCTACTGTATGCTAATAAAAACTATAAATTCTATGTATCTATGTGGTTAGAAAAATAGTTTCACCAACAAGTATTAACAACTAAAAAAATAGAAATTATGATTAAAGTTTTAACCGCCACCGCTTTATTTATTTGCAGTTTATTAGCTGCCCAAGGACAATATGAACAAGGAATGGGAAAAGCGTTCCAATTGTGGGGAGAAGGCAAAAACACCGAAGCTGCCGCTTTATTCGAAAGAATTGCAGCAGTCGAAAAAAACAACTGGTTGCCTAACTATTATGTGGCTTTGGTGAATACCACAACCGCTTTTAGAACCAAAGGCAAAGACGAAGTAACAGCTTTACTAACCAAAGCACAAAACGCTTTGGATGTAGAGTTAATCAAAAACGAAAACAATCCCGAATTATTAGTAATGCAAGCTATGATTCACACCGCTTGGATTGCTTACGACCCAATGACCAACGGACAAAAGTTATCTGGAAAAGTAATGGAACTCTATGGTAAAGCACAGGCCATTGCCCCAGAAAATCCAAGAGTGGTATTTTGTAAAGCTGAGTTCGAAATTGGTGGAGCTAAGTTCTGGGGAACAGATACAACACCTATGTGTGCACAAATTGATAAAGCTATCGGACTTTTTGCTACTTTTAAACCAGAAACAGCTTTCTCACCAAAATGGGGGTTAGACCGTGCTCAAGAAGCTCAAAAGAATTGTAAAAAATAGGTTCAACCTGAAAGGGTTGAAAACCCAAAACCCAAAACCCAAAACCCAAAACCCAAAACCCAAAACCCAAAACCCAAAACCCAAAACCCAAAACCCAAAACCCAAAACCCAAAACCCAAAACCCAAAACCCAAAACCCAAAACCCAAAACCCAAA
>NZ_JAPZSU010000074.1 GCF_027531905.1 Flavobacterium sp. | reverse complement strand
TCGATCATTTACTAACTTTTTGTCTAATCTTATCGCTGGAATAATTGCTTATAATTTTCTGCCTAAAAAGCCTTCTTTGAAATACGAAACGGTTAAAACTAACCAATTAGCGGTCTTTTATTAATCGAGTTCAGGTTTAAAAAGTCTAGTGAAAGCTAGACTTTTTTTATGCTTTTAACCCTGTCATAGTTTAAAACTCTGACAGGGTTGTTAAGGGAATTACCATTTGACTACGAATTCGTGCCCATACCTGTCATTCGTGTTTGTTTTTTTGGAGGAGGACTTCTTTGCGTACCACACTAGTTGTCCCGCTTTTCGTTACACCCGAGCGATAGCGAACTGACGAAGTAATCTTTTGCCCCGAACCTAGGACCATATTAAGTTCAACGACTAGTGAGATGGTTTAAGCTCGTACTCGTAATAATTATATAAAATTTATTGTAAGTAGGTTGCTGTTTAATATTGTAAGAATTGTGGGCAATAGGATAATATCCTCATTAATAGGGCTGTAAACGAAACTCTGGTTGTTATCTGACATTTTTTTACAGTTTCTAATTTACCCATCTTTTTTGATATGGATATGTTTCATAGGCCGTATTATCTTCATTAATTGTGAATCCTTTTTCAGCATCCTCCTTTGCTTCTTTGTATAACATGGAAACTTTTTCTTGTTTTTCTAATCTTGCCAAACAAATTGCCTTGTAATATTTTGCATCAGAAAAATTCGGATATTTTTTTAATGCTTTATCAAATTCAATTATTGCTTCTACCCATTTTTTTTGTTCATATTTTGAAATTCCGTAATAAAATAAAGCCGTTGGATGTTCCAAACCTTGTCTATTTTTAAACAAATCCTCTATATATTCGTTGAAAAGCATTTCTGCTTTTGAATATTCATTAAGTTGTAAATATGACAAGCCAATATAAAAATTATAAGTATGATCCATCACATAATTATTACCAAATTTTTTTTTGCAATCTTCAAAGTCAATAATGGCTTCTTTATAGGTTTTAGCAAAAATACATTTTATGAATGCTCGATAAGATTGCCATCTTTCAGGATCATATTTTACCGCTTTATCAATATATTTCATTCCAATTTCATATTTCTTTGCTTTAAAATATGGCATTGATTTTTGTTGCCACAAATATGCTACAGTGCTGTCTTTTTTTAGTCCTTCATCCAAACAATTTTGCCATTCAGCCATTTGATAATTGTAATTATATTTTTCAGCACAGTTTGTTACAAACTCTTCAATAATAGCATTTTGATTTTTCTTGATTAATTCTTGATCGATTACTTTGTTTTGACCAAATGTAACTTGTATAATTAAAAGACAAATAATTGAAATAAATAGTTGTTTCATTTTTTAAATTTTATTTTAAGATTTTGGCTATTAGAAAATATCAAGTAACTAGTACATGTGCGAAAATTTTCATATTTGAAATTCTAATCCAGAATTAGCAATTTCCATTTTACTTTATTTTACTTCAAATATATTATTCTTACAAACTAGTTGTTTTTTTTAGCAGTTTAAAAACAAATACTAAAAACCTACACCGTTTTGAAAAACGTGTAGGTGTAGCGTGATTTTAGTAACCCTGTCAGAGTTTTAAACTCTGACAGGGTTGTTAAGGGAATTACCATTTGACTACGAATTCGTGCCCATTCGTGTCATTCGTGTTTATTTTTTTAGGAGCAGCACTTCTTTGCGTACCACACGAGTTGTCCCGCTTTCCGTTGTAATCTTATGCCCCGAACCCCGGGCTATAAGGATTTCTACTGCAATCGGGGTTAAAAGGCAACAAATTACCTTTTTGGCATCATTTATACTGCCACTATGGTACTTCGTTACCCATACTTTCTGTCCAAATCGCAAACCAATCTTCTAGCGACAATTGTAATTCAGTAGCTTTCATCAACGATTGGATACGCGCCACATTTACTGTTCCCGCAATTGGAACAATATGAGCAGGGTGTTTTAAAATCCAAGCCAATAAAATCGTGTCGGCACCAATTTCATATTTAGAAACTAGCGTTGCCAATAATTTACGCAAGCGGAAAGTTTGCATATTCTCTTGACGAAAAACACTTCCAAGCGGATTCCAAGACAACGGACGAATTTGGTGCAGTTGCATATAATCCAAGCTGCCGTCAAGGATCGGTTGATAATCTGTAGCCGAAAATTGAATTTGGTTAAACGAAATCGTAGTTTTTTGTCGAATCAATTCCGTTTGTGAACTGGTGAAATTTGATACTCCAAAATCAATGATTTTTCCCTCGGATTTTAATTTTTCAACCGCTTCAGCAATTTCGTCGGCTTGCATCAACGGACTTGGTCGGTGCAATAAAAGGACATCTAGAAAATCCGTTTTCAGGTTTTTCAAAGAATTTTCTACAGACCAAATAATGTAGTCTTTCGAATAATCATAATGTTTGACGGTATTGTTTCTTTTTTCGGCCAACATTTGAATCCCACATTTCGAAATCAATTGAATTTGCTCTCTTTTAATTTTAGAATTAGAAAGGGCTTTTCCAAACTGTGCTTCAGTGGTATAACTGCCGTAAATATCGGCATGGTCAAAAGTGGTTATTTTGTTTTCAAAACAGATGTGAATGAGATTTTCCATCTCTTTTGTTTTGAGATTTTTGTCCCAAACGCCCCAATTCATCGCACCAGCAATAATAGGGGATAATGAAGATTTAGTCATGCTTAAAATGTGATTAATGTGTAATTTAACTTTGGAAATAAAGTAATTTTTTCAAAGTTCTTAAAATTTAATAGATAGCATCATAATTCTTACTTAAAATTCGGGAATCTTCCGAACTTTTAACCATTTTTTAACACCAAACGTCTAAAAAAAAATTCAATTTGCACCATCAAAATTAGGGTACAAATATCAAAGCGAATAAAAACGAAACAATGGAAGAAAATACAACGACTTTAGACATTAGAGCAATCAATGAAAAAATAGAACGAGAGAGTGCTTTTATCGATTTGCTTACCATGGAAATGAACAAAGTTATTGTGGGACAAAAACACATGGTAGAGCGATTGCTAATTGGACTTTTAGGTCAAGGACACATTCTGTTAGAAGGAGTGCCAGGATTAGCCAAAACTTTAGCCATCAATACCTTATCTCAAGCTGTTCAAGGTTCTTTTAGTAGAATACAGTTTACCCCAGATTTATTACCAGCTGATGTTGTTGGAACGATGATTTATAACATCAAGCAAAATGAATTTTCTATCAAAAAAGGACCCATTTTTGCCAATTTCGTGCTTGCCGATGAGATAAACCGTGCGCCTGCCAAAGTACAATCAGCTTTGCTAGAAGCGATGCAGGAAAAGCAAGTAACCATTGGTGACACTACTTTCAAATTAGATAAACCCTTTTTGGTATTGGCTACACAAAACCCAATTGAGCAAGAGGGAACCTATCAGTTACCAGAAGCGCAAGTGGATCGTTTTATGCTAAAAACTGTAATCGACTATCCGAAAATGGAAGACGAACGTTTTGTAATTCGTCAAAATTTAAAAGGAAGCTACGAAAAAGTAAATCCTGTAGTTTCTGTGGAGCAAATTTTACGTGCGCAAGAAGCGGTTCGTGAAGTATACATGGACGAAAAAATTGAAAAATACATTTTAGATATTATTTTTGCAACGCGTTACCCTGAGAAATATAAACTAGCCGATTTGAAACCTCTGATTGGTTTTGGAGCTTCCCCTCGTGGAAGTATCAACTTGGCCAATGCTGCTAAATGTTATGCGTTTATCAAACGTCGTGGCTATGTAATTCCAGAAGATGTTCGCGCTGTGGTTCACGATGTATTGCGTCACCGTATTGGTGTAACCTACGAAGCCGAAGCTGAAAACGTAACTTCGGTAGACATCATCAACAAAATCGTAAACGAAATCGAAGTACCTTAAAATAAGTGCTCAGTGTTCAGGTTTTTAGTATTCACTTTACAATCAATACTTTTAATGGAACACTTATAAATGCAGAAAGGCTTTTAGAATTTGAACTTTTACTGTTCACTTTCTAACTGATTACTGAACACTAATAAGAAATGGATACAAAAGAGCTTTTAAAAAAAGTACGAAAAATAGAAATCAAAACCAGACGATTGAGCGATCATATCTTTTCTGGTGAGTATCATACCTCTTTCAAAGGCCGCGGAATGACGTTTAGCGAAGTGCGTCAATACCAATATGGTGACGATATTCGCGCTATCGATTGGAATGTAACTGCCCGTTATAACGAAGCCCACGTAAAAGTTTTTGAAGAAGAGCGCGAATTGACGATGATGTTAATGGTCGATATTTCGGGTTCTGAAAATTTTGGTTCTACAAGTCAGTTCAAAAAAGAAATTGTCATTGAAATTGCCGCTACTATGGCTTTTTCGGCCACTCAAAACAATGACAAAATTGGTTTGATTTTGTTTTCTGACGAAATAGAATTGTACATTCCACCCAAAAAAGGACGTTCTCACGTCTTGCGTCTGATACGTGAACTAATCGAGTTTGAGCCTAAAAGCCATAAAACAGATATTGCTCAAGCCTTGAAATTTCTATCAAGCACTCAAAAAAAGAAAGCGATTGTGTTTATGATTTCTGATTTTATGTGTGAAAACTACGAGCAAACCTTGAAGATTGCTTCCAAAAAGCATGATATTACTGGAATACGAGTGTACGATATTCGCGAAGAAAAAATGCCCAATTTAGGAATGGTGACGATGCTCGATGCCGAAACAGGACGAACTCAATTAATCAATACAGGTTCAAAAACTGTTCGAATGAATTATGAAAAGCACTATCAAGATAAAGTGAATTATTTTAAGGAAACCTTTCGTAAGTCAGGCTCAGGAGTTGTTAACACTAGAGTTGATGAAAGTTACGTGACTAAACTATTGAGTTATTTTAAATCTCGTTAAACTAACCCTGTCAGAGTTTTAAACTCTGACAGGGTTAAAGTTAAAAGACAAATGAAAATTAAACTTTACCTATTATTTATCGTTCTATCGACTTCTCTTTTTGCTCAGCAAAAACAAGTGCTCACGTCTATAGACACCACCAAAAATAAAATTGGTGCCGAGTTTAAACTAACTCTAAAGACTACGGTAAAAACTACTTCAAAGGTTGCTTTTCCTAACCTAAAAAATATTGGACCATTAGAAGTTATCGAATCCTATCCAATTGATACGGTTAAAAAAAATGACCAAATTGAGTTAATCAAAAAGTATGGTTTGACTCAGTTTGATTCTGGAAGATATACCATTCCTTCGGTTAAAATTTTAATTGATAAAAAACCTTTTTTCTCGGATTCTATTAAAGTGGAAGTCGCTAATGTTGCTGTTGATACATTGAAACAAAAAATGTACGACATCAAAGGCATCATCAAAGCGCAAGATTCTTGGGGCAATTGGTGGTTGTATCTTTTGATAGCTCTTGTTATCGTTGGGGCAGTAGCCTATTGGTACTTCAAAATTCGTAAAAAAACAGTAGCACCAGAAGTTGTCGTTTACAAAACGCCTATCGAAAAAGCCACGAGTTTATTGAATACTTTAGAGCAAAAAGAGCTTTGGCAAAAAGGTGATGTAAAAGCATATTATAGCGAATTGACGGATATTGCTAGAAATTATATCGAAGAAGCCATTGCTGTTCCAGCGATGGAAAGTACCACAGCGGAATTAGTTGCAGGACTTAAAGCGGCTTCTCAGAAAAAGAAAATGAAGTTATCTCAAGAAACAATCGATAACTTAGAACGTGTATTGAAACAAGCGGATTTGGTAAAATTTGCGAAATCTAAACCTCTAGATTTTGAAATCACAGAAGATAGAAATAAAATTCAAAAAGCGATTTTAACCCTTGATAATGCAATACCTGTTGTAGTAGAATCTGAAGAGGAAAATGTGTTGAACGAAGCTCAAAAACAAAAACAATTACAACTTCAGTTGGAAAAAGAACGCAAAGCGAAAATCAGAACTTATGTTGGTATCGGTGCAGGAATAGTGCTGAGTGTCTTTTTGTTTTTCGTAGTGACCAAAGGATTTATGTACACGGTACATTCTATTATCGGACATCAAACCAAAGAATTACTTGAAGGAGAATGGGTGAAAAGTCAATACGGAAACCCTAGTGTAATCATTGAAACTCCTGAAGTATTGACCCGTGTTGATTTGAAAAAAGCGTTACCAAAAGAAGGTTTGGCATTAATTAAAGATATGCAATCTTTTGGCTATGGAAGCTTCTTAGGAAATTTCTATTTGATGGTGTCCACTTATAGTTTCAAACAAGAAAATGCCCTTGATTTGTCAAAAGCCCTCGAAGGTTCTATCAAAATGATGGAGCTGCAAGGCGCTCAAAATATGCTCGTTAAACAAGAGGATTTTGAAACTCCCGAAGGACTTAAAGGAATCAAAGGATACGGAACATTCTCCAAAGTTGACGATAAATCCAATAGCAGTACGAAATTGTATTATGAGATTTTATTGTTTAGTCAAAATGGCGGATTGCAGCAAATTATGATTTTGCACGAAGAAGGAGATGAGTACGCCACAAAAATAGCAGAACGTATATTGAATTCTGTTGAATTAAAACTAGCAAGAAACTAATGGAAAAGATAACGTTTTTAAATCCAGAATTTTTTTGGTTGTTCTTGTTACTGCCAGTGGTGATTGCTTGGTTGTTCTGGAAAAGAAATCATCAAGTGGCTGCGCTTAAAATGAGTTCAACAGCAGGCTTTCAAGGAAAAAAATCATTTTGGGTGCAGTTGAAACCTTATTTGAGCGTGTTTAGAATTTTGGCATTGGCGTTGTTGATTGTGGCAATGGCAAGACCTAGAACAGTCGATGTGAGCAATAGAACGAAAACCACCAAAGGAATTGATATCGTGATGGCGATTGACGTTTCAGGAAGTATGTTGGCCAAAGATTTAAAGCCCAATCGAATGGAAGCCCTAAAACGTGTGGCGGCTAGTTTCGTTGACGAAAGACCCAATGACCGTATTGGATTGGTAGTGTATGCTGCCGAATCGTATACTAAAACTCCTGTGACTAGTGATAAAGCGATTGTTCAAGAAGCTATCAAAAGCATAAAATACGACAACGTTTTGCAAGACGGAACTGGAATTGGGATGGGATTGGCGACAGCCGTAAACCGTTTGAAAGACAGCAAAGCTAAAAGTAAAGTCATTATTCTCTTGACGGATGGTGTAAACAATGCTGGTTTTATTGAACCAGAAACCGCTTCAGATATTGCCAGACAATACGGAATTAAAGTCTACACTATCGGAATTGGAACAAACGGAATGGCAATGTTTCCTTATGCAATCGCACCGAACGGAGGCTTTTTGTTCCAAATGATGAAAGTAGAAATCGACGAGCAATTGATGAAAAACATTGCCCGAAAAACCGATGGTAAATACTTTAGAGCAACAAGCAACGACAAACTAGCACAGATTTATAACGAAATCAACAAACTCGAAACCACAGAAATAGAAGAATTAAAATTCTACGACTACGACGAAAAGTTCCGATTTTTTGTGTTGCTAGCAGGACTATTGTTACTAATCGAAGTTGGTTTGAGAAATACAGTGTACAGGAGTTTTATTTAAAATATTGATTTAAAAAGGATTGTTTTAAATAAAACAAAAATCAATTTTTAAAACTCCAAATTCCAATGGATGGAATTTATTTTGGAGTAGTTACACTCACAATTGGAATTTGGGATTTAATTTTTGGAATTTGAATAAAAAATGGAATTAGACGAAAAAAAATATTTATATCTACTCATCTTATTGCCTCTTTTGGTAGTGATTTTCTTGTACAATTTATATTGGAAAAGAAAAAAACAACGCGAATTTGGTTCGGTTGAAATGGTGCAAAAGTTGAGTCCAGATAGCTCTAGTTTTAAATCGGTATTGAAATTAATTGTGTTAGTATTGGCTTTTGCCTGCTTGATTTTAGGTTTGGTGAATCCTAAGATTGGCACCAAAATGGAAACGGTGAAGCGTGAAGGTATTGATATTGTTTTTGCAGTCGATGTTTCTAAAAGTATGTTGGCAGAGGATATCGCACCCAGTCGTTTAGAAAAAAGCAAGCAAATCGTCTCTCAAATCATCAACCAACTCGGCAGTGACCGTATAGGAATTGTAGCTTATGCAGGAAGTGCTTTTCCTGTATTGCCAATTACCTCAGATTATGGTGTGGCGAAAATGTTTTTACAAAGTATGAATACCGACATTGTTTCGTCTCAAGGAACTTCTTTGGACCAAGCGATTAAACTATCGGCTACTTATTTTGATGAAAAAAGCAAAACAAGCAAGTTGATGATTATGATTTCGGATGGGGAAGACCATTCTGAAGGAGCTGAAAGCGCCGCCGAAGAAGCCAATAAAATTGGTATGAAAATCATCACCATTGGTGTCGGAACAGAAAAAGGAGGTACGATTCCTTTGCGCCGAAACGGTGTGATTGAAAGCTATAAAAGAGACAAAGACAATCAAATCGTTATCACAAAATTGAATCCAGAAAGCTTGAAAAGCATTGCAAAAGCGACGAATGGAAATTATGTAAACGGCGCGAATACCAAAGAAGTATTAGAATTCGTAAAAAACACTTTGGATAAAATCCAAAAAACAGAATTTGAAGCAACTGAAATGGCAGAGTACCAATCTCAATTTCAGTGGTTTTTAGCCATTGGTTTTCTGTTGCTTTTGGTAGATGTATTTCTGTTAGAACGCAAAACAAGTTGGGTGAAAAAATTGAATTTGTTTAACGAGAAATAAAGTTTTCTAACCTCCCAATGTGAAGTTGATAAATGTACTTGAAAGTGATAAAATACAAAATTACAAATGATTAAAAAATATTTCATATTCCTTTTCTTGTTTTCCCTTTTGGGGTTAGGGGGCTTATTTGCTCAACAAAAAGACAAAGCATTACCAAAAGCGAATGAAGAATTTGCAGAAAAAAAGTTTGTAGAAGCGGAGGCGAATTATAGAATTTCACAATCTAAATTCCCTAACCGAACAGTGGCTCCTTACAATTTAGGAAATGCAATTTACAAACAAAATCAAAATGCCGAAGCACAATACGCCTATGTTGAAGCATTACGCAAAGCCAAAGTAAAATCGCAAAAGCACAAAATATTGCACAATTTGGGCAATACTTTTATGAAAGATAAAAATTACGAAGCCGCTGTAGATGCTTATAAAAACGCTTTACGTTCTAATCCCGAAGATGAAGAAACGCGTTACAATTATGCTTTGGCCAAAAAAATGCTAAAAGACAATCCACCGAAAAACGATAAGGATAATAAAAAAGACAAAGACAAGGATAAAGATAAGAAGGACGACAAGAAAGACGGCGATAAAGATAAAGACAAAAAAGACGATAAAGGCGATCAGGACAAAAAACAAGATCCTAATCAAAACGAGCAAAAAAACAGCAAAAATCAAGACCAAAAAGGACAACCCAAACCCAAACCTGGCGATATTTCTAAAGACCGTTTAGAAAACCTTTTGGATGCTGTAAACAACGAAGAAAAGAAAATTCAAGATAAAGTAAAAGCCAAACAAGGCCAAGGAAAACCAGTTCAAACCGAAAAAGATTGGTAATTCAAAAACCGCATTTTAAAATGAAAAAATTTATTGCAGTTGCACTTTTTATAATTGCTAACCCGCTTCTGGCTCAAGTTCAGTTTGAGGCACGAGTGAGTAAAAACACTTTAGCGTTAAATGAACGCCTTCGTGTTGACTTTATTATGAATGTAGATGGTGATAATTTTATTCAACCTTCTTTCGATGGTTTCCGAATCATCGCTGGACCTAGCCAACAAGTAAGTCAATCTTGGGTCAACGGTAGAAGCTCTTTTGAAAAAGTGTATTCTTATTTTTTGTTGCCCACTCGAAAAGGAGCTTTGGTGATTAAGCAAGCAGCGATTGAGTTTAATGGTCAGGTATACAAAACCTCTCCTGTAAAGATTACTGTGACCAATGCAGTACAACAAAGTCAGGAAGAGAATGACGGACAAATTTCTGCCGATAATAATTTGTATTTAGTAGCCGATGTTTCTAAAACCAATCCGTATATCAACGAGCCCATTACCGTTGTGTATAAGTTGTATTTCAGCTACAATATCGGAATTTCAAATTGGCGTGAGTTAAGTAAGCCAAAATACAATGATTTTTGGAGCCAAAATATTGATATCAAACAATTAGTCGCTGAAGAAGGGATGTTCAAAGGAGAGCGTTTCCGTTACGTAGTGCTAAGAAAAACCGTTTTATATCCTCAAAAATCTGGCAAACTTGAAATCGAGCCGCTATCGCTCGACATAGACGTTCAGTTGCCAACCAACAGAAGAGATATGTTTGGTCAAATGATGATTAGAGAAACGAGTAAAAGAGTTTCTGCAGGATCAAGAACCATTGCCGTAAAGGGATTGCCAGAATCGGGCAAGCCAGCAGATTTTTCAGGTGCTGTGGGAAGTTTTGATTTTAAAGTTACACCAAGCAAAACAACGCTACACAATGGTGAAAGTTTAGAATTGGTAGTAAGCGCCGCTGGAAAAGGAAATCTTAAATTATTCACCTTACCCAAACCTGTAGTTCCAAACGCTCTAGAAATGTATGACCCTGTTCATACGGAATCCGTAAATACGCCACTTTCTGGAATGGCAGGTAAGATTTCGGACAGTTATACCATTATTCCGCAGTTCAAAGGAACCTATCCGATCAAACCAATGCAATTCTCTTATTTTGATTTGAATTCGGGCAGCTACAAAACGATTACTTCTCCAGAGATTTTGGTGACTGTTTTAGATGGTCCGACTGCTACAGACAGTACCTCAGTGGCGAGCACGGCTAAAAATAAGATTAGTAATCTGGAGCAATTCAAATTCATCAAGCTCAAAACAGAGCTTGAAGATGTTCACGGAAAGGATTTCTTAGGCTCCAATAGCTTTTATGCATTGTTATTGCTTCCTTTTGGAATAATCCCTTTGATTGTGATTTTCAAAAAGAAAAAAGAAGCCATAGATAGCGATGTCTTTGGTAACCGAATCAAAATGAACAATAAATTGGCTAAAAAATATTTATCGGAAGCCAAAAAACAAATTGCGAACAAAGAGTTGTTCTATGTGGCACTCGAAAAAGCGATGCATAATTTCTTAAAAGCCAAATTACACATCGAAACTTCAGAAATGAGTAAAGATAACATTCAAGAATTGTTGTTGTCTAGAAAAGCGAATCCTGAGGCTGTGAATGATTTTATTGCCTTGACCGAAAATTGTGAGATTGCGCGTTATGCGCCTTCTTCTAGCGCCTCGATTCAGCAAGATTTTGATAAAGCCGTTGAAATTATTTCGGGATTAGAAAAACAAATTGTGTAACCACAAAGGGCACTAGGAAGGCACAAAAAGCACAAATTTTTAAATAGATGAATGAAAATGAAATTTCCAAAATAGTATTTGAATGTGCCTTAAGGGTTCATAAAGTTTTAGGCCCTGGATTATTGGAAAGTGCGTATGAAGAGTGCTTGTTTTATGAATTAAAGAAAGCAAATTTAAAAGTTGAAAAGCAAAAATCCTTACTACTAGTTTATGAAGAAGTAAAATTAGATGTAGGATATAGAATTGATATTTTAGTTGAAGATAAGTTTATTGTTGAAATCAAGGCAGTGGAAACGCTAAATGATGTTCATTTGGCGCAGTTGCTAACTTATTTAAAATTATCAGATTGTAAGTTAGGATTATTAATCAATTTTAACGTGAAATTATTCAAAGAAGGAGTAAGAAGGGTGATAAACGGTACACTTTAAAATAGTGTTCTTAGCGCTTCCTTAGTGATCTTTGTGTTTAAAATTAAATCAACATATGAAAAATATAGTTTATTTATTATTATTTATAACCAGTGTTTTAACTGCTCAAAATGGGTTTGAGTCAGGGAATGCATTGTATAAAAAAGGACAATACGAGCAAGCCATTCAGGCCTATGAATCGATGGTGCAAACGGAGAAAAAAGAATCGGCTGATTTGTATTTCAATTTGGGTAATTGTTATTACAAACTCAATCAAGTAGCACCAGCTATTTATAATTACGAGAAAGCCTTGGTTTTGAAACCTAATGATTCAGAAATTCTAAACAATTTGAAATTTGCCCAAAAGAAAACCATCGATGAGATTAAAGTGGTTCCCAAAGTAGGTTTCGAGAAACTGGTACACGATTTTACCGCTTTCTTTCATTATGATACTTGGGGATGGATTTCGATTGGGTTTGCAGTTGTAGTGCTATTCCTTTTTTTAGGATACTATTTTACTCAAACTTCTTTAGCGAAACGTGTTTTTTTCTTTGGGATGTTTTTTGGATTGCTACTCGTTTTGATAAGTGTTTTTGCGGGTTATTTTGAGCAAAGTCATTTTAAAAATGATCGACCAGCTATACTTTTTGCAGAAAGTACCGAAGTAAAAAGTGAGCCACAAGCTGCAAGTCCGACCGTAATAATCCTCCATGAAGGCACCAAAGTTTATGTTCTTGAATCCCTTGAACAATGGAGAAAAGTACAACTCACGGACGGCACTGAAGGCTGGTTGAACGCGAATTCTATTAAAGAAGTGAAGTAAATATTAAGGTGAATTTTCTTAAAAACGGGTGTTTCTATTGTTGAGAAACACCCGTTTTTTGCTTAAAAGCTTATGTTTTTAGGGTGTTTTTTTGGGAAATTATGTTAAAATTAGCATTCCTGCAATTATATTGAATTCGCAATTTAATTTAGATATAATTTTTAATACCTGTTTGATTTGTGTTAAATCTAAAAATATGTGTTGGGTATTTTATAATTAATGTAATATAAAATTTACTGAATTCCTTTGTTTTCGAGGGTTCGCAATGGATTGCTGTTTTTTTTATTAAGAAATTGTTATGATTTTTGTTGCATAACTAAATCAAAATTCAAGTTTATGCGATCAAAATTCAAATGGATTTTTTCTTTGCTATTGGCTTTGTCAATGCAATTAGTTTTCGCTCAAGTGAAAACTGTTTCGGGAGTAGTATCGGATGCTGTAGGTCCAATCCCAGGAGTGAATGTAATTATTAAGGGAACCAAAACTGGAACTCAAACTAGTTTCGATGGAAGCTATGCTATTAAAGCCAAACA
The DNA here is from genome assembly GCF_027531905.1 of Flavobacterium sp. Classification (GTDB taxonomy): domain Bacteria; phylum Bacteroidota; class Bacteroidia; order Flavobacteriales; family Flavobacteriaceae; genus Flavobacterium. The sequence goes on along the minus strand of NZ_JAPZSU010000074.1, from coordinate 12,748 downwards.
AGGAGATGTATTAGTTTTCTCTTTTGTTGGGATGAAAGATGTGTCTAAAGTGGTTGATGCTTCAGACAAATTAAATGTTAAGTTGGAAAACAATGATGCCGAGAAATTAGAAGAGGTAGTAGTTGTTGGATATGGTGTTCAAAAGAAAAAAACTATTACAGGTTCAATTTCTCAAATTAAAGGGGAAGTAATTGCTGGATTGGTTTCTCCATCTTTTGAGAGTTTATTAGGTGGTCGTTCTGCAGGTGTTCAGGTTACATCTCCAAATGGTATCGTAGGACAAGCGCCAGTAGTGAGAATTCGTGGTGTTGCTTCTATTTCATCAGGTACACAACCTTTGTATATTGTGGATGGTATGCCAATTTATTCTGGTGATCTTGGTGGATATGCTAACGCAAATGGATTAGGAGATATTAATCCTAACGATATTGAGTCTTTCGAAGTGTTAAAAGATGGTGCTGCTACAGCAATTTATGGTTCTAGGGCTGCAAATGGAGTTATCTTGATTACAACTAAAAAAGGTAAAAAAGGAAATGCCAAAGTGAGTTATAACACTACTATTGGGATTTCTTCACCAATTAAAACTTTTGATTTGTTGAATACTTCTCAGTTTTTAACTATCGCGAATGAGAAAAGAACTAATATAGGCGAGCCAATTTGGGCTGTAGGTTCAACTTATAATACAGATTGGCAAAAAGCTGTTCTAAGAGATAATGCGGTTCAAATAGATCATAATTTATCGTTTAGTGGTGGTACTGATCAAACGAAATATTTCATGTCGTTAGGGTATTCTGATCAAGAAGGTATTGCTAAGTCTAACGAAATGACTCGTTACAACTTTAGAACAAATATTGAACACAAATTAAACGATTGGTTTTCTTTTGGTGGAAATATTGCGCTTTCAAGAACTGAATATAGTGGTTTAAATACAGGTAGAGGCTCAATTTCTGGTAATATTTTTAATGCTATCCGTAATTTGCCTAATGTTCCAATTTATAATGCTGCTAATCCAACAGGATACAATATTACTACTAACAATTGGGTAGGTCAATGGGATAATTTACAACCAGTAGGTACTCAATTGACAAACGTAGTTTACGGTTTAGAAAATAACAAACAAACGTCAACTATTCAGCGTCTTTTGATCAATACTTTTGCCTCTGCAGATATTACAAAAGATTTGAATTTTAGATTTCAAGCAAGTGCTGATAATGCTAATACTGGTGGTTTCTTATACTGGAGTCCTGTTCATGGTGATGGTTTTTCTGTTAATGGAAGATTGCAAAATGATAATCTAAATTCGTTAAGATGGAATATTCAAAACATTCTTTCTTATAACAAAACATTCTTAAACGACCACAATGTTTCTGCTACTGCAGTTGCGGAATACCAATCAGAAAAAAATCAATACTTTGAAGGTGTTGGTACTGATTTAGCTGATGGATTTTACGATCAAAACTTGGTTTCAGGAGCTTATACAGTTCAGACAGCTAATGGAAGTGTTGGTTTAAACTCTATCGTGTCTTACATCGCTAGATTGTCTTACAACTACAAACAGAAATATTTCTTGCAAGGATCTATTAGACGTGATGGTTTGTCTAAATTAAGCCCAGCTACTAGATGGAGTAACTTTACAGGATACTCTGCAGGTTGGAATATAGCCAATGAAAATTTCATGTCAGGCATAAAAGAGTATGTTTCTGATTTCAAGTTAAGAGCTTCTTATTCTGAAGTAGGAAATACTGATATTGGAAACTTTCCTTACTTAGGTTTAACTTCGGCTTCTCAGTATGGTGCTGCAAATGGTATTGCTTATACACAATTTGGTAACGACCAATTGCAATGGGAGAAAAGTAAAAAAACCGATTTTGGTGTTGATTTATCAATCTTAAACAATAGAATTAAGATAACGGCAGATTACTTCAAAAATGATATTGAAGGGATGATTTTGAACGTACCAGTTGCTTCTTCATTAGGTGTACCTAATAACAGAATCGCTAAAAACATCGGTGCGTTAGAAAATACAGGATTAGAGTTTGGTGTTGAAGCGGCAATAATTAACAATGTTGATTTTAAATGGAATGTAAATGCCAATGTAACGCTTCAAAAAAGTTTAGTTACCTCTTTGCCAAGTAACAATGCTGATATTGTTGGTGGTTCATCTTCGGATATCAATATTAATCCAAATATTATAATTAGAACTAATGAATCGCCTAACTCATTGTTTGGTTATGAATATTGGGGAGTGAATAAAGCAAATGGAAATCCAGTATATGTTAAGGCTGACGGATCTTTAGTTCAGGCTAACCTTAATAACGGAAGATATGTAGTTTATGATTCATCTAATCCAAGCGATGTTTCAAAGGCTTCTTCTTTGGCTTTGTCTGATAGAAAAATACTAGGAAATACATTGCCAACTTATTTTGGTGGTTTTTCTTCTAACATGAGTTACAAAAATTTCGATTTAACATTTCTTGTGCGTTTTAGTGGGGGTAACAAAATTTTCAATTCTACCAGAAGAGAAATGTTGAATCAGGATCTAAACAATAATAGTACTGAAATTTTAGGAAGATGGCAAAGTGCTGCAAATCCTGGAGATGGCTGGACACCAAAGTTGATGGCTGGAAACGGAAACCTAATAAATTTAGCAAGTTTTGCTACAACTCGTTTTGTTGAAAATGGAGATTTTATTAGTTTAGACAATGTTTCTATAGGATATTCTCTTCCAAAATCACTAGTTGAAAAATTAAAGCTTGATAAGTTTAGAATTTTCCTTCAAGCTCAAAACATGTTAATCATTACTGATTACAAAGGAATCAATCCTGAGATGGAAACTTTTGGAGTAGATTTAAATGGAACTCCACGTGCCAAAACAATCTCTATGGGTCTTAACGTAAACTTATAATAAAAAATGAAAAAGTATATAAAACTTACAAGTGCATTACTGTTTGCCTTTTTAGTAAATTCATGTGATGATGAAAAAATACTAGATTTGAGCCCAGTAAATAATATCTCAAATGATGCTTCTTATTCTTCTCCATCATTGATAAAACTTTCAGTAAATGGAATGTATAATGCTGCACAATTAGGTCAGTTTAATAGCACTAACCCTAACGGTGGTCGTGGCTATGTTTGGGGAGCAGCTTTTGTACAGCAAGGTGATAATAGGGGAGAGGATGTTGTTAATATGGCCGCTTTTTATCAATTTACCTACCAAGGAAATTATGACACAAATACGGCTAACAACGTATATTATTGGGTAGACGGTTATCGTTTGATCAACCGTTGTAACTTAGTGATCGAAGGGGTGACTGGAGCTATGGCAAAAGGAATTATTTCTACAGCTGTAGGTAATGATTATATTGGTCAAGCTAAATTTTTAAGAGCAATTACGCACTTCGAATTACTTACTTATTTTGCAAGGCCTTACAACTTTACTGCAACTGCAAGTCATGCAGGTATAGTTTATCGTGAAGTAGGAATCGATACTCAAGCGGAAGTTGATGCTGAATTAGCAAGAGGGCGTAACAGTGTTGCAGAATGTTATGCAAAAGTAATTGCAGATCTTGATGATGCTGAAGCTAAAATTACACAAGCTTCAGATAAAAGCTTAGCAACCAAAAACGCAGCAATTGCTTTTAAAACAAGAGTATATTTACATCAAAGAAACTGGGATAAAGTAATTGCTGAAGGATCTAAGCCATTAGCAGGAATCGCTCTTGGTGCGCAACCTGAAGTGCCATTTATTACAGCAACAAACTTAACTAATCCTGAGTCAATTTTCTCTATTCGTCATGCTGAAGCAGCAGGACAAAACCCTGGTGTAAACGGAGCTTTGGCCTCTCAATACAAAACAAGAAGATTGGTTTGTATTAGTCCTATTATTTGGAGAGACCCAAGTTGGTTAACTGATGATAAAAGAAGAACTGAAGGGACTATGGTTGAAACTGTAAATGGAATTAAATACACTAATAAATACAAAGAAGGTACAAAATTTACTGATGCTGCACCTGTAATTCGTTTTGCTGAAGTGTTATTAAATGTTGCTGAAGCGCAAGCTAGAAAGGCTTCTCCAGATTTAGCTACTGCACTTACATTATTGAATAGAGTAAGAAATAGATCTTTAGCAAATCCTGCTACTCAGGCTTACACAGCTGCTTCTTTCGCAACTGCTGCTGATGTAGTAAAAGCGATTTTGAAAGAAAGAAGAATTGAGTTTTTGATGGAAGGACGTCGTTGGTCTGATATTCACCGTTTGCAAAATGATGATATTGCTCCTATTGATGGTATTCCAGCTAAAATAGGTAATGGTTCTGCTAATAAAGATATGTTTGTATTAGGAACACCTTATGATGGTCCTTTGTTAGAAAAAGCAATTCCAAGTTCTGATTTTAGAGTTTTGTGGCCAATACCTTTATTGGAGACTAATAATAACCCAACGCTTGCTGCACAGCAAAACCCAGGTTGGTAGTTAGTTATTTTTAGAATGTCAAAACCGTCTCAATTTTTTGAGGCGGTTTTTTTTATGCAATTGTTTGGTTGTTTTTTTATTTACTAGGTTATTAATTTAGTATGCTATTGAAAAGTATCTGACTTTGTAAGTTTCATTATTGATGTAGTACTACGCTGCAACAAGTTTAAAAGCAAACTAATATTAAACTTATTGGGTTTAAAGCTAATAATGTGTTAAACCATGAAATAAACTAATTATTCATAGAAAAAAAACGCCCTTGAAATTCTATATTCCAAGGGCGTTTTTGTATACTTTAAATAAAGAATCTTATTTTTTAGCTTTATCGTATAATTTCTCTAAAGAAGGAAAAATAAAAGCAGAAGTTTTTTGTATCGGATTAAAAAAAAGTGATTTATCTAAAGTCTCTTTTTTAGCCAAGAAATTATGGTAATTGATTTTTTCGAAAATGGTCAAAAATATACTGATAATCAGTACAAATTTCAACACTCTAAACACACCGCCACCTACTTTATTGATCCAGCCTAGATAAGCAAAATCGGCTAGACCTGTAAAAAATTTACTAAGCATATAAATACCCACGACCACCACAATGAAGGTCAGTATAAAAGCCACTATTTGTATTGTATACGGATTCCATTTTACAATGCTTGAAATTATGGATGCCATAAGTGCGGAGAATTTTACCGCTACGTAAATTCCAATCAACAAAGAAACCAAAGAAGCCAATTCGGCAAAAAGGCCGTTTTGAATGCCTTTGAACAAGGCATAAGCCAATAAACCACCAATTAAAAGATCAAAAAAAGTCATGTTTTTAGGGTAATAAATTAAAAGTGCAAATATAAAAGAAATCGGCGATACCCTAACTCAATTTTCAAGTGCTTATCTTTGCCAAAAATAATTAGTATTGAAAAGTAGTGTTGGTTAGTCAATCCTAAATTTTAAATCCTAATTCCTTAATTTGAAAATAATGTCTAGAGATATACAGTTAAAAGAACGTTGGGAACGCTTGGTTTCCTTATTGTCAGATCGATTTTCGCAAGGCGAAGATTTGGATTTAGACGCTATAATTTACCTTATCGGGGTTCAAGAGTTGGGCCAAGTGCACCGCGAGTTTAAGAAAGATGAAAAGGTAAATCTGATGCATATTGCTATTTGTAGATTGCTGGAACCTTATGGGTTTTATGAGTTTGACTTTTTTGATGAAGAAGGTTGGCCACATTATAAAGTGAAGGAGGAATTACCGCCTTTGAAAGCTGGTGAACAAACCGTTTTGATGAAAGAAGCGATTGTGAATTATTTTGTAGAGCGAGAGGTGATTGATTAGAAAATAGTGAAAAGTAAAAAGTAATTAGTGATTAGCATTATTTAATTTTTTGACTAATCACTTTTCACTAATCACCAAAAAAAGCTAAATTTGCACCTCAATTATGGAATGAAAATGATAGATAAGATAAAAGAATACATTGCAGAAGCACAAGCGTTTTCTACTCAGAATGGAGCGGAATTAGAAGCGTTCCGAATCAAATATTTGGGAAGTAAAGGTCTTTTGAAAGAGTTGTTTGCCGAGTTTAAAAATGTTCCGAACGAACAGAAAAAGGAATTTGGACAAGTCATCAATTTACTAAAAGCTACTGCTGAAGAAAAAGTAAAATCCATTCAGGAAGGTCTAGAAAATCAGCAAGAAAGCAAAGGTATTTATGGCGATTTAACCAGAACGGGCGAACCAATCACTATAGGTTCACGTCACCCAATATCCTTAGTGAAAAATCAAATTATTGATATTTTCTCTACCATTGGATTCAATGTTTCTGAAGGACCAGAAATTGAAGACGATTGGCATAATTTTACTGCCTTGAACCTGCCAGAATACCATCCGGCTCGTGATATGCAAGATACTTTTTTCATTCAAACCAATCCTGATGTGTTGTTGCGTACGCATACTTCATCGGTTCAGGTGCGTTATATGGAAAACAACAAACCACCTATTCGTACGATTTCTCCAGGTCGTGTATTTCGTAACGAAGCCATTTCGTCTCGTTCGCACTGTATCTTTCATCAAGTAGAAGGGTTGTATATCGACAAGGATGTGTCTTTTGCTGACTTAAAACAAACGCTTTTGTATTTTACGAAGGAAATGTTCGGGAAGTCAAAAATTCGTCTTAGACCGTCTTATTTTCCATTTACGGAGCCAAGTGCCGAAATAGATATTTATTGGGGACTAAAAACCGAAACCGATTATCGTATTACCAAAGGTACGGGTTGGTTAGAAATTGGTGGTTGCGGAATGGTAGACCCTAATGTTTTGACCAATTGTGGCATCAATCCAGATGAGTATAATGGTTTTGCTTTCGGAATGGGAGTAGAGCGTATCGCTATGTTGTTGTATCAAATTGGTGATATCCGTATGTTTTATGAAAACGATGTGCGTTTCTTAGAGCAATTTAAATCGATTATTTAGTAACAAGTCAATAGTCCTTAGCAGTTAGTTCTTTTGCAGTCATAGCATCTTTTGACTGAGAACTAAGTACTAGGGACTCATTTTTTTAATCTATGAAAAAAGACATCATCATACCTGTCGTAGAAAATGTATTTATTGCTGCCGTTCAAGAATGGAGCGACGACTTTATGGAAAAAGTGTGGTACGCCTACTTGGTAAACGATAGTGATTTCAATTTAGAAGGCGTTATGGTTGTTTCAAAAGCCTTTGGAACGATTGATGGCGAAATGAAAAAAACATCGCTTTTGCGTCACGCTTTCGTTGAAATACCAGCGGTTTCTGTTGTTAAAATAGAAATGATTGAGAAAAATGTACTTACGCTCAATAATGAGTTTATGGTAACGTATTTTATTGATGGAACCTTGTACGATAAAAAATTCATTTTCAAAGCCAATAGCATCAATGAATCTGAAATGGAGGAAGTACCTATTCTTTTTGTAGATGGCGTAATAGTTAGATAATTTATTGATAATTTAAAATGTAAAAGATGCCATTGGGAGTTCCAGTGGCATCTTTTTTTGTCCAAATTCTGAAATTTTTTTCCAATAAATGGACAGTCTTGCGACTCTTAAAATTTTATAATCCCTTTAAAACCGTGGTTTTTTAACTTAGGCATACCTATTGTACACGATTAAATACAAAATCTTTCCCAAAGGAATTTTTATGTTTGATGTATATTTAGTTAGTTATGTGTTTTTGTAAAAAGGCAACTGTTGATGTAACAGTTGCCTTTTTTTATTTTGGTAATTTTTTTTAGAACAAATTAGTCTAACGCTTCGGTAAGTTTTTTAAAGACCGCTTTAGCTTCTTTTCCTTCATACAAAATTTGATATACGGCATCTATAATTGGAGTTTTGGCGCCATAACCTTGGTTGAGTTTGTAAGCGCTTTTTACAGCATAATAGCCTTCGGCTACCATGCTCATTTCCATCATAGCTGCTTGAACAGTATAGCCTTTACCTATCATATTTCCAAACATACGGTTTCTTGAAAAGATGGAATAACCAGTAACTAATAAATCTCCCAAATAGGCAGAATCATTGATGTTACGTTTCATTTTGTGCACTTTTCGGATAAACTTTTTCATTTCTCGAATAGCATTACTCATGATTACCGATTGGAAATTATCACCATAACCCAAACCGTGTGCGATCCCAGCTGCTATTGAGTAAATGTTCTTGAGCATCGCCGCATATTCTGTACCAATTATATCATCTGATATTTTGGCTTTTATATAATTTCCTGATAAATTTTCGGCTACTTTTTTTGCTTTGTCTGGGTCACCACAGGCAATTGTAAGATAAGAAAGTCGTTCTAAGGCAACTTCTTCGGCGTGGCAAGGACCTGTTATTACGCCTATGTTGTAATAAGGAATGTCGTATTGAATGTGAAAATGTTCCCCAACAATCAAGCTGGTTTCTGGAACAATCCCTTTGATGGCCGAAAAGATGATTTTGTCTTTTAACGGAACAGTTATTTTAGATAATTCTCCCTCTAAAAAAGCCGATGGAATGGCAAAAATTAAGTAATCAGCATATTCTACTGCTTCATTAATATTCGAAGTTAGGATAAGTTTGTTGGTGTCAAATTCAACCGAACTCAAGTAATTGGGATTATGTTTGTAGGTTTTGAGGTGATCGATAGCGACTTCGTTTCGCATGTACCAGCAAATTTCTTTTTGGTTCACACATAACATTTTAGCAATAGCAGTTGCCCAACTTCCCCCACCAATTACTGCAAATTTTAATTTATCGGCCATTTTTTTATTAAATTTCATCAAAAGTACTCAAAATACTAGTAATTACACAAATTAATTTTGTTTGCCACCCATATTGTTGAGTATTGACTACAGCTTAGAAAGATCTTTTTTAAAATAATAAATTTTTTATTTTTCACAATATATAGTTTGTTTTTACGTTGTAAATTACTGTAAATTAAGTTTATAATGAAAAGATATTATTTTTGTTTTAGTTAGTTTTGTTTTTAGTAATTGAAAAAGGCGTTTTACGAATTGTAAAGCGCCTTTTTTTAGTATTAATAACTAGCGGTTACTATTTCTCTAACCTTTTCTAGTGTGATATTTTGTTTTTCTCCTAAAGCTTTCCAACCTCTTTCTTCAAATCTTTTTGCAATAAAATCGGCTGTTTTTTCGAAATCTTTGGTGTATTCAGACAATTGGGTTTGCATTCCCATAATGTGGAAGAAATCTACTGTTTTGTGAATAGCCTCTTGAGCAATTTCGTCATCAGTTCCAGATAAATTAAAAATACGTTTGCCGTATTGAGCTAATTTTCCTTTTTTGGTTTCGAACATAATCTGATATAAGTTGGGACCAATGATAGCCAATGTTCTAGCGTGATCAATTCCATACAAAGCCGTTAATTCATGACCAATCATGTGTGTAGCCCAGTCGCTAGGAACTCCTTTTTGAATCAGTCCGTTGAGCGCCATGGTGCAACTCCACATAAAGTTCGAAGCCAAAGCATAATTGGTTGGATCCTCTACTACCTTTGGTCCAATTTCGATTAATGTTTGCAAAATACTTTCGGAAATTCGATCTTGTAAAAAACCATCATGCGGATAGGTCAAGTATTGTTCTAGCACATGAGTGTAAGCATCTACAACCCCGTTTTGCAATTGTCTTTTTGGTAAAGAATGAATAACCGTGGGGTCACAAATCGAAAATTTAGGAAACAAAGCGCTTCCGCCAAATGACAGTTTTTCTTGTGTGGCTTGAATCGTTACTACAGCACCCGAATTCATTTCGGAACCAGTGGCAGGAATTGTTAGAACAGTACCAAAAGTAACTACTTTGCTAAGGTCTTTGATGAGTAATCTTTTTTGTAGGATATCCATCGGGTTGCCTTCAAAATGTGCCGCTGCCGACATGAATTTCACGCCATCAATTACACTTCCGCCACCCACGGCAAGGATGAAATCTATGTTTTGTTCTTTGATTATCGTTACCGCTTTCATTAGCGTTTCGTAATGTGGATTGGGTTCAATACCGCCAAATTCAACTATCGTGCGATCTTGAAGGGCAGCTTTAACTTGATCGTAAATGCCATTTTTGAAGATACTTCCGCCTCCGTAAGCGATCAAAATTTTGGCTTCTGCTGGAATCAAGGTCGCTATTTTTTCTATTTGTCCTTTTCCGAAAATTAAATTCGTAGGATTGTATAATTCGAAGTTTAACATGAGGTTTGTTTTTAAAGAGACACTAAGGTACTAAGTTTTTGAGTTTTTAAACACATTTAGACCTTAGTAACTTAGCTTCTCAGTATCTTAGAGACTTTCTCTTATTTTTTTGAATGCAATTGCGCCAATAATTTTTCGGCAACCAACTTTGATGATGCTGGATTTTGTCCTGTAATTAATAAACCATCTTCAACGGCATACGAATGCCAATCTTCGGCTTTGCTGAAAGAACCACCATTTTTTTGTAACATATCTTCCACCAAAAAAGGTACGACATTGGTCAATCCCACGGCTGCTTCTTCGGAGTTCGTAAAACCAGTTACTTTTTTACCTTTAACCAAAAAATGGCCATTTACCTTAACATTTTTCAAAGCAGCTGGCGCATGACATACGAAGGCGACTGGCTTGTTTTGTGTATAAAAAGTAGCAATTAAGTCTGCTGAAGTTGTATCCTCGGCCAAATCCCACAACGGACCGTGACCTCCAGGGTAAAAAACCGCATCGTAATCTGATGGATTAACTTCTGTTAACTTTTTAGTGTTTTTTAGTTTTGCTAACAACGCGGTATCGGCATCAAAACGTTTGGTGTCCTCAGTAGCCGATGCTGGATCAGCACTTTTAGGATCGATTGGAGGTTGTCCTCCCAGTGGTGTAGCAATGTCGATTTGAATTCCTTTGTCGGCCAATGCATAATAAGGAGCAGCAAATTCTTCTGTCCAAAATCCTGTTTTTTCTCCTGTGTTACCTAATTTATCATGACTGGTAACCACAAATAGTACTTTTTTCATCTTTTTATTTTGTTTTTGAGCAGTTGCCATCAAGCAACTTAAGGTTAATAACAGAATCGCAAATAAGTTCGTTTTGTTCATTGTATATTTTAAGTTGAGAGTACAAATTTATGGCGAATATGATATTATTAAAAATAATTTATATTATGTTTGTAATAAATATATTTATACCATGGTGAATTTAGAATGGTATCGCACCTTCAAATCAGTATACAAAAACGGAAATTTTTCTTTGGCGGCCAAGGAGTTGTTTATTAGTCAGCCCGCAGTTAGTCAGCAAATTGCGATGTTAGAGGCGCATGTAGGATATACGCTTTTCAACCGTAAATCAAAAGGGGTCGAGCCTACGGAATACGCAAAGTTACTCAATAACTTAATCATTGACGCTTTGGATCGCTTAGAAAATGTAGAAAACGGTTTTCGAGCTAAAGCCTTTAATGCGAATCGGTTACTTTCAATTGGAGTTTCAAAACATTTGATGCATTGTTTTGGCGCATCATTGGTCGCAAAATTTGATTTTATTGATTTCACTTTTGGGAACAACGAGGAGTTGTTTAATTTAGTAAATTCTAAAAAACTTGATGTTGCCATAGTAACCAAACAGTATGACACTTTTGATACGCTTCAGCAAAAAGTTGGTGCTATCAAGCAAGTGGTGGTAGCTACACCAGATATACCAATTCAGGAACTCACCGCTAAAATAAAAGCGGAAGATTGGACGGCCGTTGAGAATTGGTTGAATGAGCAGCGTTGGTTTAGTAATGATTCGGGGATACCACACATTAAGTTGTTTTGGTTGTATGTGTTCAACAAAAAACGACCAGCTATAGTAGCCAATTATATTATTCCATCCGAAAACGAAATGCTATCGATATTGGCTCAAAATACGGGAGTAACGATAGTTTGGGATTGCAATGCCAAAACAAAAATTCAAAACAAGGAATTGCAATTGGTTTGGGATAGTCCCAAAATGCCCGAAAAACCTGTTTTTTTGTTATCAGGTAAAAATAATCATTTAACTACGATTGCTCAAGAAGTAGCTTCGGTTTTAAAAGAGGTTTTGGGGTGATTATTTTTTGTAAAAATTATTGTGATCCAAATATTCCCAAACATCGTGTGGCAAAAGGGGGCGAATATTTTTGCCAGTTTTAATGTTATCGCGAATAAATGTCGCTGAAATTTCTACCACAGGAGCATCAATAACATTAATCTTTGGATGATTAGAAAAGGCTACATTCTCGGGACCTGAATTGACTCTTGGATAGACATAAATGGAATGGTGTTCTAATATGGCTTCATAGTTTTTCCATTTGTGCAAGGATTTTAAGTTGTCTTCGCCCATGATTAATGCAAACTCGTGTTCCGGATATTTTTCCTGTAAATGGACTAGCGTATTAATCGTATAATTGGGTTGTGGTAATTTAAATTCGATATCCGAAGGTTTGATTTTTGGATAGGAAGCCGTAGCCAAATGCACCATGTGTAACCGATGATAATCATCAAGTAAGGTGCTTTTCTTTTTCAATGGATTATGAGGCGTTACAATCATCCAAATTTGATCCAAATCGGTATGCTCTGCCATATGATTGGCAATAATCAAATGTCCCACATGAATGGGATTAAAAGTCCCGAAATATAGTCCGATTTTCATTTTTGGTTCTACTGGGTTTTGTGTGAATATCCATTTAAGTCACCGTGAAAAAAAAGAATAGCTGTTCTAAAATTTTGCTTGTTTCTATATCCTCTACCGATTCGTTTTAGCTCTTCAATTGCACCGTTAATTCTTTCTGC
>NZ_JAPZSU010000065.1 GCF_027531905.1 Flavobacterium sp. | reverse complement strand
TTGGTTAGTTTCCAAAGGCATCGATAAATCAAGGCTCACCGGAAAAGGCTACGGCGAATCGCAACTCATCAACGATTGCGGCTGCGAACCAACCAACCAATCCAATTGCACCGAAGAACAACACCAAATGAACCGAAGAAGCGAGTTTATTATTACTGCACTTTAATAGGTTTTTCTAAACCAAAAAAATGCCCTCTGAATTTTTTCATGAGGGCATTTTTTTTTTGGAAGTAACAAAGCAGTAATAATCAAAAAAATAACCCAGATTTAAATCTGGGTCTAATTTTGATTGTATAAATTACTAATAGCAAAAGCTTTACTTAAACAAAATTGTTAATAAACAGTCAAAAACAATTTTACTTACAGCTCAAGAGAAAACTATTGAATTTTTGCTTTTAATTCTTTATACTCTGCGGTCATTTCTAAAGCACTATACACATTTAATAATGTTTTAGCAACATCAACATTTTTAGGATCTAACTCAACTGCTTTTTTAAGAAAAGGAATGGTACTTTTAAACAACTCTTCACGCTTCTTTTTCAATATATCATAACGCTTCATATCAGCTGTAGAAGTACCTAATTTATTCATTTCATCAATAATAGGCTTTTCGTTCTCTAATTTTAAAGCAGCAATATTAATATATGCATTAGTGTAAGCAGGGTTGATTTCAATCACTCTATCATAGTATTTCTCAGCGTCTACACTGTTTTTTGCATTAGCACTTAAAACACCAAGATTAAAAACTAAATCAGCATCATTAGGATTTTTTACTAAGATATCAGCAACTAATTTTTTATAAGTATCGAAATCTTTAGCTTCCAAATATAGATTAGCTTCGGTTAATGCCAAAGAAGTATCCTCTGGATTTGCTTTTCTGGCATCTGCAACAGCCTTTTGTGCTTCTATCGCCTTACCCTGTTGCACTAAAATCAATGCAATATTTTTGTAAATTTCTCCTCTTTTAGATGGAATTACTTCTGTTCTAGGTTTTTCGTGTGTTCCTAATTTGATCATACGATCTCTTTCTGCAGCCGTTAAGTACATATCCTCTTGAGAAGTTAACTTATTTACTGCAAAATAATTAGTTCCTTTTCCAGAATAATTTAATTTCTTTAACTCGTCATAATTTTTAAGAGCAGCATCATAATTTTTTGCATTTACATACGTTGAAGCTGCATAATATAAATTGATGGTATCTTTTTTATCCAATTGATAGGCATCATACAATTTTTTGGCTGCTACTTCATACTTATCGATTTTTGAATCAGCAATCGCCTCATTAATTAATTTGTATTTAATATCGATTACGGATTTTGTAGCTTGTGCCGTGTATTTTGATTTACCCGAAGCTTTCTCAACTTCTATTAAATCTTGGAAAGCACCCGCGGCTAATGATAGATTATTGTCTTTATCAATACTCTTATTAGCTAAATCTAACATTACATTTCCTTTCACAAAATAATACTGTGCTTTTTCAGCCTCAGTAGCATTTGTAATTACTGATTCAGCATCTAACAATATTGTTTTTGCTTCATCCGATTTACCCGCTTTTAATGCTTTTTCAGCGGCTTTAATTTGATCTTTTTGTGCAAAAGTGGCTACTGAGATCAACATCGTTGACGCGAGTAATACATATTTACTTTTCATGGTATTCTATTTTTATTTAATTATTTATTAATCTTCATCATTTACTTCATCCTCCTCTTCGTTGTCATCCTCAATTACTTCATCATCTTCGTCCTCATCATCTTCTTCGACTGTATCGTCTTCAAGAATTTCAAGTACAGGTTTTACACGTTCAACAGTTGAATTTTCAGAATTACCTTCTTCATCTGCTTCATCTTTCATTACTTTTGTTACTGCTGCAATTGAGTCATTTCCTTTTAAATTGATCAATTTTACTCCTTGAGTAGCACGTCCCATAACACGTAAATCCTCAATTGCCATTCTAATTGTTAAACCAGATTTATTAATTATCATTAAATCATCGGCATCTGTAACGGCATTAATTGAAATTAAATCCCCTGTTTTCTCAGTAATATTCAAAGTTTTAACTCCTTTTCCTCCACGATTGGTAATTCGGTATACATCTTCACCATCCTCATCAACTAATTTGGTACGTTTTCCATATCCATTTTCAGTTACAACCAAGATTTGAGAATCAGTAATATCTTCTTTATCCACAGTAACCATACCTATTACTTCATCTTTTTCATCTTTCAGAGTAATTCCTCGAACTCCCGAGGCCGTCCTACCCATCGGACGGGTTTTGGTTTCTTCAAAACGAACTAATTTTCCTGATTTAACCGCCAATATAATTTGGCTTTCACCATTAGTCAATTTTGCCGCTAATAACTCATCCCCTTCTTTGATTGTAATTGCAGCTACACCATTCACACGAGGTTTAGAATATTTCTCCAAAGAAGTTTTCTTAACCTGACCTTGTTTGGTAACCATAATCAAATTATGACTATTAATGTAGTCTTTATCTTTTAAATCTTGGGTACAAATATAAGCCTTTACTTTATCATCACTTTCAATATTCACTAAATTTTGAATCGCTCTACCTTTGGCTGTTTTCGTTCCTTCTGGAATTTCATAAACCCTCATCCAGAAACATTTGCCTTTTTGAGTAAAGAACATCATATATTGATGATTTGTAGCTACAAACATATGTTCTAAGAAATCTTGATCTCTTGTTCCAGCACTTTTTTGTCCAACCCCACCTCTATTTTGGGTTTTGTATTCGCTTAGATTTGTTCGTTTGATATAACCCGCATGAGAAATGGTCACAACTACACTTTCATCTGCAATTAAATCTTCTATACTAACATCACCTCCAGAATACTCAATTAATGAGCGACGAGCATCGCCATATTTATCTCTAATCTCGACTAACTCTTCTTTTATCAAGGCAGTTCTCAAATTCACATCTGCCAATAAAGCACGCAAGTGATCAATTAATTTCATGATTTCTTCGTACTCGGCTCTCAATTTATCTTGCTCAAGACCTGTTAACTGTCTCAATCGCATTTCAACAATTGCACGAGCTTGAATATCTGAAAGTTTAAACCTTTCAATTAATTTTTCTCTTGCTTCTTCTGTATTTTTAGAGGCTTTAATTAATGCAATAACCTCATCGATATTATCAGAAGCAATAATTAATCCTTCTAAAATATGTGCTCTCTCTTCAGCTTTCCTTAATTCGAATTGCGTTCTTCGAATTACAACATCATGACGGTGTTCTACAAAATAATGAATCAAATCTTTAAGATTCAGCATTTGCGGACGGCCATTGACTAAAGCAATATTATTAACACTAAAAGAAGATTGTAGTTGTGTATATTTATAAAGCGTATTTAAAACGACATTTGGGGTTGCATCACGCTTTAAAATATAAACGATACGCATACCATTTCTATCCGATTCGTCACGGATATTAGCAATACCATCGATTTTCTTTTCATTAACTAAGTCAGCTGTACGCTTGATCATATCAGCTTTATTAACTTGATATGGGATTTCAGTCACAATGATAGATTCTCTACCGTCAACCTCTTCAAAACCAACTTTGGCACGCATTACAATACGTCCTCTTCCCGTTTTGAATGCTTCACGAACTCCTTCATAACCATAAATTATACCTCCAGTAGGAAAATCAGGTGCTTTTATATGAGTGATTAATTCATCAATCTCAATTTCATTATTATCAATGTAGGCAAGCGTTCCGTTTATAACCTCAGTTAAATTATGAGGAGGCATATTAGTAGCCATACCCACCGCAATTCCAGTAGCTCCATTAATTAATAAGGTAGGAACACGAGTTGGCATTACTTTAGGCTCATATAAAGTATCGTCAAAATTCAATTGAAAATCAACTGTTTCTTTTTCGATATCTGCCATAATCTCTTCAGATATCTTGCGCATTCTCGCCTCTGTATAACGCATTGCTGCTGGACTATCTCCATCTACAGAACCAAAATTACCTTGTCCGTCTACCAACAAATAACGCATACTCCATTCTTGAGCCATACGAACCATTGCATCATAAACAGAAGTATCTCCGTGGGGATGATACTTTCCTAAAACTTCACCGACAATTCTCGCCGATTTTTTATGGGCTTTATTTGAAAAAACTCCTAAATCATACATTCCGTATAGCACTCTACGATGTACAGGTTTTAAACCATCTCTAACATCAGGAAGCGCTCTGGATACAATTACAGACATCGAATAATCGATGTATGCTGATTTCATTTCATCTTCTATGTTAATAGGAATTAACTTTTCTCCTTCAGACATAAGTTGTTATATTAAATAATTATATTAATTTCAAAACGTGCCAATATACGGCTTTTTGAAATTTTTTAAGGCATTTTAACAGCCTAATTTCTCTAATTTATTAACAATAAAAAAACACATAATAGTTAATAAATCACTTCAATTTTAACTTATAATTTAATATTATTTTTGTCACTTAGCTGACAGCTGATATTAGTAGGAATGATTTTTGTTTATAAATACTAATTCAGTAAATTTACAAATATAAAATAGATACCACATGGATGACAATTTTTCCCCTAGAGTAAAAGATGTTATTACGTACAGTAAAGAAGAAGCCTTACGATTAGGACATGACTTTATTGGTACTGAGCATTTGATGTTAGGCATTTTGCGTGATGGAAATGGAAAGGCTATCCATATTTTAAACAATTTGGATGTAGATTTAGAACATCTCCGAAGAAAAGTTGAAATTCTTAGCCCTGCAAGTCCTATCAGCCTAGAGATAAATCTTGAAAAAAAGAATTTACATTTAACACGCCAAGCTGAAAGAGCTTTAAAAACAACCTTTCTTGAAGCCAAAGTGTTTCAAAGCACTTCTATAAGTACTGCACATCTGCTTTTGTGCATTTTGAGAAACGAAAACGATCCTACAACCAAGCTATTGAATAAACTAAAAATAGATTATGATTTAGCTAAAGAACAATATTTGAACATGACTCCAAACGAACAAGATTTTATCGACAACTTGCCAAAAAGCGAATCATACAATGAAGATTCAGGACAAGATGACAGTCTTAAAGAAGGCACCTTCAATAATCCTGTAAACAAATCCAACAAAAAATCTAAAACCCCCGTTTTGGATAATTTTGGTAGAGATTTAACCGAAATGGCCGAAGAAGGAAAATTAGACCCTGTAGTAGGTCGTGAGAAAGAAATTGAACGTGTTTCCCAAATTTTAAGCCGTCGCAAAAAGAATAACCCGCTTTTAATTGGTGAGCCTGGAGTTGGAAAATCTGCTATTGCAGAAGGATTAGCTTTGAGAATCATTCAAAAGAAAGTTTCTAGAATCTTATTCAATAAGCGAGTAGTTACTCTTGATTTAGCCAGTCTTGTAGCAGGAACAAAATACAGAGGACAATTTGAAGAACGTATGAAAGCCGTTATGAATGAGTTGGAAAAAAACGATGACATTATCTTATTTATAGACGAAATTCATACGATTGTTGGTGCAGGTGGAGCAACAGGTTCATTGGACGCATCAAATATGTTCAAACCTGCCTTAGCAAGAGGTGAAATTCAATGTATAGGCGCAACTACATTAGATGAATATCGCCAATACATAGAAAAAGATGGCGCTTTAGAAAGACGTTTCCAAAAAGTAATTGTAGAACCAACTTCAGTTGAGGAAACCATTACTATTTTGAACAATATCAAAGATAAATACGAATCCCATCACAATGTAACTTATTCTTCTGAAGCCATTGAAGCTTGTGTAAAACTAACTGACAGATATATGTCGGAACGCTTTTTACCAGACAAAGCTATTGATGCTCTTGACGAAGCAGGTTCAAGAGTTCATATAACTAACATAGATGTTCCAAAGCAGATTTTAGATTTGGAGCGTCAATTAGAAGACGTACGTGAGTTGAAGAATTTGGTTGTCAAAAAACAAAAATATGAAGAAGCGGCTAAATTACGTGATGATGAAAAACGAATTGAAAAAGATTTAGCTATTGCCCAAGAACAATGGGAAGAAGACTCAAAAAATAACCGAATCAACGTTACAGAAGACAATGTTGCCGATGTAGTTTCTATGATGACCGGCATTCCTGTTAACCGAATTGCACAGACTGAAAGCAATAAATTAGCTAAATTACCAGAGCTTATTCAAAATAAAGTAATTGGACAAAATGAAGCAGTTTTAAAAATTGCTCGCTCAATCCAAAGGAATAGAGCCGGTTTAAAGGACCCAAACAAACCAATTGGTTCCTTCATTTTCCTAGGTCAAACTGGTGTTGGAAAAACGCAATTAGCCAAAGTACTTGCGAAAGAATTGTTCGATTCTGAAGAAGCTTTAATCAGAATCGATATGAGTGAGTATATGGAAAAATTCGCTATTTCAAGATTAGTTGGAGCACCTCCGGGATATGTTGGTTACGAAGAAGGCGGACAATTGACCGAAAAAGTACGAAGAAAACCATATTGTGTAGTGCTTTTGGATGAAATAGAAAAAGCACATCCTGATGTATTTAATATGATGTTGCAAGTATTAGACGATGGATTCTTAACCGATAGTTTAGGTCGCAAAATCGATTTTAAAAATACGATTATCATTATGACCTCAAATGTTGGTGCTAGACAGCTAAAAGATTTTGGTCAAGGTGTTGGATTTGGAACAGCAGCAAAAGTTGCTCAAGCTGAAGATAATTCAAAAAGTATTATTGAAAATGCATTGAAAAAAACCTTTGCACCTGAGTTTTTAAACCGAATCGACGATGTTATTGTTTTCAATTCATTAGAAAAAGAAGACATCAACTTGATTATCGAAATTGAATTAAAAAAACTATACGCTCGAATCAAAGATTTAGGATACACCTTGAATCTTTCTGATAAAGCAAAAGCATTTATTGCAGACAAAGGTTTTGACAAACAATTTGGCGCCAGACCATTAAAAAGAGCCATCCAAAAATATGTTGAAGACGCTCTAGCCGAAGAGATTATCACTTCAAAAATCAATGCTGGTGATGAAATCTTTATGGACATTGAAGAAGGTGCAACTGAGTTAACAGTGAACGTTAACAAAACAGAAGAACCTAAAAATCAATAGATTAAAAACAATTAATTATATCTAGCCCGTTATGTATTTTTACTACATAACGGGCTAATTCTTTATATTAATTTAACTTTTTTAAAAAACAAAAAGTTACTTTTGATGTTTTATTAAAATACTTGCTGTATGCTACAAAACAAAGTCATCTTAGGAAGCGAAGAATGGTGCTCTTTCCCTGACCTAAATATTCCCACTATCAAAGCTAGAGTCGATTCTGGAGCCAAAACATCGGCTTTGCACGCTATAAATATTGCTCCTTTTATCAAAAACGATAGTAATTGGGTGAAATTCGATATTAATCCCATCCAAAATAACAACAAAACTGTTATTCATTGTGAAGCGCCATTAGTAGACAAACGAATTGTAAAAAGTTCCAGTGGGTATAGAGAACAACGCTATGTTATTCAGACCTTATTAAAAATTGGAGATGACAGTTGGAACATAGAAATGACATTGACCAACAGAGATTCAATGGGATTTCGAATGCTTTTAGGTCGTGAAGCGATGAGTGGACGTGTTTTGGTAGACCCTGAGCAAAAATACTTATTAGGACAACCTTCAGTAGACAATCTAAAAGAATTATACAAGAATGCAGAAAAAGCAAGTTCTGGTTTACGAATTGGAGTTTTAGCTAGCAACCCCGAATTATACAGCAACAAACGAATCATGGAAGCTGGTGAAATGCGAGGACATGAAATGCATTTTTTGAATATCAAAGAATGTTATATGAAATTGGATGCCAAAACACCAGAAATTCATTATAGAGGTGGAAAAATTCTTAACCAATTTGATGCTATCATTCCAAGAATTCGTCCAAGCATTACTTTTTATGGTTGTGCTTTGACTCGTCAATTTGAGGCCTTAAAAGTTTTTTGTCTCAACTCTTCAACAGCGATAACACAATCTAGAGACAAGCTCTTTTCTTTACAATTATTACTTAACAATGGTGTTGACATTCCAACCACTGGATTTGCGAATTCTCCTTTAGACACCAATGATTTAATAAAAATGGTAGGTGGCCCACCTTTAATTGTAAAACTCCTCGAAGGTACACAAGGCAAAGGTGTAGTTTTGGCAGAAACTAAAAAAGCGGCAGAGAGTGTGATTAATGCATTCAAAAGCTTAAATGCAAATATACTAGTCCAAGAATTTATTAAGGAAGCTAACGGAAAAGACATTCGTTGTTTTGTAATTGATGGAAAAGTCGTTGCTGCCATTCAGCGTGAGGCAATGCCTGGTGAATTTAGAGCCAATATTCATCTTGGAGGTACCGCATCAATAATTAAGGTCACTAGCGAAGAAAAAAGAATCGCTATTAAAGCAGCTAAAGCAATGGATTTAAAAGTAGCTGGTGTAGACATTATTCGCTCTTCTAAAGGACCTTTATTGCTCGAAGTAAATAGTTCTCCTGGTCTAGAGGGAATTGAAGGCGCAACCAACAAGGATATTGCTGGTGAAATGATAAAAGCCATCGAAAAAAACTTTAAAAACAAAGTAATAGTTTAAAATAAACTAAAAAAGTCAAGGAGTCCACTTGAAATTTCTAAAAAAAAAATTCAAGTGGACTCCTTATTTTGGGTGCTCTAGCCAAAATTTAATCAAAAAATAATGCTTTTTTAAAAGAATTACGAAACAACCATCGAACATTATGAAATAGATGTTTTGTAAAAGTAAACAAAGCAAAAAAAAAGACTTGAATTTCTACCAATTCTGAGGTCTTTTATAGTAAAAGAAAAACATTTGACACTTTTAATTTCGCCCTTTTTTTCAACGCTTTCTTTTCGTAAATTTGAATGTATTCATTTGCATAAGTAATTGACTATAAGTATTTTAATAACATTGAAAAATAATAATGAAATGGAAATTGTAACAAATACAGCAACGTTTAAAAAGGGAAATTGGACTACAACGATTGATGTTTATGATTTTGTAGTAAAAAACATAAATCCGTATGAAGGAACAGCAGATTTTTTGGTTGGCCCTTCAAACAAAACCACAAAACTATGGGAGGCATGTAAACAACAATTATTAAAAGAAAGACAAAATAACGGTTGTTTAGCCATCGATACCGAGACCATCTCTAATATTACAGCTTTTGGTCCTGGATATATTGATAAAGAAAATGAAGTAATTGTTGGTCTTCAAACTGATGTTTTACTCAAAAGAGCCATGAAACCTTTTGGTGGCATCAAATTAGTAGAGTCAGCAGTTAAAGAAAAAGGGTTACAAGTATCAGAAAGAGTTTCAGACATCTTTAATTATGCTAAAGACCATAATCAAGCTGTCTTTGACGCTTATGATGCAGAAATCAAAATGTACCGCTCTAAACACGTTTTAACTGGCTTACCAGATAATTATGCTAGAGGAAGAATCATTGGTGACTTTAGACGTTTACCTTTATATGGAGCTGATGCATTAATTGAAGCAAAAAAAGCTGATTTTGCAAATGTTGTTGGAGAAATGAGCGAACACAAAGTGCGCTTACGCGAAGAAATCACCAGCCAAATCAAAGCATTAGAAGATATGAAAACTATGGCGCTATCTTATGGTGTCGATGTTTCTAAACCTGCTACTACTGCTTATGAAGCGGTTCAATTCACTTATTTAGCTTATTTAAGTGCCGTTAAAGAACAAGATGGTGCTGCAATGTCACTTGGTAACGTTTCGTCTTTCTTGGACATTTATATTGAATAAGATTTAAAAAGTGGTTTAATTACTGAAGAAGAAGCTCAAGAATTCATTGATCAATTCGTTATGAAACTTCGAGTTGTTCGCCATTTACGTCCAGGTGCTTATGACGAAATATTTGGTGGAGATCCAACATGGGTAACCGAAGCTATTGGAGGACAATTCCACGATGGTAGAACAAAAGTTACTAAAACTTCCTTCCGTTTTTTACAAACACTTTATAATTTAGGTGCTTCACCAGAACCTAACTTAACTATTCTTTGGTCACAGAACCTTCCAAAAGGATTCAAAGATTTCTGTGCTCAAGTTTCTATCGACACCTCTTCTCTACAATATGAGAACGATGATTTGATGAAAGCCAACAGAGGTTCTGATGACTACGGAATTGCTTGTTGTGTTTCTTATCAAAGAATTGGTAAATCAATTCAACATTTTGGAGCACGTGCCAACCTACCTAAAGCTTTATTAATGGCTTTAAATGGTGGACGCGAAGAAGACAAAGGAGCTTTAGTCATCAAAAACATTCCAGAAATGAATGATGAAGTGCTGGATTATGATAAAGTAATAACTGCTTTCAAAGCAACTCTAGCTGAAGTAGCTCGTGTGTATGCTAAATCAATGTTTATTATTCATTATATGCATGATAAATACTATTATGAAAGAGCTCAAATGGCTTTAATTGATAGTGATCCTGCTATTGATATTGCTTACGGTGCTGCTGGTATTTCAATCATTGCCGACTCGTTATCTGCTATCAAATACGCAAAAGTAAAACCTATCAGAAATGAACAAGGATTAACCGTAGATTTTAGCATAGAAGGTGACTTCCCTAAATTTGGTAATGATGATAACCGTGTAGATGATATTGCTATAGAAATCACAAGCTTATTCATTGAGGAATTAAGAAAACATAAAACATATAAAAATGCTACTCCAACCCTTTCTTTACTAACAATCACATCTAACGTGATGTATGGTACAAACACTGGAGCTACTCCTGATGGAAGAAAAGGTGGTGAATCATTTGCTCCTGGAGCTAATCCAATGCACGGAAGAGATGTAAATGGAGCTATCGCTTCTTTAAACTCTGTAAGTAAACTGAAATACAATGATGCTCAAGATGGTATTTCTTATACCTTTTCAATGATTCCTAAGTCATTAGGGTCTACAAAAGAAGATCAAATCTTGAACTTAAAAACTACTCTTGACGCTTACTTTGGAAGAGATGCACATCATTTGAATGTCAATGTTTTAAATAGAGAAACTTTGATGGATGCTTATGAACACCCAGAAAATTATCCTCAATTAACAATTCGTGTTTCTGGATATGCTGTAAACTTCGTTCGTTTGTCTAAAGCACATCAATTAGAAGTAATAAGCAGAACTTTCCACGATAGAATGTAATTAAGCATTAAATTCAATGTGAATGATTAACTTTAAAACCTGTTTAGAACCTATACTCTAAACAGGTTTTTTTTAATAAATTTCTTTTTGCCTATGTATTTTCCTGAACAATCCCAACATGATGAAGCCTTAAATAATGCAGATATTGATTTGCTCCGCATACATTCTTTAGAAACTTTTGGTACACATGATGGTCCTGGAATTCGAATGGTGATTTTTGTTCAAGGTTGTCAATTTAGATGTTTGTATTGTCAAAATCCCGATACATTAGATGTTCATGGAGGTTCTTTTATTCCTATTGATGAATTGGTTCAAAAAGCAATCAATCAAAAACTCTTTTTTGCAGAAACTGGTGGTGTAACCGTTTCTGGAGGAGAACCTTTACTTCAAAGAGCTAAATTGATTCCTTTTTTTGAAAAACTTCATCTTAATGGAATTTCAACTTGCCTAGATTCTAATGGCCGTGTATTAGACGAACAAACAAAAGAATTACTAGATAAAACCGATATTCTACTACTAGATGTTAAGCATATCAATAATGATTGGCATAAAAAACTCACTGGGTTAAAAAATAAAACTACATTAAAAGTTGCCAAATACCGTGAGCAAACTGGAAAAGCAATGTGGTTACGCTATGTTTTGGTACCTGGTTGGACTGATCAAGAAGAATATTTGCATGAATGGGGACAGTACTTTACTGATTTTAAAACAGTCGAAAGAGTAGAAATCATTCCTTTTCATCAGATGGGAAAACACAAATGGGATTTATTAAATTTCGAATATGCTTTTGCAGATGTAACATCACCAACAGAAGAAATTATCCAAAAAAAAACCGCTATTTTTCAACAATATTTCAAAAATGTTGTGGTGAAATAAACTAAAATTTTTCAAAATAATTATACAAAATGTCAAAAAATAAATATTTAATGGTAGTTGCAGGAATGATTATGCAACTGTCAATAGGCTCTATCTATGCCTACAGTAAATGGATAGAACCTTTATCCAAAGAATTGAATTGGGATGCCCACGACACCAAAACAGCTTTTAGTTTAGCCATTTGTTTCCTTGGACTTACGGCAGCATTTATGGGCAAATTTGCTCAGAAAATTGGACCAACCAAAGCTGGTAGTATTGGAGCTATCTTTATCGTAATTGGTTTAATTGGAAGTAGTTTTGCTGTAAAATGGAGTTCTATTGAACTGTTCTACCTAACTTTTGGTGTTCTACAAGGAATAGGCTTAGGATTTGGTTATGTTGTTCCAGTCTATACCGTTGTAAAATGGTTTCCAGACCGACCAGGTTTAGCCTCTGGTATAATTATTATGTCTTTTGCTTTGGGGTCTTTGTTGGCTTCTTTTATAATTAATCCATTGTATACTTCAGTTGGTTTATCGAATGCTTTTTTAATTTTAGGCATTGTATACGGAATCTGTATGTTATTAAGCGCTTTTTATTTAGCAAATCCAGTAGCCGAAAATACTTCAATAGAACATCCTACCGAATTGACAGCAAAAGAAATCATTAAAGACAAACGTTTTATTGCATTATGGTTATTACTCTTTTTAAATGTTTGTGGGGGTATTGCAATTATCTCAAAGGCAGCAATATTAGGAGAGGAAGTAGTAGGAATGAGTGCTACTCAAGCAACTTTATTTGTAGCCATAATAGGATTATTCAATGGTTTAGGACGTCTGTTTTGGTCCAGTATATCAGATAAAATTGGTTGTTGGTCAACCTTCATGATTTTTTTAACTGTAAACATGATTTGTTTTGCTATGATTCCTATCGCAGCTACAAATAGTACTTCATTTCAAATAGTTACTTATATTATAATTGCTGGCTATGGTGCAGGTTTTTCGACTATGCCATCGTTTGTAAAATCAATTTATGGTGCAGATAATTATGGACAAGTTTTTGGCTATATATTAACCGCTTGGTCTGCTGCAGCTTTTGTTGGCCCAATACTCTTGGGGTTGACTCATGAAATCACGATTTTCTATTTATTCTCGCTTCTAATCGGAATCGCTTTATTGGTTGGATTTTGGCTAAAAAAGATGATTTGATCTTGAAGATAAACTCATAAAAAAAGCGCTCAAAACACTATCTTTTGAGCACTTTTTTTTATGATTTTTTACAAAACGCATCTGTTTAGAATTTATGAATTTCTTTTGTGTTTACCAACTTTTAAACGGGTGCTCACTCAAATAGCCGTTGTAATAGCGGTGATTGTTGGTAACTTCTTCTCCTAACCATTCCGGTTTGAGAAAGGTTTCTGTCTCAGATGATAGTTCTATTTCCGCCATTACCAAGCCTTCATTTTCGCCATAAAAAACGTCCACTTCAATGACGTGATTTCCAGATTGAACTTCATAGCGCGTTTTATCAATGGTTCCTTTCTCGCACAAACGCATCAATTGCAGTGCTTCTTCAACAGGAATTTCTTTCTCCCATTCAAAACGCGACAAACCACTTTCATTACCTTTTCCTTTGATGGTCAAAAAACCTTTATCGGCTTTTATCCTCACGCGAACTGTTCGCTCTGGGTTTTTGCTAATATATCCCTGAGCTATTCGATTATGAGCAAAAGCTTGCGAAATAAAATCGTTTGAAGTAACCAAAAATTTTCTTTCTATTTCTATCATCTAGACTATTTTAATTATGAAAAAATGGCTTTATCAAAATGCCAATCTGAATTTTTCCTGTACCAAAGCTGTCCCTTTTCGACTTCCAAAGGACAATCAAAATTATTGGTATACAAAGCTCCAGTTCCTAAACCCTGAGGCATTTTTGAATTTTGAAGGTACGTCCATTGCGCAATGGCATTCAATCCAATATTACTTTCTAAAGCCGAAGTAATCCACCAGCCAATTTTATATTTATCAGCTAGACTAATCCATTCTTGAGTTCCTCTAAAACCACCCACAAAACTAGGTTTCAAAATAATGTATTGAGGTTGAATATCATTTAGTAATTGTTCTTTATCAGCAAGAGAAAACACACCTATGAGCTCTTCGTCTAAAGCAATAGGAAATGGAGTGGTTTTACATAGTTCTGCCATAGTGACAGTATTGTTTTTTGCTATCGGCTGCTCAATACTATGTAATTTAAAATCAGCTAATTGATTCAATTTATATAAAGCTTCATTTAAATTAAAAGCGCCATTTGCATCCACTCTAATTTCTATTTGATTTTCAGAAAAATGAGTACGAATATAAGCCAATAAAGCCAACTCTTTATCAAAATCAATGGCTCCGATTTTAAGTTTTATACAACTAAAACCTTGTGCAATTTTTTCTTCTATTTGGGCCTTCATAAAAGAAGGTTCGCCCATCCAAACAAGTCCATTAATCACTATAGATTGTGTGCCTGAGGTAAAATCAGAAGGAAAAAGCAAAAATGGATTTTCGCTTTTGAGCGACAAAAAAGCCATTTCGACACCAAATTGAATAGAAGGAAATTCTATTAAAGCTTCCCACAAAGCGCGCTCTCCTAAATGAATATTTTCGCAAACCCATTGCAATTTCGTTTCGTAATCAGGACGGTCATCGGCACTTAAACCTCTAAGAATCCCGCACTCTCCTATTCCCCATTTTCCATCTTCTTCCAGCAACAAAAACCAAGTTTCCTTAGTGGTCATAACGCCACGTGACGTTCCTGATGGACGTTTAAAATCAAGTAAGTATTTATGATAGGTTGCTTTCAAAATTGTGTCTTTCTAAACTATTATTATATTTTATTTACTATGCTAACCCGTTGGATGAAATGAGTTTTTACCACATAGGAGGAACATAAAATTTATAGCATTTAAAAGAAAAATATAGACGTTTTACTATTCACATAGCTCATCTATGTGAAAAATAGTGCTATTTCTATTTTTTTCTTTGACTATTTAGAACTAATCTATGATTTTTCTATGTGGTTATTTTTTTTTTAAAATTACCCAATGGGAGATATACTCTACTTTTTCTTGCTTCCCATTTTGGTACTAACAAGACTGAATCATCCTTTGTATTTCAAATTATCACAATAAATCAAAGACTAAAAATCTTTCTATAAGGCTAATTCCAAACTATTACTTACTAGCGGTTAGCAACAGCTGCATTATATAAGACTACTTAAATATTCTTCAGCTGTCATAATTGGAATTGTAGCATTCTTAAAATCTTTTCCGTTTCTAGTTATAATTATTGAGCAGTTAGATTGTAAAGCGGTAAAATATTGAACAGCATCCTCAAAATCTTTAAAATTCGAATTCAACGCTTTCTCAATTATTTCTTCAGTAACTTCACAGACCTCACAGATTATTTTAAACTTTCGAAGTTTATTCAGAACAGATTCGGAACTTTCGTATTTATTCAAAACATAATCTATTGTAGTGAAAGAAAGAGGCGAGACAATTATAGCCAATTTTTTTTGATCTGCCAAAGTAGCAACTTTAGCAATAGCATCAAAAAAAGGAACTCTTTCTCCCAACAAATCTAATATTACGTTAGTATCTAAAAAAATTCTGCTCATTTGTATTTTTGTTCTAAATAATCAGCACGATCTTTTTTATAATCATAATCAGCTGGAATTTCAATTCCCGAAGAAAGACTTTTTACAAAAGGTGAAATTTGTATGTCATTATTTTCTTTATCCGAAGTCAAAGAATTAAGGTAATTTTCAACAATTCGAGATAAGCTTATTTTTTTTTCAGAGGCATAATGTTTAGCTTTTTCAATTATTTCTTGGTCAAGCTTTAATGTGAGTTTAGTATCCATAGCAGAAAAAATTTATACGTACAAATATATAAATTTAAGACGGAAAAAATATGAGTTTCTATTTTTTTCGATTGCTGCTTAAATCTATATATACGATATAGAATCGTCTAATTATTCTTTTATAATTTTATGAATTAAATTACAATTTTAACTCTGCTAAGTCTACTCTACTTAAAAAGACTTAAAACACGCTCAAAATCATCAGATTTAATTCCTAGTTTTTGAAAGGTTTCGAAATCCACTTTTGTTTTCTCAACCCAACTCAAACTATCGGTGACATTTTGATTTTGATACTTTTTGTAAATCGCTTTGGCAGATTTGTAGTTGTCGTTTAACAAATAAGCGTGGGCTAAATTCAACTTAATCAACAACTCGGTATCATCTAAGCGTTCACCGTCTTGCAAAAACTTAATGGCTTTGCCATATTGTTTGGTCAACAAATAACTGGTTCCAATAGCATTATAATCTTGTACTTTGCCTTTGCCATCATTGATAATCATCTTTAGTTTGGTGATGGCTTCACCGTGTTTCCCTTGTTTTGCTAATTGGTTCGCCTGCTTTCTTGTGTCTGCATAGGTTGTATTGGACACACTAGATTCACCAAAACAGCTGTTACCAAAATCTTTAAAAGCTTTGTTACGCTCTTCTTTTAATAGCTTTTGAAATTCGGTGTGGGTGTATTTGTTTTGGATTTTATCTAAAACACAAACACAAAAATCATCCGAATTGGTCATTTTTTGCGCCATTGTTGAGGTTTTACATTGCTCGATAATGTTTTTACGATTGCTTGCGCTCCAGCCACGGCTCAATTTGTAATCCACCCAAGGCACAACCTCTAACACAATTTTTTGCTTCATAATCCAATTTTTGCTTTCGAAGCCAAACCAAATTGCATTGGATTGCAAACAAGTTGATTTATCTGTTGATAAGCGTTTGGCGTCTTTACTCAAAGGGGTTTCTTGTAAAAAGCAAGCCTCAGTTGTTTTGCCTGTTTTTTGATAATTTGAAGCAGCCCCATTTGATGAAAAAATAGCGTATTGGCATTTATCATCGCCTGATATTTTGGACAAGATAAACACCGCGCCCGCAGAACCTTGACTAATTCCTGTAGGATCTGGAATGGACTTCAGTAACGATACTAAACTCCCCGCCATTTGTTGGTTTTCATCAAGTAAAGTAATGCGATAAACCACTTCGGTAGTTCCGATGGGTAAGTCTTCTGTTTTGATGATGATTCGGTCTCTTGCAGCAACGATACTTTCTTTTGACGTTGCTCTTTCTTTGTCCCAATAGCCCGTTTTTTGAGCTAGAAGCGATTGAGAACAACAAAATACTGTAAAAAGTAAAAGGAATGTTTTTTTAATCATAATCCAATGGCATATTTTTTAACCACATAGAAACATAGAATTTATTATTCTTTTTAAAAGTAACCAATAGACGTTTTACTCTTCACATAGTTATTCTATGCGAAAAATTATCCTATTTCTATTGATTCTTTAGCGGATTAGCATTTTTCTATGATCCTATGTGGTTTATTTTTTATTAGAATTTCACTCAACGAACAAACAGTATTAAAATGTAAAAACAAAGCGTGATGAATGCACTTGGCCTCAATGTTATTAAATTAAGAGATTTTAGAGTGAAGATTAACGATTCTTGATTTTAGATTTTGGAGCATTAGAATAAAAATTAATTGAATTTCAAAATCTTATATATCAGCAATCATTTTATCATTTAACCTTAACTTAATGATTTTGCACTTGGCCCTGATGGGAACGGCATCCTTTACTGCCGGGGTTCGGCAGTAAAGATATAGTGGACAGCAGGACACGAGCGAAGCGAATTGACGAAGTAAACAGCTCCTAACTCTTACTATATCAAATGACTATAATTCTATCGACTCGCCAATGGATAAAAGCATCAAGTCTTTTCCTTTGTCAAAAAACTTCTTGATGGCTTGTTCGTGATTGATTTCGATGAAACCAAAAGTATCAAAATGACAGCCCAACACTTTGTCACATTCCACAAAATCTGAAGCAATAAGGGCATCTTCTATATCCATCGTGAAGCAATCCCCAATTGGCAAAATGGCCAAATCCAACTTGGTGCGCAGAGGAATTAACTTCATATCCATCGTTAGTGCCGTGTCGCCAGAGATGTAGATATTTTTGGATTCACCTTCGATAACAAATCCACCTGGATTGCCACCGTAAGTCCCGTCTGGGAAGGCGCTAGAGTGTACCGCAGCCACATATTTAACTTTTCCGAAATCGAAAGTCCAATTGCCGCCATGATTCATAGGGTGGAATTTTAGTTCTTTGGCGCCGTAATAATGGGCAATTTCCCAATTGGAAACAATCACTGCATTGGTGCGTTTAGCAATGGCCTCCACATCTTGCACATGGTCAAAATGAGCATGGGTAATCAAGATATAATCCGCTTTTAGTTCATTGACGTTAATATGACTGGCTTTGGGGTTTCCGGTGATAAATGGATCTACCAAAATATGCTTTCCCGCCACTTCAATTCCGATACAAGCGTGTCCGTAGAATGTAATTTTCATGATTTAATAATTAAAAGATTGAAAGATTAAAAAATTGAAAGATGCCTTTTATCGGCCACCCATAAAAGTATTCACAATAACATCTGAGAAGAAATAAATCATACATAATGAAAAAAGTACGGATAAAAAGAATGTACTTAAGGCTACTTTTTTCAATTCAGGATCTAATTCTTTGGGGTTGGTATTTTTTTTAACGGTATCTAAATGTTTTACTAAAGGGTAAAATGCAAGTAAAAACAAGTATTGGTCAATATTAAAATTATTGAGTAAAGCAAAAGCAACAAACACTACCATAGCAGTTATAATAAGAAAATAATGGTATTGTTTGGCTTTTTCTCCGCCCATTTGAACGACAATTGTATTCTTTCCAGACTTTTTATCCGAGGCTTCGTCACGCATATTATTTAAGTTAAGTACCGCAACACTCAATAATCCGATGCCAATGGCAGGCAAAAACAAATCGAAATCCAATTGTTTAGAATACAAAAAATTGACTCCAAGCGTGCTCACCAAGCCGAAGAACACAAACACAAAAACATCTCCGTATCCGCGATATCCATAAGCCGAAGTTCCTACCGTATATTTGATGGCTGAGGCAATAGCCAAAATTCCGAGCACTAAATAGAACAACGAATACACAAAATTGGTGTCTCTAAATGCAATATAAATTAAAGTAATGGAAGATAAAAGTGTTAGTACCGAAGTGATGATTATGGCACGCTTCATGGCTGGCGCTGAAATTACTCCACTTTGAATGGCGCGTTTGGGGCCTACTCTATCGTCGTTGTCGGTTCCTTTTACCCCGTCGCCATAATCGTTGGCAAAGTTTGACAAAACTTGTAAACCCAACGTGGTGAGCAAAGCAAAGCCTAAAATAGACCAATTGAACACTTCTGTTGGTGTTAAAACAGTTTCTGTTGGATGCGCTAAGGCATACATACTCCCTACAATTATTCCCGATACGGATAATGGCAAAGTTCTTAATCGTGCGGCTTGAATCCAGTGTTTCATTTTTTTTTGTTTTATTTTTTTTTGAAAAAATGTTTAAAAGTTGATTTACGCAAATTTACTTTTCTTGTATATTCTAAACTCTAACATATTTCTTTTACTACTTTACATCCAATTGCTATCGGATGTTTCTATTTCATACAACCAAAGATTAACATATTGCTGAATTGCGGTAAAATTACCTAATTGAAAATTAATTTTACCACCAGCGGTGTGTAAAGTTAAGGAACCGATATTACTGTTTTTATACCATAAAAGTTGTGAAGTTGTAATTGCTTGAATTTTGCTTGGAATAATAATTCTATTCGTTACATCCCAAGCTCCGTTTTGAAGAATAATAAAATCTTTGTTTATAAAGAGTCGGTTATTTTTAAAAGAAAAGAACTGAATCGTACCAAGAAAAACAACACCAAAAAAGACTAAAAAATCTACTTGAGGTAGCTCTGCAATCAATAATTTTCTTGTAAATAAAAACACTAAAAGCGGAAGCCCAATGGTTAAGAAGGCTGTAAAACCCAGTTTTCTATAATTAGGCTTTAACATGATTCCCTTTTCAGGAATTTTATTGAACAATAACTTCAAAATAGCCTCTTTTTCTGGTTCATTACAACCCGGAATTTCAATGGCTACTTTATGATTGTCTTTTTCACCACTTGTAGCTTGATTTATTCTAAGATGCAACACATTCATTTTTTTTTGAAAAAAGTTCTGCGTTATACTAGTCATTTGAACCTTTGAAGGTTTTACAATAGTAGTTTTAGTATTCAACAAGCCATAAGAGAGCAACAATGAACCTTTTTCTCTTGTGATTTTATAATTAAAGTAAGTAAAAACTATTTTTATTAAATTGATTAAAATAACTGCAAGGATAACAAAGCTGAATAAAGAAAGGAATGCCGTTACCATAGTACTTTCTTCAATATAATCTTCAAGATTTTCACCATTCAAAATATTTCGCCCTGTAAATTGTTTAATATGGTCGAAAACAGTGATAAAAAAAGCCAATAAAACAAAAAAACTTTTTATATAATTGGAGGTTACTCCCATCTTCAACAAACTCACTAAACTAATTTTTATAAACTTAGATTCACTTTTAGCCTTATTTTTATTAGATAAAGTAGCTACTACATTAATAGAATCCTCTTCACGAAACTCCTTTGAACCTTCATTTTCTAGTAATCGCCCCTTTAAATGTAGTGCTAATTCATAAGTTATTGCTTTGATATTGACCTCTTTATTATTAGAACCAGCGGTATCAACATCCAATTCATAAACATCAACTATTTTTTGTAGTAAGGACTGATTAATATTTACTTGTTGAATTTTATGAAGTTGAATAGTTGTTTTGGTTTTATTAAAAACACCCTCATTAATTATAAATTCATCATTTTCTTGATCAATATAGAATGTAAAGTTCCAATATTTCAAATAAGAGACCAAACCAACCATTGCTATAAAAAAAACTATTCCACCAATTAATAGGTAGCTTTTATTTGCGTCATTAAATTTATAGATCCAAAGCAATAAAATGGGCCAAAATGCTTTTACAAATCCTTGAAGAGAAAAAACAAACATTATTAAAACACCGGCTATCGACTGACGTTGTGGCTGATTAAAATCGGTTGTCATTTATAACTGTTTTTGAATTTTTCCCATCAATAATTGTTTTATATTTTCGGCCTGCATTTTTGCTATTCCGGGTATTTCTATATCACTTGAAGCACCTCCAGCTGTAAAAATCTCTAAGTTTACTAAACCAAAAAATCTAGAAATCAACCCTTCATTTATTGATACATGTTGTATTCTGTTATATGGAACGACATGAATGTTTGTAGCTATAATTCCAGATCTAAATAAAAGGTCATGATTCCTAAATGCAAATCCTTTTTTCATGAAACTAAGTCTAGAAATAAACAGTACAAAAAAAGCCATTACTGTATATATAAAATAAATTTCAGTAACAAAATCTGAAAGGTCTTCCTTATAGAAAAGTACAAACCCGATTATTACTCCAATTATCAAAAATAAAACGATCAAATTTATCAAGATTACTTTCCAATAATTCGGCTGTAATTCAGAAAAATCTACTTCTTCAAATTTTGGAAGCTTAGAGGTATCAATAACATCGTTTGTGAAATCTTTCATTTAATTTTAAAATTAAAAATTGAAGGTTTCAAAATATAAAAAATTGAAACCTCAAAACTATAAATTACAACAATAACTCCCTTTTAAGGCAACCATTTCTTTTCGAAATTTGGTTTGCGTTTTTCTAAGAATGCATTTCTACCTTCTTTGGCTTCTTCGGTCATATAAGCCAAGCGAGTGGCTTCGCCTGCAAAAACTTGTTGTCCCACCATACCGTCATCGGTTAGATTCATAGCAAATTTCAGCATTTTGATGGCCATTGGTGATTTTGCCAATACCTGCTGTGCCCATTGATAAGCGGTATCTTCTAATTCATCGTGAGGAATCACAGCATTGACCATTCCCATTTCAAACGCATCTTGAGCAGAATAATTTCGTCCCAAAAAGAATATTTCTCGTGCTTTTTTCTGTCCTACCATTTTAGCCAAGTATGCTGAGCCATAACCACCATCAAAACTGGTTACATCGGCATCAGTTTGTTTGAAAATAGCGTGTTCTTTGCTGGCTAGCGTCATGTCGCAAACCACATGCAAACTGTGTCCACCACCAACAGCCCATCCTGGCACCACTGCAATAACTACTTTTGGCATAAAACGGATTAAACGTTGTACTTCTAGAATGTTCAAACGATGTTGTCCATCATCTCCTACATAGCCTTGATGACCTCTGGCATTTTGGTCACCACCACTGCAGAATGAATACACTCCATCTTTGGTAGAAGGACCTTCGGCAGACAATAAGACTACTCCAATAGAAGTATCTTCTTGAGCATCATAAAAAGCTTGGTATAATTCGGAAGTCGTTTTAGGCCTGAAAGCGTTACGAACATTAGGTCTGTTGAATGCAATTCTAGCTACACCATTGCATTTCTTATAGGTTATATCTTCAAATTCTCTAGCGGTAATCCATTCCATTCGTTACAATTTTAAATTTTAGTGTAAAAATAAAGCATTTTTCTATTTTATACTATTCTTATTGAATAAGCTTTGGTAATCCTAATCTGACGAATCTTTTTGAAGTGTTAAAATTGGTCAGAAAATCAGATTTTTAACAAAGAGCAATCAAAAAAATAAGTACTTTTAATCATTGCTAATCAGCGTTGTACTTCTTTTTTTTGAGCTAAGATTAGCGCGGATTTTTTCACTGAATTATTAACCTTAAAAAATGAAAGCTTTTGAAATTATTTAAAAAAAATGTCGCTCAATTTTTTTCGGAAAGAATGATAAAATCTACTTCAAAAACAATTGAGCAAATGGTTGATTCGTTTGCAAAAAATACTAGAACATAATAGTAGCACCTACAGTTAACAATAAGCGTTTCAATTTGGTTACCTAAAAGAAATAAGGGAGTTTAACCACAATCGAATCCTTACAATTTATATAAGAACTAATGGTTTTATTGCAAGGTTAATTCTATTATTTTTGAACCAATCGAAAATTCCATTTAAAGACAAAACATTCAATAGGTATTTTACACTTAAGTTAATCTATTATAAGCAGTTACTTTACGTTAAAAACTGTTGTTTTTCAGGTGATACAAAGACCTTACGAATGCATCCTTTTTGAAGACAATATGTCATCAAAAGAGAAAAGGCTAACCGTATATCGATTAGCCTTTTTTTTATTTTATGCTGTTAGAATTACTCTTGAATCAAATAAATCCCGTCTTCTTTAATCTCGATTACTTTATCTCTGTATAATGCACCAATAGCTTTTTTGAATGTTTTTTTACTCATCTTCAAAACAGTTTTAATGTCTTCTGGATGCGAATTATCATTTAATCGCAAGAAACCGCGACTTGCTCTTAATTCATTCAAAATCTTTTCAGCATTAGGCTCAATGTTTTGATAACCTTGAATTTGCAACGAAACATCAATCTTATTATCAGGACGAATATTTTTGATGTAGCCTCGCATTCTGTCCCCAGTTCGGATGGCATCATCATACACTTCATCTTTATAAAGTAAACCTTTATGCTTTTCGTTGATGATTACGTTAATCCCAATCTCGGTAATATGCGAAACAATTAAATCTACTTCTTCTCCTTTTTCAACAGTAAGCACATCATTACTCAAAAACTGATTGGTTTTACTAGATGCAACCAATCGATTGGTTTTTTCATCCATATACAAATACACCAAATAACGCTTTCCTTTTTCCATAGGACGCGCTTGCTCTTTGAAGGGAACCAAAATATCTTTTTCCATTCCCCAATCCATAAAAGCACCTACTTGGTTGATGTAATTTACTCTTAGTAAAGCAAATTCATTCAATAAAATATAAGGCTCTAAAGTTGTTGCTACAGGTCGTTGTTCATGGTCTAAATACACAAAAACTATCAATTCCTCTCCAATTTCAAATTCGTTTGGAACATATTTGTTAGGCAAAAGAATATCGTGTATTCCTTCTGGGTCTTGCTCAGGGTTACCCAAAAACAAACCTACTTTGGTATCTCTTAAAATGGTTAGGGTATTGTATTTTCCTATTTGAATCATTTTCTTCTATTTTCTATGGCGCAAAGGTACAAAGACTTTGCTTTATTCTAGAGTTAAGCGTTGAGATTCTTCAATGTATCTTGTGAAGCTCATCATTGTACAAGTGTTAATCTCTAAATCAAAATACCTAAAACTATTTTAATTGTTTAAATTTGAAAAAATCAAACTAACTCCAATGAAACCAACTGTACTTTTTCAACTCTTTTTACTACTCTTTGTAGTTCCAAATTTACACTCTCAAAACACAACTTCCGACCCAGAAATCTTCAAAATGGTGAATGAAGTCAAAACCGAAAACCTAGAAGCCATTGTAAAGAAATTAGTTTCTTTTGGTACGCGACATACTTTAAGTGATACTAAAAGTAACACCCGCGGAATAGGTGCTGCTCAGCGCTGGGTAAAATCAGAATTTGACAAATACGCATTAGCTTCTAATGGGCGATTGACTTCTAAAATTGACTATTTCACCATCAAGGCCGATGGCAAACGAATCGCTGTGGATAGCGAACTAGGCAATGTAATGGCAACCCTAAAAGGAACTGACCCAACCGATAATCGTGTATTAATAATTAGTGGGCACTTGGATTCCCGTGCTTCTGATGTAATGGATGCCAAATCGGATGCGCCAGGAGCAAACGATGATGGTTCGGGAGTGGCTTGTGTAATGGAACTAGCCAGAATCATGAGCCAAAGAGAATTTCCGTTTACCCTTATATTCGTTACTGTAGTCGGAGAAGAACAAGGATTATATGGAGCAAAACATTTAGCTGATATAGCCAAAGAACAAAAATGGAACCTGATTGCCATGCTCAATAATGACATGATTGGCAATAGTTTATCAAGCGGTACACAACTGCGCGATAACACTCAAGTTCGCGTATTTAGCGAAACAATTCCTTATACCGAAACGGAGGCAGAAGCCAAAATGAGAAAAGCTACCAATCGCGACAATGATAGTCCGTCCCGACAATTGGCCCGTTATATCAAAACCGTCACCCAACAATACGTGCCTCAATTAGACATTCAATTGGTGTATAGAAATGACCGCTTTTTAAGAGGTGGTGACCACACTCCTTTTAGTCAAAACGGATTTACAGCGATTCGTTTTTGTGAAATGAATGAGAACTATGACCATCAACATCAAAACGTTCGTATAGAAAACAACATACAATATGGCGATTTACCCGAGTTCATGGACTTTGAATATATGCGCAAAGTAACCTGCTCTAATTTGTCTACTTTCAGCAATTTAGCTTGGTCACCAAAAGCACCAGAAAACGTCGGAATTGAAGTTAAAGAACTAACCAATTCATCGGTATTAGTTTGGCAAGCTCCACAAGGAAAACCCGTTTTTGGACACATCATTTTAATAAGAGAAACGAGTGCGTCCCATTGGCAAAAAGCAGTTTTCACAAAAGAAAACAAAATAGAAATCCCCTACTCAAAAGACAATTACTTCTTTGCCGTACAGTCTGTAGATGCTTTAGGACATGCTAGTTTGCCCGTATTTCCTATTCCGATTCGTTAAAATACGCATCGCATAGCTAAAAATGAAAAAGTTTTGATATTTTTGAAAACAACAAAAAAAACAATCATGAGAAATTCAAAATACTTAAAAGTAGTAGTCATTGTTTTAATCGTCCTTTTTCTGGTTGCAAGTGTAATCAGTTAAAACTATAATGATAATAAACGAAAAGAAGCGGCCTCGTTGAGACCGCTTCTTTTTTTTTGATTGATGATTGCTGTTATTAACGTTGAGCCACAGCGTTTTCTTTGTTCAATTGAAGAAAAACATAGGCTT
The DNA here is from genome assembly GCF_027531905.1 of Flavobacterium sp. Taxonomy (GTDB): domain Bacteria; phylum Bacteroidota; class Bacteroidia; order Flavobacteriales; family Flavobacteriaceae; genus Flavobacterium. Next base: position 19,538 of record NZ_JAPZSU010000065.1, on the reverse strand, counting down.
CTTTTGCATTGGATAATTGTGCATACTTTAAAGCATCGGCACCAAAACTTGTTTTTTCTTCCACTTTTGCTCCTTTGGCAATTAGTAATTTCATGATTTCAACTTTGTTGTAGCGAGCTGCAATCATTAAAGGTGTCAAACCGTATGATTTTTCATTAACATCGGCTCCAAAGTCGATTAATTTTTTGATGAATTCCAAATCGCCTTTATAAATTGCGACGTGCAAAGGTGTTGCTTCTCCATATGAAGGAGTCATAACTTTTACTTTAGCAAATGATTTAACGTTTGCCGCTTCAACTTTTGTAGCAAAACTTGACAGTACTACTACTAAACCTAAACAGATGATTGCTTTTTTCATGATGATTGTGATTTTTGATTGATGATTTTTGTTATTATTTATTGATATAAATTCTATTCAAATGTATTCATTTTTTATTTATATGCATTACAAGGTACTATTTATTAACCAATATCTAACTTTATACTTAATGACTTGACATTTAAGACATTTCAAATTTAAAATACTCTATTTCAATAGACGTTATAGAATGGTTATTGTTACATTACATAAAAAATATTAACTTTTATTTTGCATTTATAATAAGTTTTACATTCATAAACTATTTGACTTAAGTAATCTAAATAACTAAATACTATTCGGTTAGCATTTGCTGTGGAGTCACTATAGGTTCATCAAACATTTGCAAGGTTTCAATCCAATTAAAATCTAGCGGCTGTTCTGACAAAGAACTGTCCTCACCTACCACACTAAAGTCTACACTATTGCTTTCTTTAGTTGATGAAGGTGAAACTATAGCTTCATCGTACATAGCTAACGTATTGATCCAATTAAAATCTAATGTTTTACCTTCGCTCTCTTCCGTTTCTTCGATGATTGCATTTTCTTGACGTACCTTATCATTAAAAGAAGTCTCTTTCTTTGCCACTACAGCTACTACAATCACTTCTTCTTTATTCGAAACAGTATTGCTTTCGTTATCAACTAAAGTTTGGGTTTCCTCACTATCATTTTCTTCAATGATTGCACTTTCAAAAGACCAACTTCTTTCTGTTGTTGGAACCAAAGTATAAACCACAGGTGATGCTTCTAAAACAAGTTCAGGTTTTACTAAAACTATTGGACTTTCCTTTTTAACTTCAAAATTTGTTTTAACCAATTTAATTTTAGTAAAATCTGCTGTTGCTTTTTGGTTTTTATTTTGTCCAAAACTAGTATTGATTTTGGCTGCTCTTCTAGTTCCTATTTTACCGAAATTATTTTTGTTTAAACGAATTTCTAAAGTTGAAATTAAAACTACTGATACTGCTACTGTGTAAATGATTGATGCTTTCATGATTTTTATTTTTTTAGTTTTTTAATTTGTTGTTTTAAATAATAATATCCTATGCAAATATATATCTTTTAAACAGTATCTTGTTTTGCATAGTACTTATATTTAACAAATAATTAACAAAACACAAAGGATAACCCCCTAAAACAAGGAAATTGAAGTATTTACAAACAAAAAAACCTCATACTATTTTCATAATATGAGGTTTTAAATAATATGTTTTAGTCTCGTTTTATCCTTTTAGATACTCCAAAACATTGTTTTCGATACGTTCATTTATATTTGTAATATCAGCTTTCACAAACTTTTCGCCAATAATATTTTCATACAATTCAATGTAACGATCAGAAACTGATTCGATGTATTCCTCTGTCATTTCTGGGATTTGCTGTCCTTCCTTACCTTGAAAACCATTTTCAATCAACCAACGACGCACAAACTCTTTAGATAATTGCTTTTGTTCTTCCCCTTTTTCCTGTCGTTCTTGGTAGCCTTCAGTATAAAAGTAACGAGAAGAATCTGGCGTATGAATTTCATCTATTAAAACAATTTGTCCCTCTTTGGTTTTACCAAACTCATATTTGGTATCCACTAAAATCAATCCACGACTAGCGGCAATTTCAGTACCACGTTGAAACAATGCACGTGTATAATTTTCTAATACAAGATAATCTTCCTCGGTCACAATACCATTTGACAAGATAGCTTCTCTTGATATATCAGCATCGTGTTCACCGTTATCTGCTTTTGTTGTTGGCGTAATTATAGGTTCAGGGAACTTATCGTTCTCTTTGAGTCCTTCTGCCATTGTTACTCCACAAAGAGTTCTTTTACCAGCGGCATACTCACGAGCGGCGTGACCCGATAGGTATCCTCTGATTACCATTTCTACTTTAAAAGGAGTACACAGATGACCAACAGCTACGCTTGGGTCTGGAGTAGCCACTAACCAATTTGGAACAATGTCTTTAGTCAACTCCATGAACTTAGTAGCAATTTGATTTAGAATTTGTCCTTTGTATGGAATCCCTTTAGGCAATACTACATCGAATGCTGAGAGTCTATCTGTAGCGACCATTACTAAAAGTTCATCGTTTATATTGTATACTTCACGAACTTTACCGCGATAAACGGATTTTTGATTCGGAAAATTAAAATTGGTAGTCGTAATCGTTGTACTCATTGTGTTGTTAGTTGTGTGTTTTTTTAAGATTGCAAATTTAAAACTATTTCTAGGAGGAAGCAAAGAAAAGCGTTGGTATAATTTACTTGGTCTCTTTTTTTCCGATGGTTGATTCGAACAATTGCAAAATTCTACTGTACTCGTCTATCCAAGAATAAGTTTCTCTAAATCCATGAGCTTCGACTGGAAATGAAGCCAAGCTCCAATTCTTCTTTCCTAGTTCGATAAAACGTTGAGAAATACGAACAATATCTTTGTATTCTACATTATCATCAACCATTCCGTGAAGCATTAACAGATTTCCTTCCAATTTGTCTGCGTAATATATTGGAGAGCTTTTTTGAAACGCAATAGGATCCGTTTCAGGGAAATTCAAAATATTACCCGTATAGCCATGATTGTAATGTGCCCAATCGGTTACAGAACGTAAAGCTGCTCCAGAGGCAAATTCTTTTGGAGTCGTTAGCATCGCCATCAAAGTAATAAAACCACCATAAGATCCGCCATAAATCCCTACCCTGTTTGGGTCAATTCCGTATTTGTCTACCAATACTTTTTTTCCATCTATATGATCTGAAAGGTCTTTTCCTCCCATAAAACGATAAATACCCGTTCTTACCTCTCTTCCATACCCATCACTACCCCTATAGTCTATATCCAATACGGTGTAACCTAAGTCGGTTAACAAATTGTGAAACATAAATTCTCTATGATAATTACTCCAATAATTGTGAGCATTTTGCAAATACCCAGCACCATGTACAAAAATTACTGCTGCTTTATTTGCTTTAGCTTCTTCTGGCTGGTACACTCTTGCATAAACGGTAGCCCCGTCTTGTGCTTTATAGGTAATCACTTCTGGTTTTCTCCATTTGTAGCTTTTGAAAGCTTCTGATGTTGAGCTTGTAATAGGACTAAGCTTTGCGTTTTTTACATTAGAAGCTACGTACAATTCCCATGGTTTATCTTTATAAGAATAACGAACCAATAATGTAGCTTCATCAGGAGACATACTTACTTCATGCGCTCCATCGGCAGTCAATATTGGTTGCAGAACGGTATCATTGACATTCAATTTATAAAACTCACGATTTCCAGGATGCGTAGTATTGGTCGACAAATAGAATGTTTTCTTATCTTTTGACAAGGTAACGTCACGAACTTCCCATTTGCCAGTTGTTACTTGTGTTTTCTTTTTTGTCTTCAAATTATAGGTATACAAATGAGAAAAACCCGTAGCTTCAGATTGGAAATAAATGGTTTCATTGTCATACAAAAAGCCCAAATTCCCCGAACCAAATGAATAGGAAGGAATGCCAGGTCCGCCAATCCAAGCCTCGTCATGTTGATGATCTATTTCTTCGAAAGTACCGTTTTCTAGATTGAGATTTACCAACCAACGCTCTTTGTTGTCTTGGCTTCGGATTTCTACCACCGCAAAGGAACCCGTTTCGTTGTAGACTGGCTCTTGTGCAATAATTAATTTTTCTTCTTTGTCTTTCTTTTTCAGATTATCATATAACGCATAATATTCTGGTTGCTCTTTGATATGCGATAATTTTGAAAAATTAATCATATATACCGTGTCTTTGGCTACATTATAAATTCCCATTTTAGAATTTACTAAGTTTTTGACAGATACTTTCTCTTTGGTATCTGGCCATTGGTTATAACCGTCAGCAGTGATAAAAACTTCCATTTTTTCGCTTTTATTTTTCGCTTCTTGTGTCAGTCTAAAAGTAGCAAACCTTCCATCAGGGCTCATCTTGAAAGCTCCCAAATCATCTTCGCCGTACAAATATTCTTTAGGGAAATCAGATTTAATGGCCTTGGCTCGATCTGCATTCCACTTCTTTTTGGCTTCTTGGTCTCTAATAAATTGAAATAACTCGGTTTGTTGTGTTTTCAAAAATGATTTTTCTTCCTCCTTTTTGGGTTTTGAAGTCCCTTTTTTGAAATTAGTCATCTGAAGTAACGTCCCTGCTTTGGTGTCGAACTGCATCAAATTATCATTTTGTCCAAAAAACAAAACTCCTTCTTTACTTCCTAACTCTAAATTAGTGATAGAAGCAGTAGTAGCATATATTTTTTTGGTCACTTTATCTTTAATACTATAAGAAAAAATAGCACCTTTGTTGCTATAATATCCGACAGTACCACTCTTGTTGATTTTGATATTGTATCGAGAGAAAGCAGCTTCTTCAGGTGTAGCCAATTTTGGTGCTGTGGCTCCTTTTTGCCAAAAATACGTACTTGCTCCCCATTCTTTGTCGGGATTCCATTCAAAAAAAACTTTTTGACCATCTACTGACCAACGAGGGTTTTCGGGTTGCCAGCCAATGAAATCATTTCCTTTCATGATTTCTTCTAACTTAAGTGATTGGTTATATCCGATGAAAGCGGTTAAAAGTAAAAAGAGGGGCCATTTTTTTTTAATCATTTGTTTTATTTTTTAATTAATTCTAAAAATCCTTCGCCGTTTGCATTAATCGACTTGATAAATTCTTCTTCGGTAACCGAATTCAATGTTCTAATATTTTCTATTGAAGTGAGACAAAAACCAGTTTCTGAAAAGACACTAGCATTCGAAAAATATACAATTACCTCACCATTATCATTCTTTTCTTTTAAAAATGCGGGGATCCAACTTCCATTAAATTGAAACAAAACAGGTATCTTTTCAGGTATTATCGGCGTTTCTTCATTTTTATCTTCATTTATTAACTTTTGCTTAGCCATCTCTTTGTGTTTTTCATATCCTGGTAGATAAATCTTTAACTTTTTATCAATAGAATCACTAATACGTTTAAAGAAGCTCAACCGTACCAAAAAGCCACAAATAAGCAGAAAAGAAAAAAGAAAAAGAACACCAAAAATATTAGCCATGTTTTTTCCTAAAATTGTATCCAAGCCTAAAAACTTAGCCATTCCACTACCGAACTTAGCAAAGAAACCAAAAGTTTTTTGAACGATAATCATTAAAACAAATAATGGTAATAAAAATAAAACTCCAGCAAATAAATTATTTTTGCAATTATCAATAAGTTTTTCCATGTGATAAAAAATTTGTTACTAGTTAAATTATTTGATATTTTTCTATAAAATATTTTGAGCGAGGTAAGTGGCTACCGCATTGTCATTATTAGAAGCTATTACTTCTAAATGTTGCAATTTGTCTTTTAAAGTATCCGGAGCATTTTGCATGATTACCCCTTTGGCTACAGCAGCCAGCATTCTTTCATCATTAAATCCGTCTCCAAAAGCAATGGCATTGTTAAGAGAGTAACCTTCTCTATTTACTATTTTTTCAATGGCGACACTTTTGTCTACCGACTTATCCATGAACTCTAAGCAAAAAGGCAAACTGAAAGCATGAGAAAGATACTCCGAATGATGCTCTAGAATTTGATCTTTTAAGTCTTGTAACACTTCGTGACTATCGTGCGTAAAAAATAGCTTTATTGCACTATAATCTGTTAAGCTATTGAAATCAACCACTTCTGGAGGATAAGACAAATCCCGCTGAAAACTATTGATTTTCTTATTCGTTTTGGATGTTAACCAAACTTTCTCTTTGAAAAGTACGGTAGTAATAGTAGAATCAATATCTAATTGAAAAACAGAAGCAACGATTTCACTTTTGATATCAAAAGCAAACAAAAGTTCATTATTGGGAGCATGAATTCTAGCACCATTTGAAGTGACAAGGTAGACCGGAATATTTAATCCTTTGATAATTGCCTTTGCGTCAAGGTGGTGTCTGCCAGTAGCTATGATAATTAGATATCCTTTTTGATGCAATTGATCAAAAACTGCTTTGGTTTCGGCTGTAATTTCGTGATTTGAATTGAGTAATGTTCCGTCTAGATCAGAAACTATTACTTTGATGTTTGAGTGCATATCCTTCATTATAAATCCCTCTTCTTCCTTTTTTTTGAATAAATAACAAAGCGAAAAGAACCGCTTAAAACTGGCAAATTCTTTTCGCTTGTTTAACTAAATTTAAAAGCTAATAATCATTATTCTCAATCTGTTTGTAAGCATCGATTACTTTTTTAACCAAACGATGACGAACGATATCTTTGTCATCCAAATAGATGATTCCAATGCCTTCTATATCTTTCAAAACTAATAAAGCTTCTTTAAGTCCCGAAATGGTTCTTCTAGGTAAATCAACTTGTCCCGGATCTCCAGTAATCATGAACTTAGCACATTTTCCCATACGTGTTAGAAACATCTTCATTTGTGAGTGTGTGGTGTTTTGTGCTTCATCCAAAATGACAAAAGCATGATCTAAGGTTCTACCTCTCATAAAAGCCAACGGTGCAATTTGAATGATTCCTTTAGTGATATAGTCCTCTAATTTTTCATTAGGCAACATATCTCGAAGCGCATCATATAAAGGTTGCATGTACGGATCCAGCTTTTCCTTCATATCCCCAGGCAAAAAACCTAAATTTTCACCTGCTTCTACGGCAGGTCGTGTCAATATGATTTTTTTGACTTGTTTTTCTTTTAAAGCCTTTACTGCCATGGCCACACCTGTATAGGTTTTCCCAGTTCCTGCAGGACCAACTGCAAATACCATATCGTTTTTATTTAAGGTATCTACCAACAATTGCTGGTTTGGCGTCATGGCTTTGATAATCTTGCCACCTACTCCATGTACTAGAATTTTGTCGTAATCAGCCATTTTTCGATTGTCTTGAGCGTCGTTCATAATCACTCTTTCAATCACATTCAAATCGATATTGTTGTATCTAGTAAAATGCAACATCAGTCTTTGGAATTGTTTTTCAAATTCATCCAGAACTTCTTTTTCCCCAAAAGCTTTCAGAGTAGACCCACGAGCCACTATTTTTAGCTTGGGATAATATTTTTTAATCATTTCAAGATGAGTATCTTGAGCGCCCCAAAACTCTTTCGGAGCGATGTCGTTTAACTCAATGGTTCTTTCGTTCAAAATGGAGTAGTATTTAATTAAAAAATAATAGCTGAAATTAGTAGCTTTGCATATCTCAAATTTAAGCAAAATAGCTTTAAATTGCCCGAAATAGTTATAAACAAAATTATGTCAATAATTACTCTTACTACCGATTACGGCTTAAAAGACTACTTTGTAGGTGCTCTTAAAGGTAAGATAATGTCGACAAATCCCAATACAACTATCATCGATTTATCTCACGAAATTGACCCATTCAATATCGTTGAAGCCAGTTATATTTTAAGTGCTGCTTATGCCAGTTTCCCCAAAGGAACCGTTCATCTAATTGGCGTAGATATTGAATTAAACAAAGAGAATCAACATATTGCCATCCAATGGAACGACCATTACTTCATTGCCGCCGATAATGGTATTTTGAGTATGTTGTGTCAAAAAATAGTACCACAAAAAATGGTCGCTATCAATATCCATGACCGTTTACATCATGGAGCATCAGATTTGGATGTATTTGTTCAAGTGGCCTGTCACTTAGCTAATGGCGGATTATTAAATGTGATTGGAAAAGAGATACAATCCATTAAAGAAGTAACCGAAATGCAAGTCGCCTTGAACGATCAAGGGAATCAATTATCAGGTTCTGTAATGTACATCGATCATTTTGGCAATGTGGTGACCAATATTACCAAAACTCAATTCACAGAAGCTGCCAAAGGACGAAATTTCGAGATTGTTTTAAAAACCAAAAGCATCAAAACAATCGTCTCAAATTATTCGTCAATTGCCGTTTCAGACAAATATCCAATGAAATATTACGAAGGAGAAAAACTGGCACTTTTCAACGAAGCTGGGTATTTAGAAATTGCCATCTATCGCAGTAACCCTTCAAAAGTAGGATCAGCACACAGTTTATTGGGATTAAATTATAGAGACACTATTACCATCAAGTTTTCATAAAACTCACCACAGAAATCATTAAAATTTAATATAAAAATCTACATGTTTGTACGAATCGTAAAATTGAGTTTTCATCCAGAACACCGAGCGGCTTTTTTGGCCAATTTTGATGTAATGAAAGACCAAATTCGGAATGCGCCTGGGAATCGTTTATTAGAATTGTATCAAGACAAATCCGATGAAAATGTGTTTTTCACTTACAGTTATTGGGAAACTGAAGCTGATTTAGAAAACTACAGACAATCGGCTTTATTTAATGACGTTTGGACGTTTACCAAGAAACTATTCAATGCCAAACCTGAAGCTTGGAGTGTTGATAAAGTAGTAAGTTTAGCTTAAATTTTCTGGTTTGAACTAGCATCAATAAACGCTTATACCGTTAAACAATTGAAATAAAAATTTAAAAAATGAAATCAATCGTAATTAGAGAAATAAAATCCTTTTTTGGCTCACCAGTGGGCTATTTGGTCATCGCCTTGTTTTTACTTATCAATGGTTTGTTCCTTTGGGTATTTGAAGGAGATTATAACATTCTCAATTCGGGCTTTGCAGATATGACACCTTTTTTTACTGTGGCTCCATGGATTTTACTTTTCTTAATTCCAGCAGTGACTATGCGAAGTTTTTCGGATGAAAAAAAACAAGGTACTTTAGAATTGTTATTGACCAAACCCTTGAGTATTTGGGAAATTACAAGCGGTAAATTTTTTGGAGCGGTACTTTTGATTGTACTCGCCATTTTACCCACTTTACTCTATGTCTATATTATTTCTAGTTTAGGTTTTCCAGAAGGTAATATTGACATGGGAAGTACCATTGGTTCCTATTTTGGGTTACTTTTCTTAATTGGTGGCTATACCTCAATTGGTATTTTTACTTCTACACTTTCTGAAAACCAAATTGTAGCGTTTATCATCGCTGTATTTTTGTGTTTTGTTTTTTATTTTGGTTTTGATGGATTGGCCAGTGTTTTTAACGGATGGAGTTCTTATATCACAGTTTTTGGGATGCAAGATCACTTTAAAAGTATGAGTAGAGGCGTTTTGGATACTCGAGACATTCTTTATTTTGTCAGCCTAACTATTTTATTTTTATCCTTTACTGTTTTTAACTTAAAATCTTTTAAAGCGTAATGAAGACTTCTAAAAAAAATAATCTTACTCAACTCCTTTATATTTTTGCAGTATTGCTGGCTTTGCAAGTAATAGGCTCTTTTTTCTTTTACCGTTTTGATTTGACCAAAGACAAAAGATACACTCTTTCTGCGACTTCATTGCACATTCTAAAAGAAGTTAAGAATCCATTAGCTGTAAAAGTGTACATGCAAGGAGATTTACCTGCAGAATTCAAGCGTTTGCAACAAGAAACCAAGCAAATTCTAGAAGAATTTCAGGCTTACAATAGCAATATTGTATTTGAATTTGTTGATCCGATGGAAAATAAAGAAGAAAGTATGGATCTCATTAAAGATTTGTACAAAAAAGGATTAACCCCAATTAACATTACTGTAGATGACAAAGGAAAACAATCCCAAGCCTTAGTTTTTCCTTGGGCAATTGCCACTTATGACAACAAGGAAGTTTCCATTCCTTTACTCAAAAACCAAATGGGAACGTCAACTACTCAAAAAGTAATAGGTTCGGTTCAGCATTTAGAATATTCCTTTTCAGATGCTTTTAATAAAATCACGAAGGCCAAACAGAAAAAAGTCGCTATCATCAAAGGAAATGGAGAGCTAAAAGAAGCTTTTATTGCTAAGTTTTTATTACAAGTGAGAGACAGTTATTTTATTGCCCCTTTCACACTTGACTCAGTAGCAAAAAATCCTTTAGGGAGTTTAGCATCACTAAAAGAATATGATTTAGCTGTTATCGCTAAACCTACAGAAGCTTTTAGCGAAAGCGAAAAACAAGTTTTAGATCAATACTTAATGAATGGCGGAAAAACGATTTGGTTAGTCGATCAGGTCGTTGCAGAAATGGATAGCCTTTACAATCCATCAGGAGCGAGTCTTGCCTACCCAAGAGACCTGAATGTAAATGACATGTTCTTTAAATACGGTATCCGTGTTAACCCAGATTTGGTAAAAGACGAGCAAGGAAGTCCAATCCAATTGGCATCTGGAGAACCAGGTAGCGCCACTCGTTTTCAACAATTCAATTGGAAGTACGCACCATTAGTGACACCAACGAGTAAGCATCCCATTGTAAAAAACTTAGGAGGTATCAAATTTGATTTTGCCAATGCCATAGACACTTTAAAAAATGGAATCAAAAAAACAATTTTGTTGCAATCCTCACCTTATTCTAAGCGAATAGGAACACCTACAGCAATAAATTTATCCATAGTTTCTGAAACCACAAGCCCTGCTGATTATCCCAATACAGGCGGGATTCCGATGGCTGTTTTATTAGAAGGTTCTTTTCATTCTGCTTTCGAGAATAGAATAAAAGCTTTTGAACAAGCTAATTTTCAATCCATTAGTAAGCCAACCAAAATGATTGTCATCTCTGATGGCGATATTCTTCGCAACCAATTGGATAAAAACCAACTTCCTGTAGAGCTAGGCTACGATCAACGCTCAGGAAATCTCTATGATAACAAAGATTTTCTGATGAATAGTGTAAATTACTTATTAGATGATAGCGGACTTATTAACATTAGAAGCAAAGATTTAGACCTTCCGTTATTGGATAAAGAAAAAGTATATGCCAATTACACCTCCATCCAAGTCTTAACTATCGGGCTTCCAATTCTAATTTTAGTCGTTTTCGGGGTACTATTTACCTATCTTCGCAAGCGCAAATATGCCCGTTAAGTGTTAATAAAAAAAATAAAAATATAAACTAGTTTAAGATATATTTGTAATCAGGTATTCTACCCTAGTTATTATAGAATCCAAGAAAAAAATAAAACAATACAGATGAAATTTATAGTATCGAGTTCGTACTTATTAAAACAATTGCAAGTTTTAGGTAGTGTAATCAACAGTAGCAATACTTTACCTATTTTAGATAACTTTTTATTCGAATTAGACAATAACCAACTGATGGTTTCAGCTTCTGATTTAGAGACCACCATGTCTGCCTCTTTAGCAATTGATTCCACCAGCAAAGGAAGTGTTGCAGTACCAGCAAAATTACTTTTAGAAATCTTAAAAACGTTCCCAGAACAACCTTTAACGTTTACTGTAGAAGAAAATAGCACTATAGAAATTAGTTCTAACTCTGGAAAATATGCTTTAGCTTATGCGCCAGGTGATGAATTTCCAAAGGCTGTTAGTCTTGATGAACCTTCAGTAACCCTTGTTCCTGCTGATGTTCTAGCAACTGCCATTAGCAAAACTATTTTTGCAGCTGGTAATGATGATTTACGTCCAGTTATGTCGGGAGTATTTTTTCAGTTCTCGCCACAAGGATTGATCTTTGTGGCAACAGATGCCCATAAACTAGTAAAATATGCTCGTACAGACGTTACCGCCTCTGAAGTAGCAGACTTTATAATGCCCAAAAAACCATTGACTATTTTAAAAAGTATTCTTTCTACTTCGGATGCGGAAGTGAAAATTGAATACAATGATAGCAATGCCACTTTCTCTTTTGACAATTACATTTTAATGTGCCGTTTAATCGACGGAAAATACCCAAATTACGAAGCGGTTATTCCAAAAGAAAACCCAAACAAATTAATCATCGATCGTACTTTGTTTTTAAGTTCAGTGCGTCGTGTGGCTATCTTTTCTAATAAAACAACACACCAAATTCGCTTGAAAATCGCTGGTGCAGAATTAAACGTATCTGCTGAAGATATTGATTACTCCAACAAAGCCGAAGAGCGTTTGACTTGTGATTATCAAGGAGACGATATGCAAATTGGCTACAACTCTCGATTCTTAACCGAAATGTTGACCAACCTTCAATCAGATATGATTATGCTTGAAATGTCTTTACCTAACCGCGCTGGAATTTTAACTCCAGTAGATGGTTTAGAAGAAGGCGAAACCGTTACCATGCTTGTAATGCCGGTTATGCTTAATAGCTAATCACTACTATTTTAAACTAACCAAAATCAATACTATTTCTTGAATCCGTAATGCCTAACCAGTTTTGCGGATTTTTTTTGGAGCAGAAAGAATGGGGATTTTCCAGAAACATCGTCCCGCTCTCCGCTGCAATCTTTGTTGCCGAACCCCAGCAACAAAGGATTTTCACTACGATCGGGGCTAAAAGGCAACATTATGTTTCTTTGCCCGCTCTTCAAAAAAACTAAAACTATAAACCAACGGATTAAAATCCGTTGCTACAATAGGAATCGTTCCTACGGAACTAAAGACTAGATGACACCCATCTTTTTCATCAAAAAGGTAGCACTCTTGTTTTGGCAAATACCTTCTCGCAATAGGTAATCGAAATGCAATTCGTCATTTTTAATTTCGACTTCGAAACATTTATTGGTTAATATTTCAGGGAATTCGTTGGTAGTCAAACACACTTCGATATCGTGGGTTGCGATCGCTCCAATCGCTTTCTTGCCAATCACTCTTTTGACCACCTCAATCGTTCCGCTACGCTTGTCATCGGAATTCGTGCCACGCAAAATTTCATCCAATAAAACAAAAGCAGGACTTTGGTCTAATCCATCCATAATTTGTTTGAGGCGCTTAATTTCTGCAAAAAAGTAGGATTCACTGTCCGATAACGAATCCGACAATCGCATCGATACTAACACTGGCAAAGGATGCACATTCGCTTGAGTAGCACAAACAGGCGCTCCCATTCCTGCCAAAACCATATTGACTCCCAAACTTCTCAAAAAAGTACTTTTGCCTGACATGTTGGAGCCAGTCAAAATCAAGAACGATTGCGGCTGAAAGGCAACAGTATTCCCTAATCTAGTTTTTGGGTTCAATAACGGATGACTCAACTTTTCAAAAGCAATTTTATATTCATCATTCAATTTTGGAAAAGCAAAATCAGGATTGTTGAATGAAAAATTGGCTAAACTATTGAGCATTTCAAATTCGCCAATTATAGCTAAGCTTTGTTCCAAATTGATGGCGTGATTTTTTTTCCAATTCACAATGGCTTTTAAAATATGAATATTATATAAGAAGAAACCATTAAAAAGTATAGCTATCAAGAAATTACTAGTGCTATCCATTTTTGAAAATAAATCAGATAATTGTTTTAACTGATGACTTACTTTGTGATTTTCATGCACTAATTGTTGTTGCAAATGATTTGCTTTCTGACTGCTGAACTTTTCATTTTCTATTTTTTCAATCAGTAAGCTGTAATTATGGACAATCGTATTGATTTCTGATGAATGCGCTGTTTCAGACAAAATTCGTTTTAGAAAGATACCGGCTACTGCTAAATTGACCATAAATAAGAGTCCGAAAAACTTAGCTAAAACCAAATTAAAGGTCAATCCATAACTTATACCCAAAACTACTAAAACAACTGGCGAAACATAAGCAAAAATCACTGCAAATCTAGACACTGACTCACTATTGAAAACACTCCAACGCAATAGTTTTTGATACATGGCTTCACAATCCTTCCCCACTTTGGCAGTTGCCAAAAAGCTTTGTCGCCAATCTAATTTTTCGCGTAATTCTTTTGTTGCTTCTTGAATTTCCTCAATTGCTGTAGCCGAATTTACATTTAACAATTGAGAAGCTAAGATTTTTTTTCCCATGAAAGTTCCGGTACGGTTCAGACTTTGGAATAAAGACTGTTGGCCGAAAATATCCAAATCATAAGCATACGGATGATGAAAATCATTGTACTCGATGCCGTCTTCAAAAGGGATGTTTTTACGTTCAAGAAAATCAATTTCATCAGCATTTATGGTAACTAAAGCTTGAGCGATATTCTTTTGGTACGCCACCCGAGTATGCCAACGCATTAAAACAAAAAAAACGACAACGGCTAAAACACCTAAAAATATCAAACTACTATTATTATTTTTTTGATAGCTATAAATAGTCAAAATCACAACTAAAACTGACCCTAAACGACCAAGACTGATACGATTGTAGTATTGTTGTAATTGTTTTACCTGAGCTTCATAAAGCGCTTTTTTTTGTATGTAAATTTCCATTGTATTCTTTAGAATGAAAAGCAAATATAAGTGTTTCAAAACTTATGAATGAAGAAAAAAATCAACCATAGATTAAGACTTCTTAGCAAAAAACTAAACACAGCTTGCACAGATTTCACAGATTAAAACTTTGTAAAAAAAAAACACGAATGAAAAAATCAATTGTGTGGTGTTATGCGTGAGGGATTGTAGTGGAGCTCTTTTTTTATCCCTTTTTTTCAAGGGATAAAAAAAAGCGGGAACGTAAAGCCCGACCCGAAGTTTTTACGTAGGGACACGCCCAAACTAAATATTTTCTCTTAGCTATATTTTTGTTTATTTTTTACGCTAAAGTCGTACCGCTTTGTAGCGCCAAAATGGGAATCTCGGAATAGTCTGAAAATTTTCGGGTGAGACTTGGACTAAATAATTCGACAAAAAAGTTGCGTTTGTAGGTCACCATGGCCAAAACATCAATGCTCTTTTGAGACACAAAATCAATAATGGTGCCTTGTACATCCTCTAGCGGAAGAATCGTAAACTGAACCGGTTCGTTGGCAAAATGAGTTTCCCATTCTTTGATGGTTTCTGGTTTTACATCGGATTGATTGGTTTTTACGTACAAGCATTTTACTTGTGCTTTCGTTTTTTTGGCAATGCTACAAACTAATTCTAAGGCTTTTTTGTCTTTTTCTCTAAACTTGGTGGTAAAACCAATGGTTGCAATTTTTTGATACGTTGCCGTGATGGGTACGCTCAAAACGGGTACTGAAACGGCTGACAAAACTGAGCCCGTATTTGTACCAACAAAAAATGTATCCCAACCCGTAGCTCCTGCGGTTCCCATGACCACAAAATTGATATTCTCTTCTTTGATTGCCATTTTAATATTGGTAACCAAATCTCCATCCATCAAACGATGGGTGATTTTGACTTTGGCCAAGCCTTCTTTTTCGGCTATGGCTCTCAGCTTTGGAATTTCGCCTTTGAAAGCATCAAATTCAGCCAATTGCAACGATTCATATATCATATAGTAGTTATCAGGCGTAAACTGACTATCTACTATAGGAAGCTGAAAAGTGTGCAATAGAACTAATTCTCCATCGACAACATCAGCCAAATGCAGGGCATGAACAAAAGCGTTAGTAGCCACTTCAGAGAAATCCGTTGGAAATAATATCTTTTTCATAGTAACTATAGTTTTAAGATTTATCGTTTAAATATTGTTTAAATATAAGAAACGTTTAATCCAATTCAACTGATATTTGTCAGTTTGCCATATATTTAACTGTAAGATAATCCTTTGATAACAAGTTGTGATTCGCAAAAGGAAATTGCAAAGCCAATACTTTTGCTTACTTTTGCAGGCAAATAGACACCTCCCATGATTCCAAACGATTCTATAGTTGCTTTAGCTACTCCTTCAGGTGCTGGAGCCATTGCCATCATTCGTATTTCTGGTCAAGATGCCATTCAAATTGGTCATACTGTTTTTCGTTCGATCAAAAACAAAGATTTGACTACTCAGAAAACGCATACCCTTCATTTGGGACATATCGTGGATGGTGCGAAAACGTTGGATCAGGTGTTGGTTTCGATTTTTAAAGGTCCAAATTCTTATACTGGAGAAAACACTATCGAAATTTCCTGTCATGGTTCTACGTATATTCAGCAACAAATTATTCAGTTGTTGTTGCGTAAAGGCTGCAGAATGGCCGATGCGGGTGAATTTACGCTTAGAGCATTTTTGAATGGAAAACTAGATTTATCCCAAGCCGAAGCCGTGGCCGATTTGATTTCGTCAGATAACGAAGCGAGTCATCAAATTGCGATGCAGCAAATGCGAGGCGGTTTTTCAAACGAAATAGCCAAATTGCGTGAAGAGCTATTGAATTTTGCCTCCCTTATCGAATTGGAATTGGATTTTGCCGAAGAAGATGTAGCATTTGCAGACAGAACTCAATTTTACGAATTAGTCAACCGCATCGAATTTGTATTGAAACGCTTGATTGATTCTTTTGCGGTGGGAAATGTTATCAAAAACGGAATTCCAGTTGCTATTGTGGGTGAACCCAATGTTGGAAAATCGACTTTATTGAACGCTTTACTAAATGAAGAACGCGCTATCGTTTCTGAAATTGCAGGAACTACACGTGACACTATCGAGGACGAATTGGTGATTGGTGGTATTGGTTTCCGATTTATTGATACGGCTGGTATTCGCGAGACTAACGATTATGTAGAGAGCATTGGGATTCAAAAGACTTTTGAAAAAATTGAGCAAGCGCAGGTCGTACTCTATATAAGCCCCCTAACCCCCAAAGGAGGAACTTTGGATGCCGTGAAGTTAGAACTTGAAAAAATAAAAAATCAGTATCCGTTAAAACCTTTGGTAGTAATCATGAATAAAAAAGATTTACTATCTGAAAATGAAATTCAAAGTATTCAAAATCAAATCCCAAATATTCTTTTGATTTCAGCCAAAAACAAAGAAGGTATCGAGGATTTAAAGCATCAATTACTTTCCTTCGTTAACACTGGTGCGCTACGAAATAATGAAACAATTGTTACCAATACAAGACATTACGATTCTTTACTTAAAGCCTTAGAGGAAATACAAAAAGTGAAATTTGGACTAGAAACCAATCTATCGAGTGACCTTATGGCTCTAGATATTCGTGAAGCCTTGTACCAATTTGGATTGATAACTGGGCAGGTTACGAATGATGAATTGTTGGGGAATATTTTTGCTAATTTTTGTATCGGGAAATAAAAGCACTTTCTTTAAGTTTCTTATTCTTTCTTTTAGTTGACTACCATTGATTTAGAGGTATTTTTATTTTCCTTTATTAACTTTAATTTATATATTTGGTACATTCAATGTACACCTCATAGTAAAAAAGGTGTAAAAATGTACACCTATGAATATTACTTTAAAGAAAAAAAAACTACAAAACGGTAGATACAGTTTATTCCTGGAATACTATAAAGGCTCTACTCAAAACTCAGAAGGTAAAAGAATTCATTTGAGGGATTTTGAGTATTTAAAAATGTATCCACATCAAGAGCCAAAAACTGCTGCTGAAAAAAAAGAAAATAAAGAAATTGATACTTTAAGCGAACAAATATTATCTATTCGAAAAGCTGAGTATTTTCAAGGTAGATTTGACATCAAAAACACCACTAAATCTAAAAAACAATTTTTAGACTTCTTTACTGAGAAAACTGAAGAAAAAATTGATTCTCCAAAAAACTATGGAAATTGGACAGCAACATTAATACATTTAAAAAAATGTATTTCTGCAAATTTGACATTTGATGAAGTAGATGAAAATTTTGTAAAAAGAGTTCGATTATACTTTGATAAAGAAGCAAAAACAAAAAGTGACACCCCCCTTTCTCTTAATTCGAAGTACTCCTATTTTAATAAATTTAAAGCATGTCTAAGATCAGCATTTGATGAAGGCTATTTATCTATTAACTATGCATCAAAGACAAAATCTTTTGAGCAAGCCGAAAGCCAAAGAGAATATTTAACTCATCAA
This sequence comes from Flavobacterium sp., assembly GCF_027531905.1. Classification (GTDB taxonomy): domain Bacteria; phylum Bacteroidota; class Bacteroidia; order Flavobacteriales; family Flavobacteriaceae; genus Flavobacterium. Next base: position 1,475 of record NZ_JAPZSU010000065.1, on the reverse strand, counting down.
GAGCTACAATCATTAGCAAACACTCCTTGTAAATATGAAGTTTTAAAACGAGCATTCATTGCTTCTTCCCTATCTGGCCTAAGATGGAGTGACATAAATACTTTAGTATGGTCAGAAGTTAGAGACGAGGACAATGGTGTGAGTAGGATAAATTTTCGTCAAGAGAAAACAGATGGCGTAGAATATCTCTACATATCAAAGCAAATCAGAGAATTGTTTGGAGAAAGACAAGCCCCATCTGAAAGAGTTTTTAAAGGCCTAAAATATAGTGCTGTTTACAACAATGAAATAGTCCGTTGGTGCAATCGTGCCGGAATATCAAAGCACATAACTTTCCACAGTGCAAGACATACGAATGCTGTACTTTTACTTGAAAACGGAGCTGATATCTATACTGTTTCTAAGAGATTAGGTCACCGTGAAATACGCACAACAGCAATTTATGCTAAAATTGTTGACCAAAAAATGAAAGAAGCTGCTAATTTAATACCTACTATCAATATCTAATCCATGGAAAAACACACTAAATATTTAAAATTTTACTTATTACTAATCATTACCCTAATAATTTTTTATACATATTCTTTTTCATATTTATCTTTAAACTATTTCTATATCATTACTATTTTAATAAAAACTATATTTTTAGGAATTGTATTTTTCAAATTAATAGTTACTTACAGTATTTATTTTGTCTACTACATGTTTAATTCCACATATCATGAGTACAATAAAATTGTCGAAAAACCTCGTTTACTATTTCATCTTATTTTTATTCCGCTTGCTTTAATTTTCTACAACAGTTTTTTAGAAATAATTCTTACCCATTTTAACTTTAAAGAATTACCTACTTATTGGTATACTAATTATATTCCACAAAATATTGAATCAAGCATATACTTAAGTGGCTTTACAGTTTCTATTTTGGTTGTTTTTTTTACAAGAACTAAGCAATTTGAAAACCTTTTAATACCACTAATTGAAAAAAAGTTAACTGATAAAACAATATTACTAGAATTTAACGAAAAAAGTGATTTGAAAAATTTATACGATAAAGAACTTATTAAAAATAATAGATGCGAAATTACTTTTGAAAATCTTAAACTTTTTTCAGAGGGACAAAAAATGAGTGAAAAAGCAAAATGGATTGATATAAAAGGACAAAAATCCACTAAAAAAGCTCCAAATAAAGAGATTAACTATGGTTTTATTTTTGATATGCTGCATGAAAATATAATTAAAGGAGGAATAAAAAATTTATCAACTGAAAGAAGAAAACTCGTTATGAATCTCATTGTAGATAATTTTCTAAAAGGAGACCAAGAAATAGTTTATAACCTGAACTCGATTAATAATTTGGGTTGAAAATATTGCACAAAAAGGTAAAATTTAGTATATTTAAATCTCTGACAATTAAATATTTAACTAAATTCTACCTTATGATTTGTTTCGATAAAATTACTGATATTTTTTCT
>NZ_JAPZSU010000036.1 GCF_027531905.1 Flavobacterium sp. | reverse complement strand
CTTCTTCAAAAGCAAGAACTTACTCCCATTTTTAAATTCAAAATACAAAAGTATTCCTTCTTCAAAAATAGTCCGTGAGCTCTTGCTTTTATTGAATAATTCAGTTTCGCTACGAAGTCTAATGCGGATTCTGGGTTTAATTGAAATCAAAACGGATTCCCATTGAAATATTGTTTACGTCTATTGTATTGTTTTCGAATAAAGGGTTCAAGTCATATTTTATATACAAACTCGTTTCTTTGTAACCGATGTAAGAACTCAATCCGTAAATAAAATTATTGGTATTGAAATCTCCTTTGGTTTTTTGATAAATCTTCTCATCGTTTTCGCGATATTCTATTTTTTGTTTGGATTTCAAATTGATTCCTGCATATCCTCCTACACCAAATCGAACTGATTTATGGGTTCTGAATTGACGCTTGTCGTCGTTCATTGTACTGCCAGAAAAATCGAATTCTAAGTGCATAGGAACCACTAAATAAACGTTTCTAAAACGTGACTCTTTGAGGTCTTTTGAGTATACTTCTAGATTGGTTTGGTTTCCATTTACTACAAAAGTTCGGTTATTTGTAGGACGTAAATTATTGTACATTACAGACATCCCGTACTTGAAATGAAGCAAGTTATTGTCCTTTAGGATTCTGGTGTTGTAGGTAGTTCCCCACTCATAAAAATGTGAACCCATAAACTTATAATCTTCGTCTTGAATCTTGCCGTCGACCATAACATTGTTCAAACCTGCGGCAAAAACAAACTGGCTAGTGGTTCTTTTTTCACCAAATTTTCTTTCTTTCTTTTTATTTCTAAAGTTGAAATCGTCGTCCCAATGAATAACGAGTGTACGAGAGGAATCTTGTTCTTTGATTTTACCATCCACTTTTAGTTGTACCAATTCATTCAATTGTTCTTGTTCTTTGGCAACTCTGGCTTCGATATTGATGGCTCTAGCTTCGGCCAATACTTTCTTTTTCTCGTCGGCTTTTTCTTTGGTGATTGTACCAGCTTGTAACTGAAGATTTACGGCTTCGATTTCTTCTTTTAGCGCTGCTTTTTCTTCTTTGGTGATTTTTTCAATGCGTGTTGCGATTTCCTTCGCTCTTTTCTCGAAGGATTCTTGCCCTATCATTTTGCTGGCTAAAAGACAGAATAAGGCGGCTAGACAAATGGTAAAATTTCTCATGATTACTAGTTTTTAAAAATTTGATTGATGATTGATTGTTTTTATTCTTGATTGTTTCTATTGGCCAAAGCCACTTTTACGGTTTGATAATTTTTATTCACTTTTGCAATTACTTTTTCTCTAAAAGAGAGTTCTAATTCTCCATCAACTTGAGACAATAAAGAAGATGGGTCGACTTGTATTTTTTGCTTTTTTTGAATTCCTGTAGCTACTACTGGCACATTTTCGTCTATTGCAGCAATAGCTTGATGTTCTGTGTTTTTTTCGATAGTAGTACTAATTTGATTGTTGGTGGTTGTGATTTGATTGTTGATTGAAAGCTCCTGAAGCGTATTTTTTGTGGTTGTATTTTGGTTATTGGTAGCCATAGACACGTTTGTTGCCAAGTCAGATTTAGGCTGAACACTTACTTCGTTTGTTGGTTCAATAGAAGGTTGGGTTGTAACCGAATCTTTATCTTCCGTAGAAGTCACCACGATTTCTTGAGAGGGTGTTATAACATTACTTTCTTCTGATGTGTTAAAAAATGTTCCTATCAATAAAAGTCCCGTAACACTTGCTGCCACATACCACCAAGTCATTTTTTTCTTTGGCTTTTCTTGGACAGACAACATAGCGTCTAATCGGTCCCAAGCTTGAGCTGAGGGAGCAATTTCTCGATTGGAAAGCTTCTCTTTGGCTTGTTGTTCAAAATTATTTAGTTCCATTTTGCTTATTTTTTAAGCAGTTAATCTGCTGTTGTAACATTTTTCTAGCGTGCGACAATTGTGATTTTGAAGTTCCTTCAGAAATACCAAGCAATTGAGCAATTTCCTGATGTTTGTATCCTTCTATCGCATATAAATTAAAGACCATTTTATACCCTTCTGGAAGTGTATCGATTAAGGTTTGAATTTCTTCTACCGAGAACTGGTCTCCAATGGCATCAAAACTTTCCTCAACAAAAAATTCGTCTTCGGTATATTTCATTTTTTTATTTACTCTTAAAAAAGAAATACATTCATTGACCATAATTCTGCGTATCCAACCTTCGAAACTTCCTTTGTTTTCAAAATTTCTTAGATTCACAAAAACCTTCATAAATGCGGTAATCATTACATCTTCTGCTTGATGAATATCTTTGATATACTGTCTGCAAACTCCTAACATTTTTGAAGAAAATTTAGAATACAACTGTTGTTGCGCCTGCCTATTGTTTTCAATGGCAAGTTGAATCAATTTTTGTTCTTCATGATGTAATGGAATTACTTTCATATAATAAAACGTGTTGGTCAGCAGTTGTTGTTTTTGTAAAACCGACTTCTATTAGCATAGACGAGGCAAGCAACAAAAAGGTTGCATGCAGTTGTTTTATTTTTGATAAAAAAATAGAAATACCAATGATTACGGCACTTTACAGACGAAAAAAAATTATTTTTTTCTTTCGATTACATAATTGACCATTAAGGTCAAGGCCGATTTATAATCTGATGTGGGGAAATTTTCAAGAATAGCCAATGCTTCTTGTTGAAAGTCAATCATTTTTTGTTCGGCATAAGAAAGTCCACCATTGTTAACTACAAAAGCAATAACTTCTTTTACTCGCTTTTTGTCTTTGTTGTGGTTTTTGATAGAATTAATTAACCAACTTTTTTCTTTTGAAGTACAGGTATTGAGTACATGAATTAAAGGCAAAGTCATTTTTTGCTCTTTGATATCAATTCCTGTAGGTTTTCCTATGGCCTCTTCGGTGTAATCGAACAAATCATCTTTAATTTGAAAAGCCATACCTATAAGCTCTCCAAACTTGCGCATTTGCTCTACAATTATTTCATTATCACTAACAGACCTAGCACCTAAAGCACAGCAAGCAGCAATAAGAGTAGCTGTTTTTTTTCGGATAATTTCGTAATATACCTCTTCTGTAATATCGAGTCTTCTGGCTTTTTCTATTTGTAATAATTCGCCTTCGCTCATTTCGCGAACGGCTACTGATATGATTCGTAGCAAATCGAAATCACCGTGGTCTATGGATAACAACAAACCTTTTGACAACAAATAATCCCCAACTAAAACAGCGATTTTATTTTTCCATAAGGCGTTTATGGAGAAAAAACCTCTACGGCGATTGCTATCATCCACTACATCATCATGTACTAATGTAGCGGTATGAATCAGCTCAATCACGCAAGCGCCACGATAAGTACGCTCTTCTACTGTTCCTCCAGAAATCATCTTTGCAGTAAGAAAAACAAACATCGGACGCATTTGTTTTCCTTTTCTGTTTACGATATAATATGTAATTCGATTAAGCAAGGCCACTTTGGAAGACATTGATTCATAGAACTTTTTCTCGAAAAGTTCCATTTCATCAAAGATGGGCTGCTTTATTTGTGAGGTGATATTCATTCAGGATTCAAATATAGCACATAAAATAAAATAAGACATGAAAAAAAGTGCTACATTACTTTTAAAGCAATATTATTATTGAGTTACGCTTCTTTGTTTGCCAATTGTCCACAAGCCGCATCGATATCTTTACCTCTACTTCGTCTCACTTTAACCACAACTCCAATAGCTTGTAAGGCTTTGATATACGCTGCTATCGATTCTTCGGAAGCTTGCTGAAACTCCCCATCATCAATCGGATTGTATTCTATAAGATTAACTTTGCAAGGCACATATTTACAAAATTTCACCAAGGCATCGATTGAAGCTTTATCATCATTGATTCCTTTCCAAACCACATATTCATAAGACACCTTGCTTTTGGTTTTACGGTACCAATATTCTAGAGATTCCCTCAATTCTTTCAAAGGAAAATTGGCGCTAAAAGGCATAATTCTAGCACGAGTTTCGTCTATTGCTGAATGAAGTGAAACTGCCAATTTGAACTTCACCTCATCATCGGCTAATTTTTTTATCATCTTAGGAATACCAGAAGTAGACACCATAATCCTCTTTGGAGACATGCCTAAACCTTCTGGAGAAGTAATCATTTCTATGGCTTTCAAAACATTATTATAATTCATCAATGGCTCGCCCATTCCCATAAAAACAATATTAGACAAGGGATGATTATAATAGAGCCTACTCTCTTTATCAATAGCAATTACTTGGTCGTAAATTTCGGCTGGTTCTAAATTTCGCATTCTTTTTAATCGTGCTGTTGCGCAAAAATTACAATCCAAACTACAGCCAACTTGACTCGAAACACAAGCGGTAGTTCTTGTTTCGGTAGGAATTAAAACGGATTCAACTACTAATCCATCATGCAAACGAACAGCATTTTTTACCGTACCATCTTCACTGCGTTGCATGGTATCGACTTTGATGTGATTAATTACAAAATTCGTTTCTAAAACCATCCTTGTCGTTTTAGACAAATTGGTCATATCCTCAAAACTATGAGCTCCTTTGGTCCATAACCATTCATATACTTGATTGCCTCGAAAAGCTTTGTCTCCGTTACTCACAAAAAAGGTTCGTAATTCTTCTTTAGACAATGCTCTAATATCTTTTTTCTCGATTTCCATGCTGCAAATTTATTCAATTTTTAATGTTTTGAATCCAATTTCTTTTAATAATAACATTCTAGCTAAGCTCTTCATCCAGAAATACACTCATGAATGAATGAATAAAATAAACTAGAACAAATCATTCTTGATTTAATACCTTTGCGCTAGAACAAAAAACACTTCGAATGCATTTTTTATCTCAAGATTTAGAGGATTACATTGAGCAACATTCCGAAAAAGAGCCTGCACATTTAGCGGCCTTGAACAAAGAAACGTACCAAAAAATTTTATTACCTAGAATGCTAAGTGGTCATTTTCAGGGAAGGGTTTTGAGTATGCTCTCTAAACTGATTCGACCAAAGAACATTCTTGAAATAGGAACTTACACTGGCTACTCGGCTTTGTGTTTGTGCGAAGGCATAGAAGAACATGGACAACTACACACCATTGACATCAAAGAAGAATTGGTTGATTTTCAGCGAAAACATTTTGACAAATCAGTTTGGGGCCATCAAATTGTGCAGCATTTAGGAGAAGGAACCAATATTATCCCAACCATAGATTTGACATTTGACTTGGTTTTTATTGATGCCGATAAGGAAAACTATTTGAACTATTTTGAACTTATTGTTCCGAAAATGAACAAAGGCGGAATCATTTTATCAGACAATGTCTTGTGGAGTGGTAAAGTTGTAGAGCCTTTGCAAAAAAATGATTTGAGCACCAAAGTTTTATTAGAATACAATACACTTTTAGCCAATGATCCAAGAGTAGAAACCGTTTTGCTTCCTATTCGAGATGGACTGACGGTGAGCAGAGTACTTTAAATCCCTATACGTCTTATCAAAATACGGTTCCTAGCCCAGATGGGAATGGAAATCCTTTTGGGTTGAACGGTATTTTTTCTTGACTAAAAAAAGCGACTGGAAGAAGCTCTTTTTTGGTCTTAGAAAAAAACAGTTTCAAGCCAAAAGATTGTAATGTACAGCTGGATAATGCTCCTAATTAGTAATTGGAAAATACTTTTTTTGAAGAATTTGATACCCTTTATAGGTTAAAAAACCAAAGATAAAGCCGCAAAAGTATCCTGTAAAAATGTCTATTGGATAGTGCAAGCCTAGGTAAATTCGGCTATAAGCAAAAATCAAAGGCCACAAGAAGAGTAGCCCGAAATACGGAAACTTTTTTCGCAACACCAAAAACAAGAAGCTAGCCACCGCCATAGAATTGGCCGCGTGACCTGAGAAAAAACTAAAGGAATTTCTGGATTGTACCACACGAATTATGGTGTTGATATCGGTATTATTGCAAGGACGCAAACGCTGCACCATATTTTTTACCAAATTGGTGGTTTGATCTGTAAAAGTGATCAAAATCGCAACAAAGAGCAACAAAAAGAGGGTTTGCTTGGTTCCAATTTTTTTGTAAATGATGTATAACAGCACCAAAAACAAGGGTGTCCAATTGGCTTGTTTGGTAATGAATAACCACAAACCATCGTAGGTCTCAGAACCTAACCCATTTAAAAAAACAAACAACTGAATGTCTACTCCTTCTATCTTTTCTAACATTACATTTGTCTTTTTATTGGTCCTTCAACTTCATTGCTTTCTTCGGTGGTAGGGGTTTCGGTAGAAGAAGGTTTTCCTTCTACTGCGTTTGAAGCATTGGTGATTTCCGAAGTAAAATTATTGGCAAAACTACTAATGGAATGGGTAGAATCTCCTAAAATATTTTGTTTGGCTTTATCTATTTCGGAATTGATTCCTCCCGTTAAATCAGTTAATGTTTTTTGGTCCAATCCGTTGGCTTCTGCTCCTTTTTGAATTTCATTTTTAATATCGTTCGTGGCATGTTTTAGCTGCGCCATGGCTTTTCCCATTGTACGCGCTATTTCTGGCACTTTATCAGAACCGAAAAGCATCAAAACGATAAACATGATAAAAATTAGCTCTCCTCCGCCTATTCCAAACATAAGGTTGATTTTTTTTGTTGCGACAAATATATTAATTTTAATACAGTTGCTTTTCAAATATTTCATAAAAAAAGAAACCGATGGCAATTGATAAAAAACCTAAACAGTAAGCAAAACCTAATAAAAAGTTAAAACACATCAAGTTAAAAGTATTACTATTACTTTTGTAAACAAAATAACTTTTTTGTAATTAAGTCACTCATTAAATAAATTATTACTATGAAAGCACTAGCTCGGTTCGTTTTGGTTTTTGTACTTGGATTACAATTAAGTTGGGGACAACAAGATTCCCTTCAAACAAAAAAAACATATACTAATTGGGAGCAAGCAATTAAAAATCCCGAAAAAGTATATCGATTAAACTTGAGCAATCAAACGTTGAATTTAGACTCTCCTGTTTGGGCCAAATTCAAAAACTTGGAATACCTGAATCTAAGCAATGACCATCTCAAAACATTGCCTAAAGGGATTGCAAATTTAAAAAAATTAAAAGTATTGGAGTTAAGCGGGAACGATTTTAATAAAGTTCCTGATGAAATTAGCGTCATTGAAAGTCTAGAGGAAGTCTATCTAAATGAATTTAAAAATATCAATTTGCCAAAATCTATTGAAGCGCTTGCAAAACTCCCGAACCTAACGATGCTGCATTTAGAGAACAATAACTTAGATCGTTTGCCTGATGAAATTACTTTACTGAAAAATTTAGCGCAATTGTATTTAAATCAAAATCGTTTCAAAGAGTTTCCAAAAGAAGTAAGAGGGCTAAAGCATTTAGAACAATTGGATATCAAAAATAACGCTGTTCCAATTCCCATGAACCTACAGGAAAATATGAATTTTGGCTTTAGAATTAATTTTTAAAAGACCTTTTTTGAATGAAAAACAAAGTATTTCTGTTTGTATTAACATAAGTCAATTAACTCTTGCTTAAAGCACTCAAATTACAGACAACAATTCAATTGGTTGGTTTGTCTATAACCGCACTTTCCAACTTTGATTTACAAAACAAATCTAAAATAATATCGAAATAATAATTGCAAATGGATAGTATTTTAAACAACCTAAAAATCCAAGTAAACAGCAAAATGTATGTAAAAGACCCTGAAACTTCTACTTTGGGGAAAAAAATCATAGAGCATAGCATTTTATTAATCAACGAAATTGGTTTTGAAGAGTTTACCTTCAAAAAACTGGGCGAGTTAATAGGTTCAAACGAAAGTTCTATTTACCGCTATTTCGAGAACAAACATAAATTATTAGTATATTTATCTTCATGGTATTGGAGTTGGATGGAATACCGCTTGGTCTTTTCGACCAATAACATTACCAACCCTCTTGAAAAGCTAGTTAAAGCCATACAAATTGTGACTGAAAAAGTTGAAGACGACCAAGCAACAACTCACATCAATGAGAGCATTTTAAACAAAATCATCATCCAAGAGTTTACAAAAACCCTGCATACAAAGGATGTAGACGAAGAAAACAGAGATGGTTTCTTTTTGATTTATAAGCGAGTGATTAATAGAATTGCACAAATGGTTCACGAAGTTAATCCTGAGTATCCCTTTGCTAAAAGTTTAGTATCATCGATTATGGAAGGAGCTTCACATCAACATTTTTTAATGAATCATCTAAAAACCATCACCAATTGTAACGATGAGGTCAGTCCATCTGATTTTTATATGCATTTAATAACGACTCTTTTAAAACAAAAATAATGACACCACTACAACGCTATTTCAAATTATTGTTACTAGACAAAAAAGATGTCTATCAAATTATATTTTACGCCATTTTTGCTGGTTTGGTGAGTTTGTCACTTCCTTTAGGTATACAAGCTATTATCAATTTTATTCAATCGGGTAGAGTTACCGTTTCGTGGGTAGTTCTTGTAGTATTTGTAGTTATTGGAGTAGCCTTAGTTGGGATTTTATCGCTAATGCAACTTAGAATCACTGAGAATTTACAACAAAAAATATTTGTTCGTTCCTCGTTTGAGTTTGCTGCACGCCTACCAAGAATCAAATTTGAGGAGTTATACGATTCTTACCCTCCAGAGTTAGCCAATCGTTTCTTTGATACGATGACCATTCAAAAAGGAACTTCAAAATTACTAATTGATTTTTCGGCTGCCTTACTACAAATTTTGTTTGGTATCATCTTGCTGTCTTTCTATCATCCTTACTTTATTATGCTGGGCTTTTTATTGCTGGTATTGCTGTATTTAATCTTTAAATATTCGTATTTCATAGGATTAGAAAACAGTTTAAAAGTTTCAAAATACAAGTATAAAGTGGCTGGCTGGCTTCAAGAAATGGCGCGCAATAATTATAGTTTTAGAAAAGAACGCAACTATGATTTTGCCTTGCAAAAAAATGACAAATTCGCCAGTGAATACCTCAATTACAGAGAATCCCTTTTTAATGTTTTAAAAAGACAATTCAGTCATTTGATTGTTTTTAAAATCATTATTACCGCTAGTTTACTTTCAATTGGAGGGTATTTGGTAATCTCTCAGGAAATGAATATTGGTCAATTTGTGGCTGCCGAAATCATTATTTTGTTAGTAATCAATTCTGTAGAAAAAATCATTCTAGGATTAGAAACTCTTTATGATGTATTGACTGCTGTTGAAAAAATAGGGCTAGTGACAGACTTGACAATGGAGGAAGATACTAACTATGAAGCCAACAAATGTTTTCACGCCATAACACTTTCTACAGAAAGTTTAAGCATTCAATTTCCGGGGTCTGCTAAGAAGATTCTAGACAATATCAATCTAAAAATAGACCAAGGAGAACGCGTTTTTATCGAAGGAATAAATGGCTCTGGAAAAACGACGCTAATTCGTATTCTGTCTGGTTTACTGCAATCTTCAGAAGGTGCATTCTATATTAATGACGATACTTTCAGAAAAATTAATCTTAAGCAATATCGCTCTCAAATTGGCAATATTATTCATAGTGAAACCCCTTTTGAAGGCAGTATTTTGGACAACATTATCTTCAATAACCCAGATTGTTCCGATAAAGATTTGAAATGGGCTTTGGATGGAGTACAACTTACCCCTTACATCAAGTCATTGCCAAAAGGACTAGAAACACAGATTTTCCCTGAAGGGCAACAACTATCATCATCGAACGCACAAAAAATTCTGTTGGCAAGAAGTATTATTAACAAACCAAAAGTGCTGTTTTATGAAGACCCAACGGATGCTATGGATGAAAAAGTAGCCAATGAAATCATTGATTTCATTACATCAGATATAAATAAATGGACGATAATAGTTTCATCTAAAAATCCATATTGGAAGACAAAATGCAACAGATTCCTCACTATGGAAAAAGGTCAAATCATTTCAGATATAAAAAAATAACATTATGTTGAATATTTCAGAAGGCAACAAAACCAGCTTAGAATCTTTACAACGCTATAAAACCGTTAAGAATTTAAGTAATAGACCGCATTATAAAATATTAAACCGAATCATTTGGACAGTTTCGATTTTGGCGGTTATCGCACTATTTTTACCTTGGACACAAAACATTTCGGGCTCTGGAGCCATAACTACATTAAAACCCAATCAAAGACCTCAATCTATTCAGAGTGTGATTTCTGGACGAATTGAAAAATGGTACGTACAAGAAGGAGATTATGTAGAGAAAGGCGATACTATTATGTTCATTTCAGAGATTAAAGAAGATTATATGGACCCTAATTTGGTAGCCAATACCAAAAATCAAGTCAATGCCAAAAAACAGGCTTTACAATCCTATGGCTCAAAAGTAACCACGCTTTCTTCTCAAATACAAAATATAGAAAACGAAAGAAAACTCAAATTAGAACAAGCCCAAAACAAAATCAGACAAGGCTTATTGAAAATAAAAAGCGACTCTACCGATTTAGAAGCGGTAAAAACCCAACTCAAAATCGCCAACACACAATTTAATCGTGCGGTACAACTGAACAAAGAAGGCTTAAAACCGCTGACCGATGTGGAGGAAAAAAGGCTAAAACAACAAGAAGTTGAAGCTAAAATCATAACACAAGAAAACAAACTCTTGACTAGTAAAAATGAGTTTATCAATGCCAAAGTTGAAGTAGGCAGAATCAATGCAGAATATGGAGAAAAGGTTGCCAAAGCACAAAGCGACCAATTTACCGCATTGAGCAATCAATTTGACACTGAAGCGCAAGTAAACAAACTAGAAAACCAATATGCCAATTACAGCATCCGAAATGGGATGTATTACATCAAAGCGGTGCAAAGTGGTTACATCAACCGTGCGATACAAGCGGGTATTGGCGAAACTATCAAAGAAGGAACACCAATTGCTACCATTATGCCATCTAAATATGACATAGCGGTTGAAACTTTTGTAAATCCTGTTGATTTGCCTTTAATCAAAAAAGGAGAAAAAATCAGAGTTTGGTTTGATGGATGGCCAACTATTGTCTTCTCTGGATGGCCTGATATGTCTTATGGAACGTTTGGAGGTCAAATTGTTGCCATCGAAAATTTCATTAGCGAAAACGGAAAATTCAGAGTATTGATTGCTCCAGACCCCAACGAAGCTCCTTGGCCTAAACAAATAAGAGTAGGCTCTGGTGCAGAAACTATTGCATTGTTGAACACCGTTCCTGTATGGTTTGAAATTTGGAGAACCCTCAACGGATTCCCACCAGATTACTATAAAACAACCGCTAAACAAAAATCATCCAAAGAGAAAAAATAATGAAGCAGTTCCTACTTATTTTCTTACTATATGGTACTTTTTTACAAGCACAAAACACTACTGCTGTTAGTCCAAGTAACGAATTCAGCTATAATGAGTTTTTGGGCTATGTAAAAAAATACCATCCCTTGGTAAAAAATGCCGATTTAGAAATCACGCGTGCTCAAGCCAATTTGATGATGGCCAGAGGTGGATTCGACCCAAAAATAGAGGTCGATTTTGACAAAAAGCAGTTCAAAGACAAAGAATATTACTCTATTTTGAATAGTAGTTTTAAAATCCCAACCTGGTATGGCATAGAGGTTAAAGCGGGTTTTGATAACAACGAAGGGATTTACTTGAACCCTCAAAACACGGTTCCAAATCAAGGATTAACCTCTTTCGGGATTAGTGTGCCGTTGGGACAAGGTCTTTTGATTAACCAAAGAATGGCAGATGTTCGCAAGGCCAAAATGCAAGTGCAATTAAGCCAAGCCGAAAGAAAACTAGAAGCCATTGCGGTTTTGTATGACGCTTCGGTAGCGTATTTCAATTGGAAAAGAAACTATGATGAGGTTCAGTTATACAAAGTCTATCAAAAAAATGCTCAAATCCGTTTTAAAGGTATCGAAACCTTAATCCAACAAGGAGACAAACCTGCAATTGATAGTGTGGAAGCTGGAATTATTGTAAAAAACAGAACGCTAAGTCTAGAAGATTCTGAATTGAAATTAGCCAAAGCCAAATTGGAGCTTTCCAACTATTTGTGGTTGGACAACAGTATTCCGTTGGAACTTTCGGATGCGTTGATTCCAGAAAATAAATTGGCCACTACGATTCAGGAAACGTTACGCACAAATGATTTACAAAATCAAGATTTTTCGATAACGAATCATCCAAAAATCAATGCGTTGGAACGAAAAATAGATATGCTCAATGTAGACCGAAAACTCAAAGCAAATGCCTTGTTACCCAAAATCGATTTGAGTTATTCCTATCTATCCGAACCCAGTTATATAGATAATTATCAATTTAATGATTACAAAATTGGGGTAAACTTTGCCTTTCCTTTGTTTTTAAGAAAAGAACGAGGAGGATTGAAATTGGCACAATTTAAAGTACAAGAAACGCAATATGCTTTGAGCTTAGAAAGAGTGCAATTGACCAACAAAATTACGGCTCAAAAAACAGAAATCACTTCGCTTACCAAACAACGCAATTTGATTGAGGGCTTGGTTAAAAACAATGAAACGATGCTGCAATCTGAGGAACGATTGTTCTCGTTTGGAGAAAGTTCGTTGTTCTTGATTAATACGCGTGAGAACAATTTGGTTTCAGCTCAACTGGCTTCGATTGCTTTAGAGAATCGTTTTTTGATTTCGAATTCGGAGTTGTTTAAGATTATGGCGAATCCTGATTAATTTTTTGGGGTTTAAAAACATAGGAGTCATAGAAGTTTTGGTTAAAATTGTGGGTGTTTTTTTGAACCATATAAGGAATTGAAGGGAATATGAGATTTTATTTAACCACAAAGTTCGCAAGGGTTTACGCAAGGGGCGCAAAGACCAGAGTAACATTCACATCAATTAACCGATTAAACAGTTAAACGATTAAACTTATAAACTTTGAGCTAAAATTGCGGGTGTTTTTTGAACCATATAAGGAATTGAAAGACATATAAGATTTTATTTAACCACAAAGGGCGCAAGGGTTTACACAAGGGACGTAAAGACAAGAGTAACATTCACATCAATTAACCGATTAAACAGTTAAACGATTAAACATATAAACTTTGAGCTAAAATTGCGGGTGTTTTTTGAACCATATAAGGAATTAAAGGGCATATAAGAGTTAACTTAAAAGCAAAAAATGCGTGTGATTTAACCGCAAAGGGCGCAAGGGTTTGCGCAAGGGACGTAAAGACCAAAGTAACATTCACATCAATTAACCGATTAAACAGTTAAACGATTAAACATATAAACTTTGAGCAAAAATTGCGGATGTTTTTTGAACCATATAAGCAATTGAAGGGCATTTAAGAGTTAAAAAATATAATCCTTAGTAAATTAAACGCAAAGAATGCAAGTGTTTACATAAAAACAAAAGCATTAAATCGGCAGCTTAAACGATTAAACTTTTAAACAGTTAAACGATTAAACATTTAATCGAATCAATTATTTTAAAAGTCGTACTTTTGCCCACTGAAAATTTAGCTGCTATGATTATTGTAAAATCAAGAGAAGAAATTGAATTGATGCGCGAAAGTGCTTTGATTGTTTCCAAAACTTTAGGAATGATTGCCTCCGAAATTAAAGAAGGAGTGACTACTTTATATTTAGACAAATTGGCCGAAGCATTTATTCGGGACCACGGTGCAGTACCGAGTTTCTTGGGATTGTACGGTTTTCCGAATTCGTTGTGTATGAGCCCAAACTCTCAGGTCGTACACGGTATCCCGAACAACAAACCGCTAGAAAGTGGGGATGTGATTTCAGTGGATTGCGGGGCTTTCAAAAACGGATTTCACGGTGACCACGCCTACTCTTTTGAGATTGGCGAAGTGGCACCTGAAACGAAAAAATTATTACAGGTTACGAAGGAATCGCTGTATGTTGGAATTCGCGAGTTCAAATTAGGAAATCGCGTGGAAGACGTAGGAAATGCGATTCAGAAATATACTGAAGCCCACGGTTATGGTGTGGTTCGTGAATTGGTAGGTCACGGTTTAGGACAAAAAATGCACGAAGACCCCGAAATGCCAAACTACGGCAAAAGAGGTCGCGGTAAACTTTTTGTTGAAGGAATGGTGGTAGCCATCGAACCGATGATTAATATGGGTACCAAAAACATCAAACAACACAAAGACGGCTGGACCATCACTACTGCCGATGGAAAACCAAGTGCTCACTTTGAACACGATGTGGCCATCATTGATGGAAAACCTGAAATTTTATCGACTTTCAAATACATTTACAAAGCACTTGGTATTGAAAGCGACGAAGAAGAGGAGTTTAGAAAAGTGCCTTTGGTAGTGTAACTCGTCACTTTTTTGACACAGATTGCACAGATTTGAATTAGGACAATATCCAGTCGGATTGCCTATCAATTATAATTTAAAAAAATAATATAAAACGATTCATAAACACCAATAGAGAATTCTATTTTTTTGAGAATCTCTGCATTTCTTTGTGAATCTTCCTTTGTGTAACAACTATGAAAAGACTTTTCAAAACCGTACTCAATACCATTCCGCGTCCATTATTAATTCGTTTGAGTTATGTGGCGCGACCAATCATTGCTTTTACCTTAAAAGGTGACAAATTTACGGACCCAATTGATGGCAAAAGCTTTAAATCGATGTTGCCCTACGGATACGAAACCCAGCGCAACAACGTGCTTTCGCCAAGTACGCTTTCGCTAGAAAGACACCGCTTATTGTGGTTGTACCTCAACGAGCAAACTGACTTTTTTACAGCACCCAAAAAAGTTTTGCATTTTGCTCCTGAACAAGCTTTTTATAAATTGTTTCGCAAACAAAAAAACTTAGACTACACCACTACCGATTTGTTTTCGCCTTTGGCAGATGTAAAAGCAGACATTTGTAATTTGCCTTTTGAAGACAATCAATACGATGTGATTTTGTGCAATCACGTTTTGGAGCACATCCCTGACGATACCAAAGCGATGCAGGAATTGTACCGCGTGTTGAAACCTGGCGGAATGGCCATTTTACAGATTCCGCAGGACTTAAATCGTGAAGTGACGTTTGCCGATGACTCAATTACCGACCAAAAAGAACGCGCGAAAATATTTGGACAATACGACCATGTGCGCATTTACGGCCGTGATTATTTTGACAAATTAAGAAGCATTGGTTTTACGGTAATCGAAGAAGATTATACCCGAAAAATTGCACCTGAATTGGTAGAAAAATATTGTTTGGCCAAAGGTGAAATTATCCCAGTTTGTTTTAAATAAAAAATTTGACACAGATTACACAGATTACACAGATTTAAAAAAGTTTTGACAGCATTAAAAAAACCTTTGAGTGCTTGCGTAAAACTTTGCGCCATTTGCGGTTAAATTTTTAGACACAGATTCAACAAATATTTTCTAGCTATTTAGTTGTTAATTTGTATTTACAACAAACCAAAATCAAAAACAATCTTATAAATAATTGTATTTGGAACCCGAAAAAAATTTCCAGCTTTGCTTTGATATCAGTTTCGAAGCGAGACTCAATTACTATATCCCTACTTCGTATGTAGTTGGGCATACGGATACCATTACCTATTTAGAAAAAAAAGCCAGTCCTGAAGTCCTTCAAAGTATGGGGATAACGCTTGAGAACTTAAATACTGCTACACAAAAAACAGTGTCGCTTTGTGAAGTACTCCAACCTGAAGCGCTGTTTAAGAAATACCGAACCAAAAGCAAATCAGCCAAAAATATTGAAGATTTACTTAAAGACGAGAAACTAAAATTCGGCATTGAACAATTTATAAAAATAAGCTTAGCGCAATTTTATACTTTAGTAAAAGAGAACGATTTCCCGCTCTCATTAAACTTGGGAAAAGAAAAAGATTTTCGCATCAGCCAAATTATTACTCAAAATCCAGCTTTGGGAACCGAACTGCGTTTTGACAAACACGACAACGGGATTTCCTATACCCTACTGCTCCAAGATGCTGACACTTCGTTTTATCCCTCGAATACTAAAATTACACTTTTGCTAGACAATCCTGCTTGGGTTGTTGCACATCATAAACTGTATCAACTAAAAGACATCAATTCAAAAAAAATTACGCCTTTTTTGACCAAAAAAGTAGTCGAAATCCCTTCGAAATTAGTGCCAGATTATTTTGAAAAATTCATCAAAGACATTGCTAAAAAAGTAGACATTACGGCTACAGGATTTGAAGTCATTACTCACGAAACCATACACCAATGTACGTTACAGCTAGTGCATGATTTTTTCAAAAACAGCTATTTTATTGGGCTTTTATTTGAGTACGATGGCTTTGTATTTGATGCTACTAAACCCAAAAATACCCATTCAGAAATTGACTTAAAGGATTTGAACAACATCCAATTGATGCAATTCAAACGAACTGATGCGGAACTTACCTATAACGAGGCGTTATTGGATTTGGGATTAAGTAAAAACGAGAATAATTTGTTTTGGTTGAACCAAAACACAGCAAATCAAGACGCTTTCGGAACCATTCAATGGGCAATCAAAAATAAAGAAAAGTTGGAATCCTTAGGTTTTTCATTAGAAAATTTAAAAATAGACGGAAAGAAAATCGACAGTAATACCGTAACGATTGCATTCTCCAACACCATTCAAAACGACTGGTTTGACATCAAAATGACGGTGGTTTGTGATGATTTTGAATTTAATTTCAGCGAGTTGATTCCGAATATAAAAAATAGAAATCGCTTGTTTGCCTTACCCAACGGAAATTACTTTTTGATTCCATCAGAATGGATGACGCGCTACAGTGCGATGGCAAGATTAGCCAAAATCAAAAATGGAAGTATCGCTGTTCTCAAAAGTAATTTTGCAGTTTTTGAAGATATCCCACAGTTGAAACAATCCTTACACGTTAAGGAATCTGTTCAATACCAACCTTCGCCTTTGGTTAAAGCCACGTTGCGACCTTATCAAATAGAGGGCGTACAATGGCTTTTGGAACATTACAACAACGGTTTAGGCGCTTGCTTAGCCGATGATATGGGTTTGGGAAAAACATTGCAAACCTTATCCACGCTGGTTGCCGTACAAGAAAAACTAGAATTTGAAAAAGCCGAAAACATACAACTAGATTTGTTTGGCAACGAAATCCCCGTAGCCAAAGAATACCTAAAAGCCTTGATTGTGCTTCCCTCCTCTTTGGTGTTCAACTGGTATAACGAAGCTAGAAAATTTACGCCTCATTTTCGAAGAATTCAGTATGTAGGACAAGACCGAAAACTATTGTCTAAAAAATTAGCAAAGTACGACTTGATTTTTACCAGTTATGCGGTGGTAGCGAGAGACCTTTCTATTTTAGAAAAATACCAATTTCGCTATTTGATTTTAGATGAAAGCCAATACATCAAAAACAAAAATTCGAAAATATTCAAAGCCATTAATCAACTGCAAACCACTCATAAAATATCTTTGAGCGGAACACCTATTGAAAATTCACTCGACGATTTGTGGTCGCAAATGCAATTTATCAATCCAAATATCTTGGGGAGTTATGCTTTTTTTGCCGAGCATTACAAATTCCCGATTGAGAAAAAACAAGACGAAAACAGTCTCGCAGAACTCAAAACCTTAGTCAGTCCCTTTATTTTAAGACGTACCAAAGAGCAAGTTTTAAAAGACTTACCAGAACTCTCGGAGCAAGTTTTCTATTGCGAGATGGAACCCGAACAAGAGAAATTATACGAAGAAGAAAAGTCGAAAGCGAGAAATGCACTTTTAAAAACCGATGGTTCTGGCATTGACAAAATCAATATTATCAATACCTTGATGCGTTTGAGACAATTGAGCAATCACCCAAAAATGGTCGATGCCAACTCTGAAATGGATTCGGGAAAATATATGGCAGTGACGCGATATTTAGAAACCTTGGTGCAGTCCAATCAAAAAACGATAGTCTTCAGTTCGTTTGTATCGAATTTGGAATTTTATAAAAAATGGAGCCTCGAGAACAAGATTGATTTTTGCGAACTCACTGGTGCTACCCCACAAAAAGAACGGGCTTATCAAGTTCAGAAATTCCAAGAACAAGAGCGCTCAAAATTGTTTTTCATTTCCTTAAAAGCGGGTGGCGTGGGACTCAATATTACAAAAGCTTCTTATGTTTTATTTCTAGACCCTTGGTGGAATCCCTTTGCCGAAAAGCAAGGTATCGGTCGTGCCCATCGCATTGGACAGTTGAACAAAGTAAATGTAGTCCGATTCATTACTAAAAATACGGTGGAGGAAAAAATCATTCGTTTGCAGGAAAACAAAAAACTGCTTTCGGATGCGTTGCTTGATGAACAGCACATCAGCCCAGAACTTGAAGAAAATTTAGATTTTATTTTAACCTAAAAAAACCTGCTACTTCATAGAAATAGCAGGTTTTAATTTTTATACTCTTTTCGGATTTATGATTTGCTTTCAGGCATCAACATCCCAATTACTTTGTCTTTGGTTAAATACTTTTTAGCCACTTCTTGAATGTCTTTTGCGGTTATAGCATTCACTTCGGCTTCGTATTTCAATGCATTTTCAGGATTGCTTCCATACAGGAAAGATCTAGTGAAATTAGTCAACCAAAAACGGTTTTCTTTACTGTCTTTTCTATAATCAGCTAATTCTCCTTCTTTGTATTTGGCTACATCTTTTTCCTCTGGACCATTGGTAATAATCTTTTGTAACTCGTTCAATGCCGATGCCGTAAGCTTCTCTGCATTATCCGGACCACAAGGAAAATTAATAGTAAAATTATAAGATCCGTAAGGCACTTTGTTCATACTACCACGAGCTGAAACCCCATATACCCCGCTTTCAGATTCACGCAATTGCTCAATCAATTTAATAGTCAATACTTCACCTAAAGCTTCTATCGCTAAAGCTTCTTTTGGAGAATATTTTGCCTCACCATAGAACATAATATTCACATTACTTTTAGGATCGGTTCCTTTGTTCACCACTTTCTTCAAATCGCCTTTTAGCATACGGTAACCTAAGTCTACTGTTTTTTCTTTGGCTGCTGTTGTAGGCAAAGATGCCAAGTATTTAGTAGCAAAAGCCTCAATGGTTTTATCGTCTACATTTCCTACGAAGAAGAATTCAAAATCGGCTGCATTAGCAAAACGCTCTTTGTATTTGTCATACGCTAATTTATAATCTGTATCTGCCCATGATTTATCTGTTGGCATGATTCCGTTAAATCTTGGGTTTTCTTTATTCAAATAGGTGTAAAACTCTTGTTGGAAATAATATTGTGGTTGTGAAGCCATGTTTTTGAAGAAACTAGCTTGTTTTTGTTTAAAGCCTTCAAATGCTTCTGGATCAAAATTCAAATCAGTAAAATAAGCATGCACCATTTGGAACAAATATTCTAAATCTTTTGGGGTAGTATTTCCTCTAAGTCCTTCTGTTGTTTGACCAATGTATGGATTGACACGTGCAATTTTTCCTGTCATGAATTTGTTGATGTCATTCAATTTCAATCCTGAAAATCCTGCTTCTGCAAGAGCGCCGTTGGCAAATTGTACTTTTTTCATTTCTTCATTCGAGTACAAATTGCTTCCTCCTAAACTTACAGCTTCAAAAAGCACTTCGTCGTTTTTGAAATCGGTCGTTTTGTATACTACTTTTACACCATTAGACAAGACTAACGTTTTAGTACCTAAAGTAGCATTGGCTTCTCTTTTCACAACAGTTCCAGCTTTTGCCTCTTTTCTAAGTAAACTCGTCGCCACCGCCTTATCTTCATAAGGTTTCAAATCTGTTTCATTTACTTTTAGCGTTTCTAACACTTCTTGTTCCGTAACTTTTTTCAAGTTATCTTTTTGTGGTCCAGTAAAAACAACCACGCGATTATCTTCTTTGATATAATTTTTGATAAACCCATTTACATCTGCCAAAGCAATCGTTGGCAATATTTTTTTCATGGTTTCAAAAGTCCATTCTATTCCAGGTAGAGGTTCTTGCTCAAGGAAATTCAATTGTATTTCTTCTACAAAATTCTCGGAATCTGTTTTAGTTCTGTCGTTGTAATTCTTTTCAATTTGTGCTAAGAAATCGGCTTTGGCTCTATCCAATTCACCTGAAGTAAAACCAAATTTTCTGGCTCTTTCATTTTCGGTCACCAACACTTTCAAAGCGCTTAATTGCTTGTCTTCAGCCATCATGGCAACAGACTGATAGGCCTTTTTAGTTCTAGCATACGTCCCTCCATAATAGGAATATCCAAAAGTAAAGGGCGGTGTAGCAGAATTAGTCAATTCCTCAAGACGATTGTTCAATAAAGTGGTAAACAAGCCTTCTACAAGGTAACTTCTAAAATCTCCAATTGTTGTAATTTTCTTTGGTGCATCATAATCTTTGTAGACCAACTGCACCTGAGTATTCGAAGCTTCTTTATCACTTTCTACCGCAACAAAAGTTTCCTTGTGATTGGGTACTTCAAAAACGTTTCTCACTTTTTCGTTGGCTGGGTTTTTATAAGCTGAGAAATGTTCTTTAATTTTCTTTTCCATTTCGGCTACATCAATATCACCAACCACAATAACGCTCATCAAATTGGGACGGTACCAATCTTTATAGAAACGAGTTAAGGTTTCGTATTTGAATTTTTCTAAAATCTCTTTTTGACCAATTGGCAATCGATTGGCGTATTTAGAATTGTACATCATTTTAGGAAAATAACGCCCCATCATTCTTTTTTGAGCCCCTAATCCTAAACGATATTCTTCCAGAACTACACCTCGTTCTTTATCAATTTCCTCAGGTGTCAATACGGTATTGAATGCCCAATCCTCTAAAATTTGGAATCCTTTCTCTAATTTTTCGGGATTATCAGAAGGAATCGGAAGAAAATAAACGGTTTCGTCAAAGCTAGTGTAAGCATTAAGATGCTGACCAAATTTAACTCCAATACTTTGTAAATAATCTACTAATTGATTCTTCGGAAAACGTTTTGTGCCGTTAAAACACATATGCTCCATAAAGTGAGCCAAACCTTGTTGGTCATCGTCTTCCAAAATAGAACCTGCGTTTACGACCAATCTAAGGTCTACTTTCTTTTCTGGTTTGACATTCTTTTTAATGTAGTAGGTCAACCCATTATCGAGTTTACCGGTTTTGACATTAGGATCAAATGGAATAGCCTGTCCATAATCCATAGTTTGGGCTAATATTGTTACAGGAAACAACATTATCCCTAGTGCAAATTGGTTGAATTTTTTCATAAAATATGTTTTGTTGATAGCGTAAAACTATAGATTTAACTACAAATCGAAATCTTCATTATAAAAAAATTAACAGAAATTACTTCTAAAAAAATAATACCCTCAATTTAACTACAAAAAAACACGATAAATAAAGCGGTTTAGTATATTTACACTACAAAATAATCAAAAATGCGGTACCGTTTATTTAAAATCTTCTTGGGAGTACTTGGCTTTTTATCTATAGAAATCATTGAAGCTCAAAACCTTCAAGAAATAATCCCACCTTACAACATTAAGACTATTTCCTTTATGGACAATGGCCAAAATGTAATTCCGGTCTTTAAATTGGGGGAAGCATTCGAGCTTAATTTTGATGATTTATTTGGGAATGAAGCCAATTATTACTACGAAATTATTCATTGTGACTACAACTGGGTGCCTTCAGATATTCCCAAACAAGAATACCTAAAAGGCCTTGACAACCAAAGAATTATTAATTACTCTAACTCCTTTAACTGTTTGCAATTGTACTCGCATTACCAATTAAGCATACCCAATCAGTTTACACAATTGGCTTTGAGTGGCAATTATATGATTAAAATATTGAATGAAGATAGAGAAATTGTTTTTTCAAGGAAATTTATAATTTACGAAGACTTAGCGTCAGTACGCTTGCAAATCAAGAGAGGTAGAAACTTGAGCACCATAGAAAGCAAACAAAACCTAGATTTTTCTATAACGTCTAAGAGCCTTACTTTTCAAAATCCATTACAAAATGTCAAGGTGCTTCTTTTACAAAATCGTCAATTCAACACGGGAATCAAAAACATTGCTCCGCAATACACCATTGGCAACGAATTAATTTACAAATACGATACTGAAACTCAGTTTTGGGCTGGCAATGAATTTCGTTTTTTTGACAACAAAGAAATCAGAAACGCCTCGAACAATGTTTCCAGAATAAGTTCGAGTGGCGGTATTTATAGTGGTTATCTATTTACAGACGAAGCCAGAGCGAACTTTCCCTATAGTTTTACACTTGATGCCAACGGAAACTTTGTAGTTCGAAACTTGAATGCCACCAATCAAAAAATCGAAGCCGATTACGCGTGGATTTATTTTAGTCTCTCTGCCCCAAGCTTTCGAGTAGACAAAGACATTTACATCACGGGTATGTTCAACAATTATGCGCTTTCTCCCGAAAACAAAATGGAATACAATCAGAAAAAAAACCTTTACGAAAAAGCCCTGCTCATCAAACAAGGTTTTACCAATTATCAATATGTTGTTGCTGACGCTAAAGGAAATTTAGATCCCGAAAATAGTATCGATGGCAATTTCTATCAAACTGAAAATGAATATGAAGTAATCGTATATTACAGAGAAAATACCCAAAGATATGATCGCGTAATTGGTTTTGTCACATTGAATTCAATTAACATTACCAATTAAATAAAAAATTAAAAATCAATACATTTTTTTGTAATTTTGTCATTATTAAGCAGCTACTTTTCACAATTATGGTTTCACAAATAACAAGAGGCATAAAAATATCAGTTTTGACTAGTTTTGAAGGGACTTACTTCAAAAACTATAAAATACATTTTGCTTTTAGTTACCAAATAACAATTGAGAATCACAGCAAAGATTCTGTCCAACTTACCTCTCGACACTGGGAAATCTTCGATTCTCTCAATTACAATGAGTTGGTAGATGGCGAAGGAGTCATTGGAAAAAAACCTGTATTAAAACCGGGTGAACAACACACCTACAGCTCTGGTTGTTTATTATCCTCGCCTTATGGTGCTATGAAAGGATATTTCAACATGATTAATTTCACCACTACAAAAAATTTCAAAGTGATTGTGCCTACTTTTAGACTATGTGCGCCTTTTGCCTTGAATTAATTTGACTTTTATTCCGTTATTTGGAATTAAAATTTCATTTTTACTTTGTACTTTTACATCAAATTATCATCTACAACCCAATCACCGTAATTTTCTGTTCAATTATTTAATATAAAAAATATGCTAAAAGGATTTTTTAACGTACCCAAAGCGGTTAACGAACCTGTAAAAGGTTACGCCCCTAACTCCCCAGAAAAAGCAGCAGTTCTTGCAGCATACAAAGCCATGTGGAATTCAAAAATTGATGTTCCTTTATACATTGGTAGCGAAGAAATCAAAACGGGTAATACTAGAAATATGACCTCGCCACACGATCATCAACATGTGGTAGGAACGTATCATTTAGCCGAAAAAGTACATGTTGAAAAAGCCATTGCTAGTGCTCTTGAAGCCAGAACAGCATGGGCAAACATGGCATGGGAACAACGTGCAGCTATCTTCTTAAAAGCTGCCGAGTTGATTGCTGGACCATACAGAGCCAAAATCAATGCTGCAACTATGATTGCGCAATCAAAAAATATTCACCAAGCCGAAATTGATGCATCATGTGAGTTGATTGACTTTTTACGTTTCAACGTAGAGTTTATGACTCAAATTTATGCTGACCAACCTAAATCGACTTCTGATATGTGGAACCGATTGGAATACCGTCCGCTAGAAGGGTTCGTATACGCAATCACTCCATTCAACTTTACTGCTATCGCTGCCAATCTTCCAGCAAGTGCTGCTATGATGGGTAACGTAGTAATTTGGAAGCCAAGTGACAGCCAAGTATTCTCTGCAAAAATCATCATCGATGTATTCAAAGAAGCCGGAGTTCCTGATGGAGTAATCAATGTCGTTTTTGGAGATGCTTTAATGGTTACCGATACGGTTCTAGCAAGTCGCGATTTCGCAGGGGTTCACTTTACAGGTTCAACACATGTATTTAAAGATATCTGGGCAAAAATTGGAACGAACATTCACCATTACAAAACCTACCCAAGAATTGTAGGAGAAACTGGTGGTAAAGATTTCGTGGTAGCGCATCCAAGTGCTAATGTAAAACAAGTAGCGACAGGAATTGTTCGTGGCGCTTTCGAGTTCCAAGGACAAAAATGTTCTGCTGCTTCAAGAGCCTATGTACCTCAAAGTATGTGGCCAGCCTTGAAAGAGCAATTGATTATCGATGTAAAATCAATGAAAATGGGGTCTCCAGAAGATTTTAGTAACTTCATTACCGCAGTAATTCACGAAGGATCATTTGACAAATTAGCTAGCTATATTGATCAAGCGAAAAAAGATGCCGATGCAGAAATAATTGTTGGTGGAAATTATGACAAATCAGTGGGGTATTTTATCGAACCTACCATTATCGTAACCAGCAATCCAAAGTATACTACAATGGAAACTGAATTATTCGGTCCAGTAATCACAATCTATGTTTACGAAGATGCAAATTGGGCAGAAACATTGAAATTGGTGGACACCACTTCTGAATATGCTTTAACAGGAGCCATCTTCAGCCAAGACCGTTACGCCATCGAAGAAGCAACTGTAGCTTTACAAAATGCAGCCGGTAATTTCTATATCAATGACAAACCAACAGGAGCTGTGGTAGGCATGCAACCATTTGGTGGCGCAAGAGCTTCAGGAACCAACGACAAAGCTGGGTCTGCCTTGAACTTATTGCGTTGGGTTTCTCCAAGAACTATCAAAGAAACTTTTGTAACGCCCGAAGATTACAGATACCCATTTTTAGGAGAATAATTTTTCTAGATTCAAAATTGAAAAACCCCACATAAATCAACATTGATTTTTGTGGGGTTTGTTTTTTACTCTATTTTAGCAACAGCATCAAAAGGCATTTTAGCCAGCAAAGTCCCGCTGTACGCTATATCTTGCTTGCCGAACCCCGTCAATCAAGGATGCCGCTACCATCGGGGTTAAAAGGAAAATGGGTGTGTTTTTGTGAGCTATAAAAGCTACACTACAAACTTCAACGGTAAGTGCACCACTTTTTTGGTTTCGAAAAATTCATCTTCAAAAATGTCGGCCAGATTATATTCTGTAGCTTTCGGAAAATCCTTTAACTCTTCGGTCAAATCGCCTCCTTTTAAATACAAAATACCATTTTTCAATTCGTGTTTGTGTTGCTTTTTGATTTTTGTTTTTACCCAAGAAACAAAGTCTGGCATGTTGGTCACCGCTCGGCTCACAATAAAATCAAAATCACCTTTTACATTTTCGGCACGAATTTGTTCTGCTTTTACATTTTTTAATTCTAAAGCTTCAGCAACCGCTTTGACCACTTTTATTTTTTTGGCAATAACATCAATCAAATAAAAACGTGTTTCTGGAAACAAAATAGCTAGTGGAATTCCAGGAAAACCTCCGCCAGTACCCACATCCAAAACATAAGTTCCAGGTTCGAATTTATTTATTTTGGCAATTCCTAACGAATGCAAAACGTGTTTCGTATACAAAGCATCTATATCTTTTCTCGAAATAACATTTATTTTTTCATTCCAATCATGGTACAAAAAATCCAATTTTGCAAACTGTTCTTTTTGCTCCTCTGTCAAATCAGGAAAATACTTTAGAATTTCATCCATGGCATTAAATTTTTAACAAAAGTACTTATTTTACCGCGGAAATTTTTAACTCAATAATGTATAATCGAAAATTTATAATAGTTACATTTGCAATTATTTAAAAATTCCTATGAATACTACTGCACCTACTTTTGCAAAGCAAGACAATTTAAAATTTTTCAGAACACTTAACTCTCGGGTTAACAACTACTTTAAGGAAAACAACCTTCAAAAAACGGGTAACTGGAAACTACATTTAAAAACAATTATTTTGTTTACTGTTTTTTTGGCTCCCTATTTCATAATTCTAACTCTTGATTTACCATTTTGGGCCTATCTATTGCTAACCATCGTTATCGGGATTGGAATGGCAGGTGTTGGAATGAATGTAATGCACGACGGAAATCATGGATCGTATTCCACCAAAAATTGGGTCAATAAATTCATGGGAGGCTCGATCTACATCCTAGCCGGAAATGTGTACAACTGGCAAGTGCAACACAACGTTTTACACCACACTTACACGAATATTCCTGGACACGACGAAGACTTAGACGCGGGAAGAATTATTCGTTTTACGAAAGAAGCCAAATGGCAAAAATTCCACCGTTTTCAACACTACTACTCTATCTTTTTGTACGGTTTATTGACCTTCAATTGGGCCATTACTACCGATTTCAAACAAATGAAAAGTTATTTGAAACGCAAATTATCGTATGGCGAGCCTAAGAGTCCAAAAATTCTTTGGACAACTCTAATCATCACAAAAATGATTTATGTATCAATTTGGATTGTTTTACCAATAGTTATTGGTATCACTTGGTGGAAAGTATTGATTGGCTTTTTTGTAATGCATTATACTGCAGGACTTATCTTAAGTATTGTTTTCCAATTGGCTCACGTAGTGGAAGAAACAACCAATCCATTACCAAATGAAAACGGAGAAATAGAAAACACTTGGGCAATACACCAATTGTTTACTACAACCAATTTTGCTCCAAAAAACGCCATTATCAACTGGTATACTGGAGGATTAAATCACCAAATCGAACACCACATTTTCCCAAACATCAGTCATATTCACTACGGAAAAATTGCAAAGATTGTAAAAGAAACTGCACAAGAATGCAACCTTCCTTACTACGAATACAAGACGATGCGTAGTGCTGTAATTGCACATTTCAAACACTTGAAAGAATTGGGAATGAAACCAGAATTAGCCTAAACTTACTACCGCTAAATCCAACACGAACTAATTACTATTTACTATATAAAATGAATCCACTTTCAGACAGAATTAACAACCTTGCCACTTCGCAAACTTTAGCGATGGCAGCCTTAGCAAGAGAATTAAAAGCACAAGGAAAAGACATTATCAGTTTAAGTTTAGGAGAACCTGACTTTAACACTCCTGATTTTATAAAAGAAGCTGCAAAAAAGGCCATCGACGAAAACTACAGCACCTATTCTCCTGTAGATGGATATCAAGAATTAAAAGAAGCTATTTGCAGAAAATTCAAAAGAGACAATGATTTAGACTATAAACCAACTCAAATTGTAGTTTCAACGGGGGCCAAACAATCATTGTACAACATTGCCCAAGTGATGTTAAACGATGGTGACGAAGTGATTTTGCCTGCACCTTACTGGGTTTCTTATTTCGAAATTGTGAAATTATCAGGTGGTGTACCTGTAGAAGTTCCGACTTCAGTAGAAACCGATTTCAAAATCACCCCAGAACAATTAGAAGCAGCCATCACTCCTAAAACAAAAATGATGTGGTTTTCTTCACCTTGCAACCCTTCTGGATCCGTTTACAGCCGAGAAGAATTGACTGCATTGGCCAAAGTATTAGAAAAACACCCAAATATTTATGTGGTAGCAGACGAAATCTATGAGCACATTAATTTCTCAGGAACTTTTTGTAGCATCGCCTCTATCCCTGGCATGTTAGAAAAAACCATTACCGTTAATGGTGTGGCTAAAGCTTTTGCTATGACAGGCTGGAGAATTGGCTACATTGGTGCCCCAGAATTTATCGCCAAAGCATGTACTAAAATCCAAGGTCAAGTGACGTCTGGTGCTAACAGTATTGCACAGCGCGCTACCATCACGGCTCTTGATGCCGATCCATCAGTACTTAACGAAATGGTACAAGCGTTCCACAGTCGTAGAGATTTAGTGGTGGGACTATTAAAAGAAATTCCTGGCATCAAAATCAATGTTCCTGAAGGCGCTTTTTATGTATTCCCTGACGTTTCTTCTTTCTTCGGAAAAACACTAAGAGGAACTGAAATAAAAGACGCTAACGACGTTTCGATGTATCTTTTGGCTGAAGCTTGCGTAGCAACCGTAACAGGTGACGCTTTTGGAAATCCAAATTGCATCCGTTTTTCTTACGCTACCAGCGAAGCTGTATTAACCGAAGCTTTAAAAAGAATAAAAGACGCTTTGGCTGGATAAACCAAAGTGCTATTGCTATAGTAAGCCTCAAGGATTATTTCTTGAGGCTTTTTTTTGTGTTTACCTCAAAGTTAAAATGTTATATTTAAAATTAATTTGTAGTAATTTATTTAATATATTTGTAATAAATATAGTCATATTCAAACTCAAATCCTTTATAATTTAAAAAATGGAAAACTTTTTCAATAAAAAATATTCAATTAAACTAATATGGTTAATAACGATAGTTTTTATAATAATAGCAGCAGGAACTTTCATTTTCTTATACTACATACAAGAATGTAATTCTAAAGATTCTTTTGACTATACTTCGAAATTTACATTAACCTTATTAGCACTATTAACTTTATTATATCATTTACATAATTTAGAAAATCAAATAAGAACACAACAAAAAAGCAATCAACAAAACTTAGCAAAATACACATACGATATTTGCTCTGATTTTAGAAAACCAATGATGATGGACATAAATGAAGATTTGAGATATTTGATTAAACTCCAAGAACAAAATTTAGAAAAAGGCAAAATAGATTCATTTATTTCATTTATCGAAAATCCCGATAATAAAAAATACAGGCAATCTCTAATAGTAACCTTGAATTATTTTGAAAGTATTTCAGCTATGGTTTTAGCAGGAGACTTGGATAATGAAATTGTAAAAAGACTTTTTGGCAAACTTTTTGGCAGATATTATAACAAACTAAAACATTATATAGACTTTAGACAAGATGAAAGTAATAGAAGTTGGATAAATTTCGAAAAACTTGTTAAAAAATGGTTCAAAGACTCCGAAGAATAAAAAAAACAATTATATTTGAAAAAATAATAACGGGAAAACTAAAAAAAATCATTATGAAAACAACTAAAAGAATCTCGGATTACGACGGAATTTAACTCTAAACACAATATCTATTCTAAAAATCTCAATTCTATTGAGATTTTTTCTTTATAAGAACCAGCTCTTTTACATTTTATTGACAACTTTCATATAAAACCAGTTATTATTCGAGTTAAAAAAGCAAATACTATATTTTTTAAATTCGCTATGTTTTAAAAAATATTTCTTAAAAAATCCATTCCTGAATTAGAAATCTTAAATATTTTATTAGACCTTTGCAGACTTTTTTTCGCGAACACTCGAAAAGCTAAAGTTGTAATAATGAAGAAGAAAATAGAAATACTAGCGCCCGCTAAAGATTTAATTCATGGTATGGCGGCCATCAATGCAGGAGCAGACGCACTGTATATTGGAGCACCAAAATTTGGAGCACGTTCTAACGCCACCAATTCCATTAATGATATTGCCGAATTAGTAAAATATGCGCATCTTTTTAACGTGCAAGTTTTTGTTGTAATCAATACTATTTTGTACGATAACGAATTGGAAGAATGCCGCCAAATGATTTGGAAACTCTACGATATTGGAGTTGATGCCTTGATTGTTCAAGACATGGCCATTATGGAAATGGACTTACCTCCTATCGTTTTACACGCCAGTACGCAAGCCAACAACCGCGACCCACACAAAATCAAATTCTTAAAAGATGCGGGAATGAAACGCGTGGTTTTGGCTCGTGAATTGAATTTACACCAAATCAAAGAAATTGCAGACACAGCCGATGTAGAACTAGAGTTTTTTGTGACTGGAGCACTTTGTGTGTCGTTCAGCGGCAACTGTTATATGAGTGTAGCCAATGGAGAACGTTCTGCCAATCGTGGTTCATGTGCCCAAAACTGTCGTTTACCCTACAACCTTATCGATGGCAATGGCGAGACTTTAATCAAAAACAGTCATTTACTTTCGATTAAGGATTTTGACGTTTCGGACCAAATTCCAAATTTAGTGGAAGCCGGAATTTGCTCTTTCAAAATCGAAGGTCGTTTGAAAGATATCGTTTATGTAAAAAATAACGTTTCGTATTTGCGTCAAAAATTAGACGCTTTCTTAGAAGGAGATGGTTATGACAAATACACCAAAGCCTCTTCTGGAACTTGTACCTACACTTTTGATTCCGCTTTGAACAAAACCTTTAATCGTGGTTATACCGATTATTTTGTCAACGAAAGACATCAGTCCATTGGTTCTTGGGAAAGCCCAAAATCGAAAGGACAATACATTGGTAAATTGATTAAAACCGTTGGAAATGCCTACGAAATCGAAAACGGTGAATTCCTAAACAACGGTGATGGGCTTTGTTTCATCAACGAAAACAACGAATCCGACGGAATCTATGTCAACAAAGTTGAAAACGGCTTGGCCTATCCAAATGTGTTGAAAGACATCAAACCAGGAACCTTCATTTATCGCAATAACGATGCGGCTTTCATCAAAGTTGTGGAACGCGAAGACAGTGCGGTTCGAAAAATCAGCACTACTTTATTATTGACCGAAAACGAAAACGGATTCGAATTAATCGCTACAGACGAAGATGGAAATGTAAGTACGGTTCAATTGGCGCATCCAAAAGAAAGAACCAAAAACAACGAATCCATTGAGGCCACTTTCAAAACGAATTTGGCAAAAACAGGATTCACACCTTACAAAGCAGACGAAATCAATATTTTATTTTCAGAAAATTGGTTCTTACCGATATCCAAAATCAACGAGATGAGAAGAACAGTTTACGAACAACTGTCTGAAATTCGATTGAAAAATTACCATCGCGAAGAGCATCAATTGGTAAAAACAGACCATCCTTTCCCTGAAACCAAGCTGGATTTTATGTACAATGTTTCGAACAAACTAGCCCGTAAATTCTACGAACGTCACGGCGTTACCGAAATCGAAAAAGCCTTTGAATTGCAATGGGACCCTGGAAAATCTAGAGTGATGACTACTAAATATTGCATCAAATATGAGTTGGAACGCTGTCCAAAATACCATAGAGAAAATATGGACAAAAAAGTAAAAGAACCTTTGGTATTAAAACAAGGCGAATTAGAATACAAACTCAAATTCAATTGCAAACCCTGCGAAATGGAGATTTGGGAAAAAGACGCCGAATTCGAAATCGAGGAAGATTACTTTCATTAAATAATGTACGGACAGCTTGCGAGCTGTCCTTTTTTATTCCTATTTTTGAAAAAATCTAACCCTATTTTTATTTCGTTTATGAAAAAAATTATAACTCTTATTCTGGTATTCGTAAGTTTTGCTGTAACAGCACAAGAAAAAAAAGAAACCCCTAAGAAACAAATTGTAGAAGCTTCTTGCGGGCAATGCCAATTTGGTATGGAAGGAAAAGAATGTGATTTAGCCGTTCGCATCAACGGAAAATCTTATTTCGTAGACGGTACACACATCGACCAACACGGAGATGCGCACGCCAAAGACGGTTTTTGTGCAGCTGTAAGAAAAGCCGAAGTAATTGGTGAAATCGTAGACAATCGCTTTAAGGTAACGTATTTCAAATTGTTACCCGAAGTAAAATAAATGGCTTTAATTCTTCAAAATATTGCCAAACACGTGGCCTTAACCCCAGAGGAAGAGGCCTTATTTTTATCGAAAACAACGACTCAACAACACAAATCCAAATCGGTTTTGTTGCACGCAGGTAAAGTGGCCGATAGTACTTATTTTGTCAATTCAGGTATATTGCGAAGCTTCAATATCAACGACAATATTATCGAACACGTATTGCATTTTGCCTGCGAAGATTGGTGGATGGGCGATATGTACAGTTATATTTCTGGAAAACCAGGCAATCTTTTTATCGAAGTCCTAGAAGATGCTGAAATAGTTACCATAACCAAAGAAAACCATCAAAAACTCTATAAAGCCATCCCAAAATTGGAACGCTTTTTCAGAATACTCGCCGAGAATTCCTTAGTAACTCACCAAGAGCGCTTGATGGATAATTTGAGTTTGACTGCCGAAGAACGCTACGAAAAGTTCTGCAAAAAATACCCCTCTTTAATTCACAAACTCCCCCAAAAACACATCGCTTCCTACATTGGCGTAACACCTGAATTCTTTAGTAAAATGAAGAGTAGGTTATTGAAGAAGTGATTCATTCTCTTCGTAATTTTCAAGAGCACCTATTAAAATCTGCTTCATTCTATTACGCAGACCTGCCGGCTTTAGGACTTCTAGACCTTTACCAAAACCCAACAATAGGCGTTCGAATTCATAATTTACAATGATTAACAAATGTATAATTATACTACCATCGGCATGGGTTGAAATAAGGCGCTGCGTAGCATGAAGCGGTTTCGTTATTACGTAAGGCGCATTGATTTTGTCAATCCACAGTTCAATTTTTCTGGCTTGTAATCCCGAATTTACAGTGACTCCAATGGTGTTTTTATAATAACGATCAGCGTCGAATACTTCATCAATATAAGGCGTTTGAAAATCATAATCAATCGCGATGATTCTGTCTAAAGCCAAATTGGCAATAGGTTGTGACTTCTTTCTTCTACCCACCAAAAACCATCTATTATTAAACTCTTTCAGTATAAAAGCATGAAATAAAAATGCACTTTCCTCTCTAGATTTGAATGATTTGTACCGTATTTTTAAAACCACTTTCTTAATGATTGCTTGATACAATTCATCTAAAAAGTGCAATCCCTTTAAATTTTCGTTTTTGTCCAAATGAATTACGGGTTGTGTATTCGACTTCTCGGCATAAATTTTATCTTCTAACCGCTGTAAAATATCCGAAACATCAGTAAACAAAGAAAAATCCTTGAACTGCTTCAACATCGAAACCGTCTCGGTCAAAACATTAATATCCGTTTCTGTAAGTGGAATATCCGTTATCGAAAAATCTTCGTCTTCGTATTTGTAAAACTTCTTATCATACACCACAATAGGCGCATTGTAGCCCAATTTCTCACTTCGCATCATTTGAATATCGGCTTGAATGGTGCGCTTGCTCACTGGATTTTCTTTGCCTTCATATTCATACAAAGCATCGCTAACGGCTTCTATCAAATCGTCTAATGTCCATTGCCTATACTTATTTTGCAAACATTTGTCAATGGTTTTATAACGGATAAGGGCGTTTTTGGTTTGTGCCATAGTTATAAATATTCAATGTTTAATGCCTATGATTAAGAAAAATTCACTCATTTTTCATCAAATGTAAAATTTCTTTTTTCCTACGCAAAATAATTGCGCAGTAGTTCTAAAATCTTTGTTCAAGAAATAAAAACGTTCATTGAATTATAAATATCAAGCGAGTCTTGTTGGGTGTTTCTGTATAGCACTATTGTAGTATTCGTTTTGCTTTAGCAAATGATGATGTACTATTCAACTTGACTTGAAGGTTTTGGTTGTTTTCCAAAAAACAATCGCCACTATGCGTCGTGGGTTCGATTCCCACTCCCGATTGTATCGGGATAGTTCAGTTGGTTAGAACAATAGTTTTGGTTACGTAGGTTCGAATCCTACATGCAATTTAGGTTTGCATTTGACAGCGGCTTGTCGCTAACAGACTCAAAATCTGTTTTCCAGAGCTCCATCACTCTCAAAAATGATGATCATTAAAAATCTTTGGACTTAGTCGGTTGTATTTGACTTTGTCTTAGAAAAACACATAAGAAAAAGCCTGAAATAGGATTCAATTTCAGTTCCGTTTTTTTGCTTTTGTATTTGATTGCAGCTTACAATAAAAGCCTCAAAAAACAATACAAAACCATTACAATGCAATTGTTATTCAACTTATTTCCGTTTTGGATTATGGATTAAGTGCCAAAGATTTTTTCATTTAAAACAAAAAAAAACATAAAAATTAAGAAATTATGATTAAAAGAACTACTATCAATGCCTACCAAGTAGGTTTGGTTTTTGAAAAAGGAAGAGTAACGAACGTGTTAGAAGCGGGTTCTTATTGGATTTTTGGCAACAAAGAAGTGAAAATTTACGAAATGAAGCAATCCTTTATAGCGCCAATAGAACTAAACATTTTATTGCAAAATGAAAAGTTAGCCTCTCTTTTAGATGTGTTTCAAATTGAAGATAACGAAATCGCCTTATACTTTGAAAACGGAATGTTCAAGGAAGTGTTATCCACGGGAAGATATGCTTTTTGGAAAGGATATATAGAAAACTCCTATATAAAAGCCGATGTATCTAAAACAGTAATAACAGAAAACATCAAAATTGCTTTATTAGAAAATAACAAAGTAAGACCATTCGTTAGAAAATTTGAAGTAGCCAACTTTGAAAAAGGACTACTCTTTGAAAACGGAACCTTTGTAAAAGAAGTACAAGCAGGCACCTATTACTTTTGGAACAACGCTATAAAAGTTGAAATAAAAAACGTGGATACCAGACAGCAACAAATGGAAATTTCTGGGCAAGAATTATTAACCAAAGACAAAGCCACCTTGCGAATCAACTTTTTTGTAAGATATCAAGTGATTGATATTGTCAAAGCATTAGTCAACAATAAAGAGTTTGAAAAACAATTATATATCGTAATGCAATTGGCAATAAGAGCCTTTGTGAGTAGCTTTACTTTAGACGAATTATTGACCAGAAAAGAAACCATTTCAAAAGAAATTGTAGCACAAGTAACAAACAAAATCAATGATTTAGGCTTAGCTGTTGCTGACGCAGGGATTAGAGATGTGATTTTGCCTGGTGATATGAAAGAGATCATGAATCAAGTCTTAGTTGCCGAGAAAAAAGCGCAAGCTAACAGTATTATGCGACGTGAAGAAACCGCAGCAATGAGAAGCATGTTGAATACCGCCAAATTAATGGAAGACAACGAAATGTTATGGAAATTGAAAGAAATGGAATATGTAGAAAAAATTGCTGATAGAATTGGTCAAATTACCATTTCTGGTAGCGGAAACATCATTGGTCAATTGAAAGAAATTTTCGTAAAGTAATCCACTACGTAAGATAATTACGCAGTTGCATAAACATCTTTGCCTAACAATAACAACCAACCTGATGGCTTCATCGGAAAGTCATCAGGTTTATAAAATCAATACAAATGAAAACACCCATAACAGGAAACGATATAAAAGCATTAGGATTCCCTGAAGGAAAAACAATCGGAATCGCTTTAAAAATAAACAGCAAAAGAAACGGATTTACCCGTGATGAAATGATACAACATTTCAAAAACGTACTAGAAACTCCAGAACAATATATAGACGATACAATTTTCAGCCCATTAGCTGTCGCGCTAATCGAGAAAGCCAATGAAAAACCAGAAGATTTCATCGCGCTAAACCAAAATCCAACTGCGTATTCCGCTTATGGATTAGAACATATCGAAGAAGGTGCCAGAAAACAAATGGAAGTCGCGATGAAACTTCCCGTTACCATTGCAGGTGCTTTAATGCCAGATGCGCATCAAGGATACGGATTGCCCATTGGCGGAGTCCTAGCCACCAAAAATGCCATTATTCCTTATGGAGTGGGAGTCGATATTGGGTGCAGAATGGCATTGTCGGTCTATGATATTCCAGAGGCTTTTTATTATGAGAACGAAGCAAAATTCAAAAGAGAATTGATTGCTCATACTAAGTTTGGTGCTGGACATGGCTTTCATGGACAATACAAATCAGATCATGCAGTTTTAGAAAATGATACTTTCAATCTGAATCCGTTTGTAAAAAATTTAAAAGACAAAGCTTGGTCGCAATTGGGTTCTTCTGGTGGTGGAAACCATTTTGTGGAATTTGGAATTATCGAGTTTGAACAAGACGATGTCCTTTTGAATATTCCAAAAGGGAAATATGTGGCTTTGTTAACGCATTCTGGTTCACGCGGAATGGGCGCAACCATTGCGGGACAGTACATCAAAATGGCCAAAGAGGTTTGTAAACTTCCAGAAGTGGCGAAAAACTTAGCCTATTTAGATATGAATTCCCAATTGGGGCAAGAATATTGGCTGGCGATGAATTTGGCTGGCGATTATGCCTCGGCTTGTCACGAAATCATCCATAACAAAATGCAGCGCGCTTTAGGTGCAGAAGTTTTGACAAAAGTCGAAAACCATCACAACTTTGCTTGGAAAGAAATTTGGAATGGTGAAGAAGTAATTGTGCATAGAAAAGGAGCGACACCCGCAGCAAAAGGCGTGATGGGAATTATTCCAGGAAGCATGACCGCACCAGGATTTTTGGTAAGAGGAAAAGGCGAGGAAAACGCCATCAACTCGGCGTCACACGGAGCAGGGAGACAAATGAGCCGTACCCAAGCCATCAAAACCATCACTCCAAACCAAATGCAAGCCATCCTGAAAGATCAAGGCGTAACGCTTATTGGCGCAGGACTAGACGAAGCCCCAATGGCTTATAAAGACATCCATCAAGTCATGGCCGCGCAACAGGAATTGGTTGAAGTTGTAGCAAAGTTTACCCCAAAAATGGTACGAATGGCGGATGACGGAAGTAGAGAAGATTAAGCGGGCCAAACCTAACAGGTTTCAAAAGCCTGTTAGGTTTTCTTACCTACAAAAATCAGGAATAATCCATTTAGACCAACAACTTAGTCGTATCGTTTAGGCTAGAAAAACAGTTGGAATAAAGCACAAATTCGCACCTATTTTTTGCGAATTTGTGCTTTATTATTTGTTAATTTGAAAAAATAGAAATGAAAGATAAAATCCTCCATAAATTACAACAAATAGAACACGAAAAAGGCGTGACCCTACTCTATGCCGTAGAATCTGGCAGTCGTGCTTGGGGCTTTGCCTCGCCCGATAGCGATTATGACATACGTTTTATATACCGCCACGATTTGAACTATTACCTCTCGCTTTGGGAACAACCCGATGTCATTGAGTTCATGACCAAAGACGATTTAGATGGTAGCGGTTGGGATTTACGGAAAACCGTACAATTATTAGCCAAAAGCAATGCACCTTTGCTAGAGTGGTTGTACTCGCCGGTGGTGTATTATGAAAATGAGGCGTTTGCCAACCAAATGCGTGCTTTGGCCAAAGACTGCTTCTCGCCTATTGCATGTTTGCACCATTATTTGGGCACGACCAAAAAATTCATGGCCGTATGCGAGCAAGATGAGGTAAAACTAAAAAGTTATTTTTATGCGTTACGCACCGCCTTAGCCGGAAAATGGATCATAGAAAACAACAGCTTTCCGCCCGTTGCTTTTGCCGAATTGCTGCCCATTGCGCCACAAAACATACAAGATAAAATAAAAGAATTAATGCAACTCAAAGCCCAACAAGACGAAAGTTACCTCCACCCAAAAGAAACTTTGATCACTGATTTTTTACTGGAAACGGTACAGTTTAATCAAGAACATGCGAGCGGACTGGGAAGTGGGATGAAGATGGCGGAGGAGTTGGATGGTTTTTTTAGGAATGTAATAAAATAAAAATATGAATAAAATCAACAGAGGTTCAGAATGGAGAAAGTGGGATTTGCACTTACACACACATTATACTTTTCTTAACAAATACACTTGTACAGATGAAGAGTTTGTAAATAAGATTATTGAAGAACAAATTTCATGTATTGGATTAACAAACTATTTCAAATTTGATGATAGAGAATTTGAGCTAAAAAAAAATCTTGAAAAAAATGATATTACTGTTTTTCTAAACCTTGAATTAAGGTTAGATTATCAAAACAAGGAATATGATTGTCTGGA
Organism: Flavobacterium sp.; assembly: GCF_027531905.1. GTDB lineage: Bacteria > Bacteroidota > Bacteroidia > Flavobacteriales > Flavobacteriaceae > Flavobacterium. Next base: position 33,665 of record NZ_JAPZSU010000036.1, on the reverse strand, counting down.
TTTACACGTTATTTTTTCAAATCTTGTCACAAAAGAACAAATTATCAAATTCCTTCACAATATGACCGTTAATATTAACGGAACAGACAAAAAACTGATTGATATTAGTGATACAAATGACTTAAAGAAAGCTGTTGTAAACTTTGATAAATTATTGATTTGTTTAAATGAAGAATCCATTGGTCTTAAGGGAAAGTTTGTAGTAGGTTTCTTATCAAGAGGAAAAGGAAATGCAAGAACCAGTACTAACTATGAAAAAATTGTTAAGGATGCAGATTTATTAATTCATTCTTCGGATAATGAAAAAAATGTAATTCAGGACAAAGAATTTTGGTTAGCTTATAATAAACCCTTATTACAAAATAGTGATGCACATACATTAGAAGAAATTGGAAGTAAATACACTTGGATAAAAGCCAATCCAACATTTGAAGGATTAAAACAAATCATTTACGAGCCAAAAGAAAGAGTTAAAATTCAGTCAGAAATGCCTGAATCAGAGAAATTAGATAATTTGATGATTGAAAAAGTTACGTTCACTTCATCAAAAAACCGTTTTACTTCTGAACCAATTTATTTTAACAAAAATCTAAACGTAATTATTGGTGGAAAATCTTCTGGAAAATCTATTTTGCTATATAATATTGCAAAAGCACTTTATGAGAATCAAAATGATTCTATACTAAAATATAAAGATGCAAGTGACAAAAATGAAGAAAAAGATTTATATGATTTAAGTGTTGATGATTCAGAATTTGATTTTACAGTCGAAAATTATTTAGGTGTAAGTAAGAGTATTAAAAGAGAAAAAGGAGAAGGTAGCATTTTAGCAAGTATAAAATATATTCCGCAAAATCATTTATCAGATTTAGTAGATAAGAGTTTAAGAAATTCAAATGAATTAAAAAAATATATAAGAAATCTATTGAGAGAAGATCCAATATATAATAAAATTTATGAAGACTTTGTAAAAAGATTAGGAAAAAATGACGATATAAGAAAAGATGACATTTTTCAATATTTTACTTTTCAAGAAGAATTAAAAAAGAAAAACGAGGAGTTACAACATAAAGGTGATAAAGAGTCTATTGCTAAAGGTATTGAAGCTTTAGAGAAAAAAATTGCAGAAACTAAAAAAGATTTATCACCTGATCAAACGATAGAATACAATACTTTAACAAATAAATATTCAGAATTAGAAAAAAATAAAAAATCATTATTAGGAGATTTAGAAAAAATATATAATTTCTATGAATCTGCAAAATATGCTCTCAATGAATTAAAGGCAAAGAAAACATTATTGATTGATAATCTTGAATTAGCAGATATAAAAAATGAATATACAACGAAACTTAATTTCATTGATGATGCAATTTTAGAAAATGAAAACATAAAAAAACTAGTTACAAAAGATGAAAATGAAAAATTTCAATTATCAGAAGATAATATTTTTAGTAAAAAATTATTTGAAATAAATAAGGAATTAAATGAATTGAACACTAAGCTAATCCCATTAAATAGCTTATTTGAAAATCAAAGTTTAATTATTGCCTATCAAAAAACAATTTCTGAGGAAAAAATAAAAATAGCTGAAATTGAGCAAATTGAAAAAGAGATAGAAAATATTTCAAAAACTGCGAATGAGAGAAAAGATAAAATTTTTGAAGATATTAGGAATAATAGAAAACTGTATGATAATTTGTTAGAAGATTTTGTTTCTCGTATAGATAAAATTAAAGAAGAAGATCCTGAATTAAAAATTGAAGGTAAAATTTATTTCAACTTCCCAAAATATCGAGAAATTATTACAGATTTTAGTCACGGAAGTAATAAATCGTATTCTAATTATAAAATTTTCAATGAAGAAAATAAAGCTTTAATGGAATATGATTTTGGAGAATATCTAAAAGACTTAAAAGCAGTTTTTGAAAATATTGAAAATGGAAACTATAAGTTAAGGACTAATACTTCAAAGCAAGATGCAATAATTAAGATTTTAGAACAAAAACATTTCTTTGATCATTGGGACATAACTTACAAAAATGACACTATTCATAAAATGTCAACAGGTAAAGCAAGTTTAGTTTTACTTAAAGTAATGATAAAATTAAGTGATATTAAAGGTCCAATATTAATTGATCAACCAGAAGATAATTTAGATAATCGTTCTGTTACTAACGAACTTATTGAATATTTAAAAGAAAAGAAAAAAGAACGACAAATCATTTTAGTAACCCACAATGCTAATATAGTAGTAAATGCTGATGCAGAAAATATCATTATTGCTAATCAAAGAGGACAAAGTGATGAGGACAAGTTAGGAAGTCCATATATATTTGATTATATAAATGGCGCAATTGAGGATATTGCTCCATTGTCTAATGAAAAGGGAGAAAAAGATTTATTAAAATCAATGGGAATTCGTGAACATATTACACAAATTGTTGAAGGAGGTAAAGAAGCTTTTAAAAAGCGTGAAGAAAAATATGGCTTTTAACCCAATAACCACCCAAACCCTCAGCATCCAAAACGGTATACTTTTCGAAGTTATTTCGGGGAGTAAGTAATATCACACCTGTTAGGTTTTTGAAACCTGAAAGGTGTAATCAAAAAAAGATGTAAATGACCATCCAAGACCTAAAATCTCAAAACCTAATCCTCTTCGAAGTCATTTCGGGGAGTAAGTAATATCACCCCTGTCAGGTTTTTGAAACCTGACAGGTGTAATCAAAAAACAGATGCAAATCATAAGAAGCAAATGATGGCATTAAAACTTCACTTTAAACTTTATTTTGTAAATTTGAGTAAATAAAAAAATTATGAAAAATGATTGGCAAGCATACATCAGTATTAATCCAGATATTAGATTTGGAAAACCTATCATCACCGGAACAAGAATTTGTGTAGGAGATATATTGTCATGGTTGGCCTCTGGAATGTCTGCCCCAGAAATCCTAGCCGATTTTCCGGAATTAAAAAACGAGCACATTCTTGCATCATTAGCCTTTGCAGCCAATAGAGAGCATATCACAAAAATTGTTGCAGCGTAATGAAACTGCTTTTTGATGCTAATATCTCCTGGCGAGTGATTAAACTGTTAGAAAATGATTTTTTAAACAGCTTGCATTCTGATGCAATTCCTGTAATTCAACCCGCAAAAGACATTGATATTTGGTATTTTGCCAAGCAAAATCAATTTACAATAGTTACACACGATGATGATTTTGAAAAATTAATACAAACAAAAGGTGCGCCTCCAAAAGTTATCATTATTAAAGCTTTCAATCAAAATACAAAGCAAATTGCTCAAACATTAATTACTCAAAAAAATGTGATTGAATCTTTTATTGCCAATGATGAATTAATGATTTTAGAAATTTATTAACGAAACAATCATTAAACCAAAACCTTACTCTTTATAATCCTAAAAATTTCGCTTTCAGTAAACCAAGTTGAGCATTCAGTAAATATCAAAACAAAATTACTTAGCGGTAAGACTACATTTAACGTAAAAAAGAATAAATTTCTGCTAGCTTCTAAAACCTTTAAAATGAGCTAAAATCCTTTAAAAAAACCATCGTTTTCTATTTTTTACAACATAGGCATTACGGTAAAAAACAAATTTAAAACCATTCCATGACCATCCAAGACCTCTGCACCCAAAACCTTATCCTCTTCGAAGTCATTTCGAGGAGTAAGTAATATCACACCTGTCAGGTTTTTGAAACCTGACAGGTGTAATCAAAAAACAGATACAAATGACCATCCAAGACCTAAAAGCTCAAAACCTTATCCTTTTCGAAGTCATTTCGGGCAGTAAGTCGTTTGGGTTAGCGACCCCAGCCTCAGATACCGATATCAAAGGCGTGTATTATTTGCCCAAGGATCAATTCTTTGGGCTCGATTATATTCCGCAAATCAGTAACGAAACCAATGATGAGGTCTATTATGAGATTGGTCGTTTTGTTGAGTTGCTACTCAAAAACAATCCCAATATTCTGGAGATTCTTGCATCGCCACAAGATTGTATTTTGTACCAACATCCGCTGATGGAGCGTTTGCAACTAGACGATTTTTTATCCAAATTGTGTAAAGACAGTTTTGCTGGTTATGCCCTAACCCAAATCAAAAAAGCTCGTGGTTTAAAAAAGAAAATCGTCAATCCAATAGCTAAGGAAAAGAAAAGCCTGTTGGATTTTTGCTATATCTTACAAGGCTACGACTCGATTCCGTTCAAGAAATGGCTACAAGAGTTTTCCTCTATTGCTGCGGTGACCAAAGGTCAGAATGCTTTACAAGAACGCTGCGGCTTAATCAACTTGCCCAACTCCAAAGGAATGTACGCGCTCTTTTATGACGAAAGCGGAACCTTGGGGTATCGCGGAATTATACAAAACGAAATGTCGAATGAAGTTTCCTTATCGTCCATCCCAAAAGGCGAAAAAGAAATCGCCTATTTGTTCTTTAACCAAGACGAATACTCTAAATACTGTAAAGAATACACTGCCTACTGGGATTGGGTAGAAAAACGCAATGAGGAACGCTACAATACCAATCAACAACACGGCAAAAATTACGACAGCAAAAACATGATGCACACCATTCGGTTGCTGCAATCCGCCGAGCAAATTCTCGCCACAGGAAAATTAAACATCCGAGTGCACAATCGAGAGGAATTATTGGCGATAAAAGCAGGCACCATGGAGTACGACACATTACTCGAAATGGCGGATGCGCTAATCGCCTCTGTCGAGCATCATTGGGCAACCTCAACACTTCCTGAAAAACCAAACGAAGACAAAGCCATAAAAAATTTGATTGCCATTCGTGAAGCGCTTTACAATAGCCCTAAAACAGACTGAATGCTGTAGCAGTTATACAAAACACTACTTTCTTAATCTAGGTTAAGTGCCTTTTGCTCACAACGAGCATACCTTTGTATCCTAGTAATCACTAAATTTATACGAAGATGAAAAAATCAGTTTTACATACCGCAGCTTCAAGAGGACACGCTAACCACGGATGGTTGAATGCTTATCATAGTTTTAGCTTTGCGAGTTGGTACAACCCCGATAGAGTGCAGTTTGGTATGCTACGCGTTTTGAACGATGATACTGTTGCTGCCGGAATGGGTTTTGGCACGCATCCACACGACAATATGGAAATCATCACCATTCCGCTAGAAGGCGATTTGGCGCACAAAGACAGTATGGGCAATGCCGCAACGATCAAAACGGGCGATGTACAAGTAATGAGTGCCGGAACGGGTATTCAACACAGTGAATTCAATCCGAATGCGGACCAACAAACCAAACTATTCCAAATTTGGTTGTTCCCAAAATACCGCAATGTGGAACCTCGTTACCAACAAATCACTTTGGACGTGACCGAACAAAAAAATGATTTTGCTCAAATTCTATCCCCAAATCCAGACGATGCTGGTGTATGGATTCATCAAGACGCTTGGTTTTATTTGTCTGATTTTGAGGCCGATTTTTCTAAAACCTATGAACTAAAAAAAGAAGGCAACGGTCTTTACATTTTTGTAATCTCTGGAACGATCACTGTTGATGGTCAAGAATTACAAACTCGAGATGGGCTTGGTGTTTGGGAGTTTTCAACTTTGGCCTTTAAAGCCACAACCGATGCAAAATTCTTACTCATGGAAATCCCGATGGAACAATAAAAAAAGTAATTAGTGATAAGTAAATAGTAAAAAAAAATGAAAAAAATACTAGCCTTTGGTGCTTCATCTAGCACAACCTCTATCAACAAACAATTGGCAACCTATGCCGCATATCAATTCGCTAATGCTTCGGTTGAAGTCTTGGATTTGAATGACTACGAAATGCCGATTTTTTCAGAAGACAAAGAAGCCAAAACTGGAATCCCACCATTAGCACAAGATTTCTTAGCCAAACTGGGCAGTGCCGATGTAATTGTCATTTCTTTTGCAGAACACAATGGCGCCTATTCGACTGCTTTCAAAAATATTTTGGATTGGGCTTCCCGCATCAACGGTAAAACCTTTCAAGAAAAACCAACGCTTTTGCTCGCTACTTCACCCGGACCACGAGGAGGCGCTTCGGTTTTGGAAATAGCAAAAAATAGATTCCCTTTCCAAGGAGCCGATGTAAAAGGTGCTTTTTCGTTACCGAGTTTTGCCACCAATTTTGATGCAGAAAAAGGAATCACCAACGAAGCATTGAAAGCACAATTGCTAGAAATTATTGCTTCAATAGAGTGAGAAGTGAAGAGTGAGAAGTGAGGGGTGAAAAGTATTTAGCGATTTCATTTAGCAATCACTCTTTGCATTAAAAGCTACGATTAGTTTTGGTTACAACTTCAAAACTTATAATTCATAACTCATAACTCAAAACACCTTCTCAATAGCTTCGATGGCTTTGTAAAAATCAATGGGTTTTACTTCTTCAAAAAAGTCGATTTCGTGGGTATGTGGCAAGAAGTCTGAAATAATACGCACAATAAAATCCTGTGGTCGCTTGAGATACATAAAGGTATAATCTTCCATATTTACCACGGTGCGTTCGGCCAAATTCGTCGTTTTGACAAATTTATCCGAAGTTAAGGAAGACAAACAAAGCAAGTTGGTTTTGGGTTCCGTCAATATCGGTTTGCCGTTTTCGAACAATTGTCCTTCGTAACCATAAAGCGAGGCGTTGGTAATTTCTATCGGCATTCCTAATTGTAATTCGGCTGGCAAATTTTCGGGTTTTCCTACTATGGCGGCAAAGCCGATTAACACACACAAATCGTGCGGAGGCAAATGCATCATTGCTTTGGCGGTGGTTTCTCTTCCCACTCCAGAGATAACGATTTGGTAGTCATTTTGCAAAGATGGAAAGCGTTGCAAGGCATTTTGCACTTTCTCGGCTTCGATTTCCATTGGGGTAAGTAGGATAACTTTCATTTTTTTATTTTTTTTGGGATGTTGGCTATTCAAGCCCTTTCTTGCCTTCTAGCCCTGGTATGAGCGACATCCTTTGTGGCCGGGGTTCGGCCGCAAAGATACAGCGGATGACGGGACTTTGCCTATAAAAAAGCCGCTTCTTTCTGCTCCTAAAAAGGATTACTGTAACTTTCGAATGACCCGTGCAGGGTTGCCTACGGCCAGTGAATGTGCCGGGATATTCTTGGTCACCACCGAGCCTGCGCCAATCGTGCAACCGTCGCCAATGGTCACTCCGGGGCAAATCACGGTATTGCCTCCAATCCAGCAATCATCGCCAATCGTGACGGGTTTGGACAGCTCGAAGGTGCGTCGTTCGACAATATCCAAGGGATGCGAAGCGGTGTAAATATGTACGCCTGGTCCAAAAAAAACGTTGTTGCCAATGGTGATTTTCATCGTATCGAGCACCACACAATTGAGGTTGAAATAGACATTCTCGCCCGTGTGCATGTTGTACCCATAATCGCAATGAAACGGCGGTTCTATGTATAACCGCTTGTGCGCATTGGGCAGCAACTGCTTGAACAATCCACGGGTTTTGCCGTTTACGATGTACTCGGCATTGATTTGTTGGAGCATTTTCTTGGCCCACAATCGCTCTTGCACCAACTCTTTGTCGTTGCTGAGATAGGATTCGCCAGCGAGCATTTTTTCTTTTTCAGAAGGCATACTTTTGAAATTATCGATTTGTAATTGTATTGATTTGGGCGTGCCCCTACGTAAAAACTTCGGGTCGCGCTGTACGTTCCCGCTTTTTTCTTCTTACTGTAGCCTGCCTTTTAATGGCAGGCTACAGTAAGAAGAAAAAGAGCTCCACTACCATCGCTCACGCAAAAAAACGTCTTCGTAAAGATAAACAATCCAACTGTTCATTAAAGACCTCGCAAAGAAATTCAACTTCAAAAGAGCATTTTGCTAAAAAACACTATTTTTGTTGCCCAATTGGTTTACCATACGACCAATTTTTTTAAACATTTAAATTATAAAAAAATGAAAGCATACGTTTTTCCGGGTCAAGGCGCACAGTTCACAGGAATGGGCAAAGACTTATATGAGAACTCTCCACTTGCCAAAGAATTATTCGAAAAAGCCAACGAAATTTTAGGTTTCCGCATCACCGATATTATGTTTGAAGGCACTGCAGAACAACTAAAAGAAACCAAAGTAACACAACCTGCGGTATTTTTGCACTCAGTTATTTTAGCCAAAACTTTAGAAAATTTCGAACCAGAAATGGTAGCTGGACACTCTTTAGGCGAATTCTCTGCCTTGGTAGCCAATGGCGCTTTGTCTTTTGAAGACGGATTGAAATTAGTTTCTCAAAGAGCATTAGCGATGCAAAAAGCGTGCGAAATTACCCCTTCAACTATGGCTGCTGTTTTGAACCTAGACGACAAAATAGTAGAAGACATTTGCGCTTCGATTGATGGTGTTGTGGTGGCGGCAAACTATAACTGTCCTGGTCAATTGGTGATTTCTGGGGAATACAAAGCTGTGGAATTGGCTTGCGAAAAAATGAAAGAAGCAGGTGCTAAAAGAGCCTTGATTTTGCCTGTTGGTGGTGCGTTTCACTCTCCAATGATGGAGCCAGCTAGAGAAGAATTAGCAGCTGCTATTGAAGCCACTACTTTTGCTACTCCGATTTGTCCTGTGTACCAAAATGTAACGGCAAGCGCAGTTTCTGACCCTAACGAAATCAAGAAAAACTTAATCATTCAGTTGACTGCTCCTGTAAAATGGACACAATCCGTGCAACAAATGATTGCAGACGGTGCAACGCTATTTACAGAAGTAGGTCCAGGAAAAGTATTGACCGGACTGATTGGAAAAATCAATAAAGAAGCGGCTACTGCGAATGCTTAGAATTAGTGCTCAGTGGTCAGTTCTTAATATAATGGATTAGTGACCAGTGTGTTTGAAAAACAGAAGAATCCTCATAAACGTAAAGTTTGTGGGGATTTTTATTTATCTTTAGTTTCGAAAAAATAGCAACACATAATAACCTATTAATGATGAGAAAAATAATTTTAGGATTGGCATCTTTAGCTGTAGTAACTGTTTCTTGCAAAGAAGAAACCAAAGCAAAACTGGATGAAGCAAAAGAGGCTGTAACAATGGAAGTAAAAGAGAAAATTGACACCGCTACAGTAAAGGTTGAAAAAGCGGTTGATTCACTCAAAGCCAAAACCGATAAAGCGATAGAAAAAAGTACTGAAAAACTAGACAAAGCCGCTGATAAAATGAAAGAAGCCGCTAAAAAGTAACAAAAAAGCCGAATCCTTTGGATTCGGCTTTACTTTAATTTATAACTCTTTCGCTTCTTCGCAATGATTATTACTAATTCCAGTAATCAAAATAGCGGTTGCTTTCTTTTCAAAAAATATGCACCAAGTAGTTCTTTTATTCGACTTGTAAAAAATATAATAGGTCCCTAAATGACTGATGTTTTTCGGAGCTATTTTATGTATGTCCAGTTGACATCTTTCGGAAGTAGCATCATAAATCCTTGAGACATATTCCTCAGCAGATTCTATAAATCCAAAATACTCTTTTTTGTATAAAATCTGAACCAGATTATCCAAATCAGCAATTACTTTTGGGGTGAAAATAACTTTTATTTTCCCCACCACGCTCTAATTCTTCTTTTAGCTTCTTCCTTCGCTTCCTCAGGAGTCAAACCATTAGCAAACTCTGTATCGAAATCAAATGTAGCTCGATCTATTCCTTTCGGTTTCACCTTCGAAGATTCATAAACCACAGCTGGTTCTTCTACTTTGGGCAATTTTGAGGATGTTTTTTTAGCACTCATTCCTTTATATTTTTACCTAACGAATTTACAAATAGTTCTTTAAAGAAAAAACACCAAACTATCAATGGATACTTTGGTGCTTCTTACTGATTACTTTTTACTGGTGACTGAATACTACACTACGAGCGTATTTTTTGTTCCCACTTCCAAGCACTTGCCATTGCTTCATCGAGCGTAGACTCGGCTTTCCAACCCAAAACTGTGTTGGCTTTATGAGTATTGGCATAGGCTTCTGTGATATCACCTTCTCTTCGAGGCATGATTTTATAAGGTAATTTTTGACCACTTACGCGCTCAAAACTCTGAATCACTTCGAGTACTGAACTTCCTGTACCTGTTCCTAAGTTAAAAGTCTCTACTTTCTCTAGATTTTTCTTTTCTAACAAGCGTTCTAGAGCAATAACGTGTGCTTTGGCTAAATCAACTACGTGAATATAATCGCGAACCGCTGTACCATCAGGCGTTGGATAATCATCTCCAAAAACCGATAATTCTTGGCGCAATCCAATTCCAGTTTGCGTGATAAATGGGACTAAATTTTGTGGCACACCAATAGGTAATTCCCCAATTTCGGCACTTGGATGGGCTCCAATAGGATTGAAATAACGTAATAAAATCGCATTGATAGATGACGCTTTTGCGGTATCTCTGATGATTTCTTCTCCCACTTTTTTGGTATTCCCGTAAGGCGACATCGGTTGTTGTACCGGAGCATCTTCGGTAATTGGCATTTTTTCGGCCTGACCGTATACAGTACAAGAGGAACTAAATATAAAGGAAGCCGCATCTTTTTGCTGTAATTCTTGCAATAGATACACTAAGGCTGCAATATTATTTTCGTAATACAACAAAGGATTCTCAACACTTTCTCCTACAGCTTTGGAAGCTGCAAAATGAATAACTCCAGCAATGTCAGCATATTCTTTGAAGAATGCCTGCACCGCAGCTTTGTCGCGCATATCGATATTTTTGTAATGCGGCGCAGTTCCAGATATATTTTCTATTCTTTGTAAAACGTCAATAGACGAATTGTATAAGTTATCAATGATTACGACTTCAAAACCTTTGTTTTGTAATTCAACTACCGTGTGAGAACCGATGAAGCCTAAGCCTCCTGTAACTAATATCTTCATAATTGTGTGGTTTGGGTTAGCCCTGATGGAAGCAGCATCCTTGCTTGGTCTCGTTTTTTCTACGAGACCAAGCAAGATACAGCGTACAGCAGGAAATAGCTCCTAAAAACTATCCTAAAAATTCTAAAACACTATCGGTAATAAATTTAATTTGCTCGTCATCAAGCTCGGTATGCATAGGTAAAGACAACACTTCTTGCACTAATTGATTCGTAACTGGAAAATCTTCTTCTTTATATCTTGGATCCAAGTAAGCCTTTTGTGCGTGCAAAGGAATTGGATAATAAATGGCACATGGAATACCTTTATCTAACAAATGCTGCATTAATCCGTTGCGATCTGCATTGATGATGCGTAAGGTATATTGATGAAAAACATGGCAATCACAAATGTCACAAATACTTGGCGCAATGATATTAGCGTGATCTTGAAAAGCCAAGGTATAGTTGCGAGCAGCATCTTGACGCGCTTTGTTGTATTGATCTAACAATGGCAATTTGGCATTCAAAACTGCCGCTTGAATACTATCCAAACGCGAATTTACGCCCACCACATCATGATGGTATCGTTCGTACATTCCGTGGTTTACAATACCGCGAAGGGTGTGTGCCAAAGCGTCATCATTAGTAAAAATAGCGCCACCATCGCCATAACATCCTAAGTTCTTAGAAGGGAAAAAGGAAGTCGCTCCTACATGACCGATAGTTCCCGCTTTCTTTTTGGTACCATCTGAAAATTTGCAATTGGCCCCAATAGCCTGTGCATTATCTTCGATTACAAATAAATTATGCTCATTAGCCAAAGCCATAATCGCTTCCATATTAGCAGCACGACCAAACAAGTGTACGGGTACAATCGCTTTGGTTTTTGGAGTAATGGCTTTTTTGATAGCTTCTAGAGAAATGTTCATATTATGCATGTCAACATCTACCAAAACGGGAGTAAGTTGTAACAATGCAATCACTTCTACTGTTGCTGCAAACGTAAAATCGGCAGTGATTACTTCGTCTCCGGGCTGTAAACCCAATCCCATCATCGCAATTTGCAAAGCATCGGTACCATTAGCACAAGGAATGACATGTTTTACCCCCAAATACGTTTCTAATTCTTTTTGAAAAGTATGAACTTCAGGTCCGTTGATATAAGTATTCGTATCTAAAACGTTTTGAATTGAGGTATTTACAACGTCTTTTATTTTATCATATTGACTTTTTAAGTCAACCATTTGAATTTTTTTCATTGGAAATTAATTTAAGGTTAGAAAACAAAACAAGGTTTTCAATTTCGTTTTCTCAAAAAAGTGCAACAAAAATAGTCATTTAATGCCTTTGCACAACGAAAAAACCGCAAAGAAACTGTATTTTAGCCAAAATTTAACCCTATGTTTTTTTTATACAATTGCATTGTTCAAATCGCTGGATTGCTTTTAAAAATCGTTGCGCTCTTTAGTCCAAAAATAGCACTTTTTGTAAAGGGTAGGAAACTTGTTTTTAAGACTTTAGAAGAAAAAATACAACCCAACGACAAAACTATCTGGTTTCACGCCGCATCCCTAGGCGAATACGAACAAGGACTTCCTGTCATTGAAAAAATAAAAGAAAAATTCCCTTTTCATAAAATTATAGTCTCTTTTTTTTCTCCTTCAGGTTACGAGGTGCGAAAAAACAATACTGTGGCTGATTGCACGATTTACTTACCATTGGATACACAAAAAAATGCCAAACAATTCATTGAATTAGCTCATCCCGAACTGGTTTTCTTTATCAAATATGAATATTGGCCAAACTACTTAAACGAACTAAAAAAACGAAACATTAAAACCTATTTGATTTCTGGCATTCTACGAGAAAACCAAGCTTTTTTTAAATGGTACGGCGGTTTTTACAGAAAAGCACTAAACGCTTTTGATTTCTTTTTTGTGCAAAACGAATCTTCGAAACAACTCTTGCAAAGCCTTGGTCACCAAAATGTTTTGGTTTCTGGCGATACGCGTTTTGACCGTGTGAGCACCATTTTAGAAAAAGACAACACCCTTGATTTTATAGCCGAATTCAAGAACAACAAAACCACTATTGTTGTAGGTAGCTCTTGGCCTAAAGATGAAGAAATTATCGCTCAATACATTAACGAATGTAGCAACGAAAATGTAAAATTCATCATTGCTCCGCACAATATTAAAGAAGAACAAATTGCAAAATTAAGAGCTCAAATTACCAAACCGACGGTCTTATTTTCTGAAAAAGAAAATCAATCCCTATCCAACCAACGCGTTTTTATTATTGACACCGTTGGGATTTTAACTAAAATCTACAGTTATGCCGACATTGCTTACGTAGGTGGTGGTTTTGGAAATTCTGGTGTGCATAACATTTTAGAACCGGCCACTTTTGGAATTCCAATCGTAATTGGACCAAATTATTCCCATTTTGCAGAAGCAATTGCGTTAGTAAAAGCAAAAGGTTGCATTTCTATCAAAAATAAGTTAGAACTTTCGTCACTATTTAACGAATTGTTAATTAATACCCATATTCAAAAAGAAAAAGGCGAAATTTGCAAAACCTTTATCCAAAGCAACAAAGGAGCGACAAAAATTATACTAAAACACATCCAATGACACAATTTAAACCATTAGAAAAAAAAGATATTGACACCATCTCTTCTTTAATGGCTGATTTTTATGCTATTGATCATTATCCTTTTAATCCTGAAGTTACCCAAAACTTATTTGAAGAATTTATCGAGAACAAAAATCTGGGACAAGGCTGGCTAATGCTTCAAGACAACGAGGTAGCCGGATACTTGATTCTTACGTTTGTTTTTAGCTTTGAATACCAAGGCATGATCGCTTTTTTAGATGAATTGTATGTTCTCCCCAAAGCTCAAGGCAAAGGAATAGGCAAAGAAGCAGTAGCTTTTGCCCAAGCCCATTGCAAAGCATCGGGAATACGACTTATTTACTTAGAAGTAGAAAATCACAATGTACCTGCACAGCAATTATATCAAAAAAATGGTTTCATCAATCATCCACGAAAATTGATGCAATACAAATTATAACTTCAATACCTTTTTTAAACACAATTACTCTTATGAAATTCTTAAAACTATTCTTATTCCTTTTTGTATTCCAAACACAAGCCCAACAAGGCGGTATGTGGATCCCTTCTCTCCTGGAAGGAATGAACGAAAAAGAAATGAAAAGTCTGGGTATGAAAATGACTGCCAAAGACATTTATGACACCAACAAATCCAGCTTAAAAGACGCTGTTCCGCAATTTAACGGAGGCTGTACTTCGGAAGTTATTTCACCAAAAGGACTTTTGCTAACCAATCACCATTGTGGTTACGGACAAATTCAATCGCACTCTAGCACCGAGCACGATTACTTAGCCGATGGTTTTTGGGCATACAAAATGGAGGACGAACTCCCAAATAAAGATTTAGTGGTGACTTTTATTGTCAAAATAGAAGATGTGACTAAACAAGTATTAGAAGGAGTAAATACGTTATCAAATGAAGCCGATAAGCAAAAGAAAATTCAAGAAAACATTAGCGCTTTAAGCAATTCATTTCCCAAAGAAGCTTGGCAAGAAAACAAAATCCGAACGTTCTATGACGGCAATCAATACTTACTTTTTGTTACCGAAACCTTCAAAGATGTTCGTTTAGTTGGTGCACCACCCACTTCGATTGGGAAATTTGGTTCGGATACTGATAACTGGGTTTGGCCACGTCATACTGGAGATTTTTCACTTTTCAGAATTTATGCTGACAAAAACAATCGCCCTGCCGCTTATTCAAAAGAAAATGTTCCTTATACTCCAAAACACTTTTTGCCTGTTTCTTTAGACGGTATTGCCGAAGATGATTTTACTTTGGTTTTTGGATATCCTGGAAAAACCAATGAATACCTACCTTCAGTTGCCATCAATCAAATTGCAAACGAATTAAATCCTGCAAAAATTGAAATCAGAGAACAAGCACTTAAAGTAGCTGATGGTTTTATGAGAAAAGATAATGCTATCAAAATTCAATATGCTTCAAAATATGCTGGAACGGCAAACTATTGGAAAAAATGGCAAGGAGAAACTTTGGGCATCAAGAAATCAAATGCAATTGCCGTAAAAAAAGAAGCCGAAAAGAAGTTTCAAGAAAAAGTTAGCAAAGCCAATAAAGAAAAAGAATACGGTAGTCTTTTAAGTGACTTCGAAAAAAACTACGCTGCAATTGCACCTTACGCTTTAGCCAGAGAATATTTTAATGAAACCGTTTTAAGAAACACAGAACTCCTTACTGTAGCTTATAAATTCTATCAATTGGAACAACTCTACAACAGCAAAGGAGAACAAGCTTTTACCGACAGAAAAAACAATCTTTATAGCGGACTAGGTGCCTTTTACAAAGATTTTAGCGCTAAAGTTGACGAAAAAGTATTCGAGCAACTTATTGCATTATACGCTACAAAAGTACCCAAGCAATTCTTACCGAATACACTCAACAATATTGATATTAACCAACTAACAAAATCCATTTATTCTAGTTCTAAACTAACCACCGATTCTGGTTCAAAAGAACTGCTAACGGGCGATACTAAAACGGTAATCGAAAATATTAACCGAGATCCCGCTTTTGTATTGGTAAAAAGTATGGCCGATATGTATCTAAAAGAAGTAAATCCTACTTACGAAGCTTTAAATTTGAAAATAACGGAATTGCAACGCCATTATATGAAAGCGCAACTGGAACTGAGCGAAAATTCAAGAATTTTTCCAGACGCTAATAGTACTTTGAGGGTGACTTATGGAAAAGTAAAAGGATACGAACCAAAGGACGGCGTATATTATAGCCCAATTACTTATCTAGATGGGGTCATGGAAAAATACATCCCTGGCGACTACGAATTTGATGTTTCTCCAAAATTGATTGACTTGTACAAAAACAAAGATTTTGGAAATTATTCCATAAATGGGAAAATGCCTGTATGCTTTATTGGCACCAATCATACCACTGGTGGAAATTCTGGAAGTCCAGCACTAGATGCCAAAGGAAATTTAATTGGATTAAACTTTGATCGCGTTTGGGAAGGCACTATGAGTGATATTTATTACGACCCTAGCATTTGTCGAAATATCATGGTAGATATTCGCTATGTGCTTTTTATAATCGACAAATATGCGGGAGCCAAAAATTTGATAGAAGAATTACAATTGGTCCATCCTAAAAAAAACCAAAAAGGGAAACGTTAGTAACTAAAAGCTACTATTTTAACACACCCCCCAAATTGGCATACTATTTGATATTTAACCCATCGTGAGCATAGAATATAATTTAAAAAAAATACAAAAAAATATATTGCGTATTAATTTTTTTATATCTTTGCCACGAATTAATAATTAACCTTTATAATAAAATTAAGATGAAAAAAGTATTTTTAAGTTTAGCTGCTGTTGCTGTATTAACTGTTGTATCTTGTAAAAAAGCTGACGCTGCTGCTGAAGGAGCTGAAGCTACTGCTGACACTGCTGCTGTAGCTGTTGATTCTGCTGCAACTCCAGCTGTTGATTCTGCTGCAACTGTAGTTGATTCTGCTGCTGCTCCAGCTACTGAAGCTCCAGCTACTGAAGCTCCAGCTAAAAAGTAATTTTTAAATTACAGAAAAAAATCAAGCCATCCATGTGATGGCTTTTTTTATGCCCAAAAACAAAAAGCTCAAGAATCATCTTGAGCTTTTGTTTATTTAGCACTACATCATAAAATCAATCTGGAAAAACAAAGGTGTTTTCAGAAAAATCTAAAATCTCAGCCAACGCCGCATACTTTTTTATCTCCTCAATTCCCTTTATCAATCGCAACTCCGTAGTATACTTCCTGCTGGTCGCCAAATGACGCTCACCCAACAAAAGCTTGAAAAAATATTGCCCCTTGGCAGATTTTACTTTTACAAAAACAGCCGTATCAATAGACGCCTTCAACAATGCAATGTCTTCTTCACCCTCAAACTTCAACTCATAGCTTTGACTGGTAAAAATCACCTTTCCTTTACGCGAAGTAAAAACAAACTTATAAGTATCATTAAACCGTTTACTAATCACAAAAGCACCCATACAATAATTTATACGTTAAAGATTTTAGAGTCAAATTACTCCATCCCCATCAGGCCGATGTTAGGATTTATCATAAATAAAAAAAGCTCCAAACATAGTTTGAAGCTTTCTTGTACTCAGAGCGGGACTTGAACCCGCACGAACATTGCTGTTCACTGGATTTTAAGTCCAGCGTGTCTACCAATTTCACCATCCGAGCATTATGTGGTGTTTGAGCGAAAAACGGGGCTCGAACCCGCGACCTCGACCTTGGCAAGGTCGCGCTCTACCAACTGAGCTATTTTCGCGTTTCATATTCTCAAAAGAACCGCAGTACTTGTTTCGTATTGCGGTGGCAAATTTAGCACAAATATTCAATAAAACAAGCCTTTTTCAGAAAAAAAATTCAATAAAAATATAACTTTCTGATAACCTATTCTTTATACTGCAATTATTTTCGACTCAACATTCGTTTTATCTCGTTTAGCTTCATCAAAGCCTCCATTGGCGTTATCGAATTAATGTCTAATTGTAAAATTTCTTCTTTAATCTCCTCCAACAAGGGGTCATCTAAGTTAAAAAAACTCATTTGCATCTCATCTTTTGCAGTCTTTAACCCATTTAACGCATCACCTGAATGGTCTTTTTCTAATTTCTTTAATATTTTCTGCGCTTTCAAAATCACCAACTGTGGCATTCCAGCCATTTTGGCTACGTGAATCCCAAAACTATGAGCAGAGCCTCCTTTTATTAATTTTCGAATAAAAAGCACGTTATCTTTTAATTCTTTTACAGCGACATTATAATTTTGTATACGAACTAATGATTCACTCATTTCATTCAATTCGTGATAATGCGTAGCAAAAAGGGTTTTGGGTTGCGATGGATGTTCGTGCAAAAACTCAGCAATTGCCCACGCAATAGAAATTCCATCATAGGTACTTGTCCCACGACCAATTTCATCTAACAGTACCAAACTTCTGTCTGAAATATTATTCAAAATAGAAGCCGTCTCGTTCATTTCGACCATAAAAGTAGATTCACCCATCGAAATATTATCTGAAGCTCCTACCCTAGTAAAGATTTTATCCACAATACCCATTCTAACGCTATCTGCTGGAACAAAACTTCCCATTTGAGCCAAGAGCACAATCAGAGCAGTTTGTCTCAAAATAGCCGACTTACCCGACATATTTGGCCCAGTAATCATAATCAACTGTTGTGTGTCTCTGTCTAGGAAAACATCATTGGCGATGTAAGGCACACCAACAGGCAATTGTTTTTCAATTACTGGATGACGACCGTTTTTGATATCCAATTCAAAGGTTTCATCCAATTCAGGACAAACATATTGGTTTTCTATAGCCAATTGTGTAAACGAACACAAACAATCCAATTGAGCCACCAAATTGGCATTCATTTGTACTGGCTTGATATACGTTGAAATCCATTGCACTAATTGTTCAAAAATCTCACCTTCAATTTTATGGATTTTCTCCTCGGCACCTAAAATTTTGGTTTCGTATTCTTTTAGCTCTTCGGTAATATAACGTTCCGCATTCACTAAAGTTTGCTTACGAATCCATTCGCTTGGCACTTTATCTTTATGCGTATTTCGAACTTCGATATAATACCCAAAAACATTATTAAAAGAAATTTTCAAAGAAGAAATCCCTGTACGCTCCGATTCACGTTTCTCAATTCCTTCTAAAAATTCTTTCCCAGAAGTAGAAATAGCGCGCAACTCATCCAATTCTGAATGTACACCAACCGCAATCGCATTCCCTTTGGCAATAGCTACTGGCGCATCTTGATTTAAGGTGGTTTTTATTTTTTCACGAAGTAAATCGCAACTGTGTAAACTATCACCAATTACTTTTACAGCTTCTTGCGGACTTTGCAAGGCTATCGTTTTAATTGGCAGAATAGCATCTAAAGATTCTTTCAAATACACCACTTCACGAGGCGACACTTTGCCTGCTGCTATTTTTGAAATCAAACGTTCCAAATCAGAAATCTGTTTGATTTGATATTGTATTTGTTTTAAAACTTCTTGGTTTTCTTTCAAATAAGCTACAACTTGATGACGACTCTGAATTTTGGCTGCATCTTTCAAAGGCAAAGCCAACCAACGCTTCAATAATCGTCCGCCCATAGGCGAAAGTGTTCGATCAATTACATCTAGCAAGGTCACAGCATTAGGATTATAACTATGGTATAACTCTAGATTTCGAATGGTAAAACGATCCATCCAAACATAAGCATCTTCTGCAATGCGCTGTATGGCCGTAATATGCTGCACTCTATTGTGCTGTGTTTCGGACAAATAATACAAAATAGCGCCCGAAGCCACGATTCCTTCTTTCAATTCTTCGACACCAAAACCTTTTAAAGAAGTGGTTTGAAAATGCTTCGTTAAGCTTTCAAACGCATAATCCTCTTTGTAAATCCAATCTTCTAGATAAAAACTATGGTAATCGTCTCCAAATGTTTCTCGGAACGTATTTTTGTTGTTTTTTGGCACTAAGACCTCACTAGGATTGAAATTTTGCAACAACTTATCGATATATTCTGCATTTCCTTGTGCGGTTAGAAATTCTCCAGTAGAAACATCTAAAAATGAAATCCCAATATTTTTATTGGTAAAATATACCGAAGCCAAAAAATTATTGGTTTTGGATTGCAACACCTCATCGTTCATAGAAACCCCAGGAGTCACCAATTCGGTCACGCCACGTTTTACAATCGTTTTGGTCATTTTGGGATCTTCTAGCTGATCACAAATAGCTACACGAAGTCCAGCTTTAACTAACTTGGGCAAATACGTATTGATAGAATGATGAGGAAAACCCGCTAGCGCGGTCTCAGTATCGGATCCTGCACCTCGCTTAGTTAAAGTAATTCCGAGTATTTTGGATGCACGAATCGCATCTTCGCCAAACGTTTCATAAAAATCACCTACTCGAAACAACAAACAAGCATCAGGATACTTTCTTTTTATTTCGTTATATTGCTTCATCAATGGCGTTTCTTTCACGCCTTTTTCTTTTGCTGCCAAATTAGTGGGAATTAAATTCTGTAAATATGACAGCGAATTTATAGATTTTAAAGCAATAATGAAGGGTTCAAAAATTAAAATTTTAAGTCAATTTTAAGCGCTGATTTGTATTTTTTGCATAGATTTGCGTATACTAAAATTTAAATCTTATGAAAAAAATACTTACCCTACTTTTCGTTTTGAGCTTAGGAATAACTACAGCTACAGCACAAGAGACTTCAAAAAAAGCTAAAAAAGCAAAAGCAACTGTTGCCAAAGTTGAAGGAGCTGGAATGGTATTCGTTAATGAAACTATTGATTACGGAACAATTGCACGTAATTCTGACGGAAAACGTGAATTTGTTTTCACCAACAACGGAAATGCACCATTAATCATTACCAATGCTCAAGGATCTTGTGGTTGCACAGTACCAAGTAGTCCTAAAGAACCAATTATGCCAGGCGCAAAAGGTGTTATTGGTGTAAAATATGCTACGGATAGAGTGGGTGCTTTTACTAAAACCGTTACTATTACTTCAAATGCAGCTGGTCAACCAACCAAGACTTTGACAGTCAAAGGAAACGTTTTACCTGACGAAGTAAAAAGCTAAAAAACATAAATAGTACACAAAAAGCTTCCTTCCATTAGGAGGCTTTTTTTATTAAATCGACATTGCAATGAGAAAATTGGAGAATAGCGAACTCGAAAGAAAATCTGTTGAAGGATTCAAACAATCTAAAAAAACACCTCTACTTCTGGTTCTTGATGATGTGAGAAGTCTTCACAATATTGGATCTGTATTTAGAACGGCTGATGCTTTTTTGGTAGAAAAAATTATACTCTGTGGCATTACAGCGACACCTCCCAACAAAGAAATCCACAAAACCGCTTTGGGCGCTACAGAAACAGTAGCTTGGGAACATTATGAAAATGTTTTGGATGCCATAACTGCTCTAAAAAAAGACAATGTTATTACTTTAGCGATTGAACAAGTGGAAAGCGCTGTTTTTCTTCAAAATTTCAAAGTTGATCCTTCAAAAAAATATGCATTAGTTTTTGGTAATGAAGTACACGGAGTCGCTCAAGAAGCTGTAGCCCTTTGTGATGGTTGTATAGAAATTCCTCAATTAGGAACCAAACATTCTTTAAATATTTCGGTAAGTGCAGGAATAGTGGTTTGGGATTTATTCAAACAATTTAACTATTGATTTCTTTATTGTTTGATTCCTTACATTAGATAAAATTAGGTGCTAAATTCTTTCTTTTGATTAGTAAACAATTGAATTTAATCATATTTTTATAGAATGAAATGCTCCTTACTACTACCTTTATTTTTTATCTTTTGTTTATTTCAATTTGGGTTTGCACACTCTACAATTCCTTCAACTGAAAAGAAACAAAAAACAACTGTAGCCAAACTAGCCTGCATCAAAAAAACAGTGGCTAATATTGCTCCAACGATTACCGCAACAGGAAACCAAGCCTATTGCCCTCTTTCTAATATTAGCATTGTAACCAATATTAGTATTACAGATCCAGATGACACCAGCACTGAGGCTATTTACATTCAGATATCCTCAGGCTATAATTTAGGGCAAGATGTGCTTTTTTTAAGTAATGTGTCTGCACATCCTGCAATTAAAAGTAGTTGGAATGCTGCTGAAGGAAAACTAACACTGAATAGTCCAACAGGAGTTGCTGTAAGTTACACGGATTTTGTTAACGCCATCAAGGATGTTCAATTCAACAACTCATCTGCAACTGCAACTGGCAGTAGAAGTTTTTCAATTAGTATTGGTCAAGCCAATTATTTGCCAAGAAATGGACATTATTATGAATACGTTCCTACTATTGGAATTACTTGGACAAGCGCTAAAGCGGCGGCTGAACTTCGCACTTATTACGGACTCAAAGGCTATCTTGCCACACTTACCGCCGCTGACGAAGCACAATTGGCTGGAAAACAAGCCCCAGGAGCGGGCTGGATTGGTGGAAGTGATACAGAAACAGAAGGCATTTGGAAATGGGTTACTGGTCCAGAAGCCGGAACAATTTTCTGGAATGGAAACGCCAATGGAAGCACGCCTAATTTTGCTTTTTGGAACACTAGCGAACCAAATCAATCCGGTGATGAAGATTACGCTCACATTACCGCACCAGGAATAGGAATAGCGGGTTCGTGGAATGATTTGTCCAATACTGGCGCCTCTAGTGGCGATTACCAACCCAAAGGATTTATTGTGGAATATGGCGGCATGCCAGGCGATCCTGTTTTACAACTTTCAGCCAGTACTTCGATTACTATTCCATCAATTCTAAGTACAACACCTGCTACAAAATGTGATTCTGGCAGCTTAACCTTACAGGCTACTGCTTCTATCGGCACCATCAATTGGTACGACCAAAGCTTCGGCGGAAATCTAATTGGTAGTGGTTCTAGTTTTATCACTCCAATTATAAACGCTACTACCACTTATTATGTAGGGATAACTTCTGGAGGATGCACTACTAATAGAACAGCCGTTGTTGCTACCATCAATTTAATTCCAACCATAACAGCTACCAATTCTCCTGTGAGCAATTGCGGACCATCTGTAGTAACTTTAAAAGCTACAGCCTCTTCGGGTACAGTTAATTGGTATGCAGACGCTACGAGTACAACTACATTAGGAACAGGAACTACCTACGTTACTCCGTTTTTGAATGCGAATACTACTTTCTATGCCGAGGCCGTCAATTCGAATTGTAGCAACGGAACTAGAGTTCCTGTAGAAGTGAAGATTTATCCGCTTCCGGCTGTTACCGATGAAGAAAAAGTTATTTGCCAGTCAAATCCTGTAACTCTTGATGCTGGCTTGAGCGGAATGTCTTATTTGTGGTCAACGGGAGCAACGACTTCAACTATACAAGTGAATGATGTTGGCAATTTTTATGTAGACCTTACTAGCCCAGCACCTGAGAATTGCACGAGTAGAAAAAACTTTACAGTGATTCGCCAAATTGTACCTGAAATAAAAGCAGTAACGGTAAAAGAAACAACAGTAACCATAGAAGTAACGAATACAGCTCCTTATTTTGAATATTCTCTTGACAACATTAGTTATCAAAGTTCAAATATCTTTACGAATGCACCTGCTGGAATTCAGACGGCTTATGTAAGAGATACTAGCTTTTGTAACCAGGACCAAGAACAATTTATCGTTATAGCTCCACCAAAATTTTTCACCCCAAATAATGATGGTTTCAATGATGTTTGGTATGTAAAAGATTTTGAGGTTTACCCAAAGGCGACCATTTCTATTTTTGACCAGTACGGAAAACTAATTAGCCAATTATCATCAGCTAATTTGTCTTGGGGTGGCACTTTAAACAAGAACCCTCTGCCTTCGACCGATTATTGGTATGTACTGAAACTAGATGATTCTGGGATTGAAAAAAGAGGTCATTTTTCTTTGAAAAGATAATACTCTTTTGATGCTCTTACTTTGAAGCCAAATGCTAGCTTTTAGCCCCGATTGTAGTGGCATCCTTTGTCTTTTTTCTTTAAAAGGCAAAGATATAACGGAGAGCGGGACTTTGCATCCAAAAAAGCCCAAATCATTCCGCTTCTACTATTCCAGATTATTGCATTTCTATTTTCACCACATAGCCTTCATAGCTTCGAACATTAAAAACGGTTCCGTCGGCAAATAACAAATATTGGCCTTTCACTCCAATGAGTTGCCCTTGATAAAAAGGCGTTTTATCTAAATTCAAGCTATTCACTTTGGAAGGATAAGCGGCTACTGGATAATGCATCGTAATAACTTCATTTTTTTCTAAACTAAAATATTCGCGAACTTCATCTGGAAGCCAAGCTTGAGCTTTTGCCCTTTCTTGAACCAAATCTACGGCGTCATAAGTATTGGTCAGCATTTTTCGCCAGTTGGTTTTGTCTGCAAAATGATTTTTTAGCGCGACCTCTGTAATTCCTGCTAAATATCGATTGGGAACCTCCACGATGACGATGGCTTCTTCAGCACCTTGGTCAATCCAGCGGGTGGGCATTTGGGTTTTGCGCGTGACACCCACTTTGACTTCACTTGACAAAGCCAAATAAACGATATGAGGTTGTAACTGCACCTTTTGTTCGTAAGCCAAATCTCTGTCTTCTATTCCTAAATGTGCGGTACTTAATTCGGGTTTCATAATCCAATCGCCTACTGCTGGACTGGAATAAAAACAGTCGTAACAAAATCCTTGTCTGAAAATTTTTTTCTTTTTTCCGCAATTCAAACATTGATACCCTTGAAACTGAATACTAATTTCTTTATTCAAAAGTTGGTTCATGTTTAAAAAACTGGATTCAAAAACCAAATAATATTGAATAGGATTTCCTATTTCGGTTGGCATTTTAGAGAGTACTCCTTCGTATATCATTTGGGACGGTTGATTTAGATTAAAATTTCACTTCTGAAAGTCCTATTTAGGTGTCAGAATATTTAAAAAAACAAATGAAGTATTTTTATAAAAAACACTATTTTTGGGATTACCGCAAAGTTAGTATTTGAATCGATATTTTCAAATCTAATTACTGCGATCTAATTTCTAAAACAATATATTTTCATGCCTTTATCCATTATCAACTCCATCGCTTCTTGGTTTTTAAAGCAACGCATCCATCAAATTGAATTGTTTTTAAAATACCCCAACGAAGTTCAAGAAGAACTGCTAATGAATTTGCTCCGCTCTTCTGAAAACACATTGTTGGGAAAGCAATATGAGTATAGTTCCATAAAATCGTATGCCCAATTTGCGGCACGTATTCCGATTTCGAGTTATGAGGATTTGGAACCAATGATAGAAAGAACACGTCAAGGCGAGCAAAATGTGCTATGGGAAACTCCCATAAAATGGTTTGCTAAATCAAGCGGAACGACTAATGCTAAAAGTAAATTTATCCCAGTCAGCAATGAAGCTTTAGAAGATTGCCACTACAAAGGCAGTAAAGATTTGCTTTGTTTGTACCTCAACAACAATGAGGATTCAGAGATGTTTTTAGGTAAAAGTCTTCGCTTGGGCGGGAGTTCTCAAATTTATGAAAACAACAATACTTTCTTTGGCGATTTATCAGCGATTTTGATAGAAAACATGCCAATTTGGGCTGAATTTAGCAGTACTCCAAGTAGCAAAATTTCCTTGATGAGCGAATGGGAATCTAAAATGAATGCCATCATCAAAGAAACTGTTAATGAAAATGTAACCAGTTTTGCAGGTGTTCCTTCGTGGATGTTGGTTTTGATGAATAAAATATTAGAAGAGACTGGAAAAAGCAATTTGGTAGAATTGTGGCCCAATCTAGAAGTGTATTTTCATGGTGGCGTAAGTTTTGATCCGTATCGCGAACAATACCATAAGATTTTGCCTAAAAACAATTTCAAGTATTACGAAATATACAATGCTTCCGAAGGTTTTTTTGCTATTCAAGACTTAAACTATTCAAGCGATTTGTTGTTGATGTTAGATTATGGTATTTTTTATGAATTTATTCCGATGGATTCTTACGGCTCTCCCAACCAAAAAGTAGTGCGTTTGGCCGATGTGGAATTATTTAAAAATTATGCCATGGTCATTACTACCAATGGTGGTTTATGGCGTTATTTGATTGGCGACACAGTTCGTTTTACTTCGCTAAGCCCCTACCGAATAAGAGTAACTGGAAGAACCAGGCATCATATTAATGTTTTTGGCGAAGAGTTAATGGTCGAAAATACGGATCAAGCCTTGGCCAAAGCATGCAAAGCGACTCAAGCTGAAATTGTAGATTATACGGTGGCACCTATTTTTATGGAAGGCAAGCAAAAAGGAGCACACGAATGGATGATTGAATTTAAAACTCCGCCACAAGACTTGACGTATTTTCACCAAGTGTTAGACAATACGTTGCAATCTTTAAATTCTGATTACGAAGCCAAACGCTACAACAACATGACCTTAAACCCTTTGGTCATTAATGTGGCTAGAGAAAATCTATTTTATGATTGGCTCAAACAACGCAATAAAGTGGGCGGACAAAACAAAATTCCGAGACTATCTAACCAACGAGACTATTTGGAGCAATTGAAGGAATTACAAAATTAATACGTGTACCAAAATGCCTAATTTCATTAAAAAAATTAGGCATTTGATTTAAGTACAATAAACATCAATTATTCTTTTATTCCTCCTTAACTTCATCAAAATTCACCATCCAATTTACCCCAAACTTATCAGTACACATTCCAAAATACGCGCCCCAAAAAGTATCGGTCATAGGCATCGATATTACACCATTTTCAGATAAACCATTAAAAAACCTATCGGCTTCTTCACGACTCAAGGCATTGATAGACACCGACATATTTTGCCCAAAAGTAACTGCACCCGAAGCACTATTACTATCGCTTCCCATTAAAACCGAATGAGCGCCTATAGGTAAAGAAATGTGCATAATTTTGTTACTGTCTTCCTCAGACAAAGAAGGATTTCCATCACTTTCAGGCATTTCTCCGTACCTGCCCACATAAGGAAACTCGCCACCAAAAACAGATTGGTATAACAAAAAAGCTTCTTCACAATTGCCATTAAAAATTAAATAAGGATTGATTGCTGTCATAATTATATCCTATTTAGTTTCTGAAAGTTGTTTTACAATGGCTAAACCTTTTGGAAAAGCATCTTCAAAATACTGCTGATACTGCGTTAAACAATCCATTGTTGTTTCAAGTACAACCCCATTAGGTATTGTTGTTAATCGATACGTTTCCATAGCCCCTGTCCATACTTGAGTCGCTTCATCTATAGGCATTTCCTGAAAGTTTTTCAATTCTCCTAAATGCTTAAAAGCCATATACTCATATTCTTGTTTTGTTTGGATAAGGCTATTCATTCCTTCGCCAGTGGGAGATAGAAAATGAATTTTACTTCCCTCCTCCCAATCACTAACAGTATAAGTTCCTTCACAAAATGCGGACGTCCATTGTCTGTAAGTAGCATCATCCCATAAAACAGCCCAAATTTTTTCTTTTGTAGCTTGTATCAAAATTGAAAAATGTAATATTTCCATTGTTTTATCATTTACCCTAACCGATTGACAACAATAAAGTTACCTTTTTAAATTAACTCCCTATTAAAAAAACATAACTTTTACTTTGATTTTTTTACAATAGATAGTAATTTCGACCCCTCTCGGGATGTAGCGCAGCCTGGTAGCGTACTAGCATGGGGTGCTAGGGGTCGCTGGTTCGAATCCAGTCATCCCGACTTCTTTAAACCAAAAATCCCATTTACACTTGGTAAATGGGATTTTTTTTTATAAAGCGACTATTCTTGCATCATATCGATGTGTCGGTCATGATAACCTAATAAATACAAGACACCATCCAATCCTAAACTCGAAATGGAAGTAGAAGCACTTTCTTTTACTTTTGGTTTAGCGTGAAAAGCTATTCCTAGTCCAGCTAAATTCAACATGGGTAAATCATTGGCACCATCACCAACGGCTATGGTTTGGTTGATATGAATGCCTTCTTTTTCAGCAATTGCCTTTAAGTATTCGGCTTTCTTTTGACCATCTACGATTTCTCCTAAATAATTGCCCGTTAACTTTCCGTCTTTTATCTCTAATTGATTGGCATACACATAATCGATACCCAATTCTTTTTGTAAATATTCGCCAAAATAAGTAAACCCTCCTGATAGAATAGCTGTTTTATAGCCATAATACTTCAAGGCTTTCATCAATCGGTGGGCTCCTTTAGTAATTGGAAGATTGATAGCTACATTTTGCAACACTTCTTCGCTCAAGCCTTCTAAAAGCGCCATTCGTTTTTTGAAACTTTCACTAAAATCAATTTCGCCATTCATAGCCGACTCGGTAATCGCTCTAACTTCTTCCCCTACTCCAGCCAACTCAGCCAATTCATCGATTACTTCGGTTTGGATTAGCGTTGAATCCATATCAAAACAAACCAAGCGACGGTTACGACGGTACATATTATCCTCTTGAAAAGAAATATCTACATTCAAATCGCGGGACACGTCCATAAAACTTGCGGTCATTCCGGTTTTATCTAATAAACTTCCAGTAACGGATAACTGAATACAAGAACGGGGATATTCTTCTTTTTCGACCACAGAGGCTCTTCCCGTCAATCGTATGATTGAATCAATATTTAGTTTGTTATTGGATAAAATTTGAGTTACTGCGGATAATTGAACCGCAGTCAGTTCTTCTCCCAAAACATTGATGATATAGCGTTGTTTCCGTTGGCCTTTCACCCAATTTTCATAATCTTCAATAGTAACAGGAGTAAATTTAACTTTGATTCCAAGCTCATATCCTTTAAATAATAGATCTTTCAAAACCGGACCTGAATTCGACCCCTTCTCAATTTCGAATAGAATTCCTAAAGACAACGTATCATGAATATCAGCTTGACCAATATCCAAAATAGTCGCGTCATAATTAGCCAAAATAGATGTTAGGCCAGCGGTTACTCCTATTTTGTCCTGACCTGAAACTTTTAATAAGATTATTTCTTTATTTCCTATTGCCATTTTATGAACGATTTAATGAGTCCCAAAAATCGGGATTCTTATGTTGAAAAGAAAGGACTTTCGTGTTTTTATCAAAAGTGAAAATAATGTTTTAAACCACGACTTTTAATCATCAATTTCGAAAAAATAAATACCATTTTAGCTATAATCTTTAACGAATAAAGCTCAAAAACAATTGTTTTTGAGCTTTATTTTCCTTTTCATTGCGCTTGAAATTACTTAAGAAGCTATCTCCAAACGTTTCAATAAATTTTTATTTAAAGTTTCTTGCGCATAGTCTTTATCGATTGCTAATACCTTATCATCTGAACTTGGTAATTCATACATGGCATCCGTCAAAACAGCTTCGCATAAAGAACGTAAACCACGAGCTCCTAATTTGTATTCTAAAGCTTTATCCACAATAAAATCCAAAGCTTCATCTGTAATGCTAAAAGCTACTTCATCCATCAAAAACAATTTCTGATACTGCTTGATTAAAGCATTTTTAGGCTGTGTCAAAATCGCTCTCAAAGTAGCTCTATCCAAAGGATCCATGTGTGTTAACACCGGTAAACGTCCAATGATTTCAGGAATCAAACCAAAATCCTTAATGTCTTTTGGAATAATGTACTGCAATAAATTGTCTTTGTCGATATTATCCTCATTTTTAGAAGTTGAATAACCAACCGCTTGGCGATTCAAACGTTTAGAAATTATACGTTCCACACCATCAAAGGCACCACCAGCAATAAACAAAATGTTTTGAGTATTTACTTCAACAAATTTTTGGTCTGGGTGCTTACGTCCTCCTTTTGGCGGCACATTTACCACGGTTCCTTCTAGCAATTTCAATAAAGCTTGTTGCACTCCTTCGCCAGAAACGTCACGAGTGATAGAAGGGTTATCGCTTTTACGAGCAATTTTATCTATTTCGTCAATAAATACAATTCCTCGCTCTGCTTTGGCTACATCATAATCTGCCGCTTGCAACAAACGAGTCAAGATACTCTCCACATCTTCTCCAACATAACCAGCTTCTGTCAAAACCGTAGCATCAACAATCGCCAAGGGAACATCTAGCATTTTGGCAATACTCTTGGCTACCAATGTTTTTCCGGTACCGGTTTGGCCCACCATGATGATGTTACTTTTTTCGATTTCTACTTCGTCGTCTAATTGCTGTTGCATCAAACGCTTGTAGTGGTTGTACACCGCTACAGACATCACTTTTTTGGTTTGCTCTTGACCAATAACGTATTGGTCCAAAAACGCTCTAATTTCTTTTGGTTTTTTCAAAATCAAATCACCCACTAACTTAGAGTTACCGTTTGATTTTAATTCTTCGAGAACAATTCCATGTGCTTGCTCGATACATTTGTCACAAATATGTGCATCTATACCCGCAATCAATAGATTTGTTTCTGATTTTTTCCTTCCGCAGAAAGAACATTGTAACTGTTGTTTTGCCATCTTTTGAGGTTAGAAGTCAGAGGTTAGAAGTTAGAAGTTAGTTGATACTTCTAATTTCTAATTTCTAACTTTATTTTATCTTCTTAAAACTTCATCTATCATTCCGTATTCTTTGGCTTCATCAGAAATCATCCAATAATCGCGCTCGCTATCAGCATATACTTTATCAAAAGTCTGCCCTGAATGATGTGAAATGATTCTATACAATTCGTCTTTTAATTTCAACATCTCGCGTAAGTTGATTTCCATATCTGAAGCTACACCTTGTGCGCCTCCAGAAGGTTGGTGAATCATCACACGTGAATGCGGCAAAGCAGAACGTTTTCCGGCAGCACCTGCGCATAACAAAACCGCTCCCATAGAAGCAGCCATACCTGTGCAAATAGTCGCTACATCTGGTTTGATGTATTGCATCGTGTCATAAATTCCTAATCCTGCATATACGCTTCCGCCTGGTGAATTCAAGTAAATCTGAATGTCTTTAGATGCATCGGCACTTTCTAAGAACAGTAACTGTGCTTGAACAATATTGGCAATTTGGTCATCGATACCCGTGCCTAAAAAAATGATTCTATCCATCATTAATCTCGAAAAAACATCCAATTGAGATACATTCAATTGACGTTCTTCAATAATGTATGGAGTCATATTCGTTGGATTCATTGCCGCAACGATTTTATCGTAATACATGGCATTTACTCCTTGGTGCTTTGTAGCAAATTTTTTAAATTCTTTACCGTAGTTCATTTTTATTTAGTTTAAAGTTTAAAAGTTTAAAAGTTCAAGGTACAATCTATAAATCCTTATTTTTAAACAAAAGAGCGTCAAAGAAAAATTCTTTTGACGCTCAAATATAACTATTTTTTATGGTTTCGGTTTTCTAATGAAATCATAAAGTTTAGCTCTCTATTTCAGAAATCAAACTTCTATTTCTAACCCTAACTATAATTTATTCTCCGTATGAAGCAGCGATAAATTCTTCGTAAGTAACTTCTTTAGTTGTTGGATTTGCTTTTTCTTTGAACAGCTCCAATAATTTAACCGCAACTACTTGCTCTGAAAGTCTTTTTACTTCTTCTTGGTTAGACAATACTCTAGCTACAATTCCTTGAACCTCTTCGTCTGTAGGATTTGTTTGTCCGAATTGTGCCATTTGTTGTTTGATGGCATTGGTAGTAAACGTTTTCAAATCCTCAAAAGTAATTTGAATATTACTTTGTGCCATCGCTTTTCCTTCGATCAATTGAAAACGCAATCCTTTTTCAGAACGTGCATATTCTACTTCAGCTTCTTCTGGAGTTAATTTTTTTTCTCCAACAGTTTGCAACCATTTTTTCAAGAATTCAGCTGGTAAATCAAATTTAGTATTGTCAATCAAGAAGTTTTGAACATCAGCCAATAATTTTTGATCTGCTTGTTGAGCGAATTGCGCCTCAGCATCTTCTTTGATTTTTGCTTTCAATTCTTCTAATGTAGCAACATTTCCTTCACCAAACAATTTATCGAACAATTCTTGGTTCAATTCAGCTGGCTCAGAAGCGTTGATTGCTTCGATTGTAAAATCAACATCAACCGCTAAGTCGTGTACATTATCGTGTCCTACTTTTAGGTAGTCCATCAATTGGTGGTCGTCTTCAAATAAACCTTTAGTGTTTACAGTCACAACATCACCTACTTTTTTACCAATAAATAAATCTTGAGTCGCTTTGTCTTTGAAAGTATCTAATGCAATTGTTGTTGGATTGTTGATTCCGTTGGCTTCGCTAGAGAAAATTCCAGTTAAGTCACATCCTTCTGCAACTACTTCTTGAGGAATTGCTTTTCCGAATTGTTTTTGGATACGCGCAACTTGACCGTCAATTAACTTATCATCAGCAATCACTGTGTATTTTACGATGTCGTTTTTAGCTTCTAAATCCAATTCGAAATTAGGTACTAAACCAATTTCGAACTCAAAAGTTAATTCTTCCGCAGACCAATCTCTATTTTTTTCTTCTTTTGCAAGAGGCGTTCCTAACAAGTTCAATCTTTCAGACTGAATGTAACGCTCCAAAGCTAAATCAATTACTTTTTTAACTTCTTCTATTTTGATTGCTTTTCCGTATTGTTTTTCAACCAAATCTTTTGGCACTGCACCTTTTCTAAACCCTTTTACTTGCGCCAAAGGCATTTTTTCATTGATTCTTTTGGCTACTTGACCTTTGTAATCCATGTGTACCACATTCATCACAATTGTTTCAGTCACAGCATCTATAGCTACTCTTTTGATATCCATCGTCTTCTTTAATTTACGTAATAAAATTGGGTGGCAAAATTATAAAATTTTCAACTGGCAAACAAGCTTTTTATTTCCAACCTTTTGAATTGAAAAACAAGCGCTTATTTTCTTTAAACTTATGTTATAATTCATTCAAAATTAGGTCAAAATCAAGAATTAGAATTAAATTTACCTTTTAAACAGAAAAAATCATGAACAAACAACTCATCGTTATTACTGGAGCAAGCTCGGGTTTTGGATTAGAAATGGCTAAAGAATTCTCAAAAAGCGGCTATCCCCTTTTACTTTTGGCCAGATGATTAGAAAAAATGGAAGCGCTCAATCTACCCAATACGCTATGTAGAAAAGTGGACATTACAGATAAAAATGCTTTTGAAAACGCCATTAGAGAAGCAGAAGCAGTATACGGGAAAACAGACTTATTGATAAACAATGCTGGAAAAATGCTTCTTGGCGACCTTGCTACTCAAGATCCAGCAGAATGGAAATCGATGTTGGACATTAATGTTACTGGCGTTATGAATGGAATGCAAATTGTTATGAATGACATGAAAGCAAGACAATGTGGGACCATCATTAATGTTTCTTCTATAGCAGGACTTCAACCTTTTGGGAATCATGCGGCTTATTGCGCATCAAAATACGCCGTTAGAGGACTTACACAAACCGCCAGAATGGAGATGAGTCCACACAATGTCCGCGTTATCGTAGTTGAACCTGGCGCGGTGACTACCGAACTTCTTGGGCATACCACAGACCAAAATATTATTGATGGATATAACCAATGGAAAGAAACTGTGGGTGCGTTAAATATTAACGCCAAAGACATAGCTACTACGATCAAATTCGCCTACGAATTACCACAAGGTGTCCTTTTACGTGAAATTATTATTACGGATACCAAGCAAGACGCTTAACTCAAACGGAACTTGTTTTTAACTAGCGTTCATGATTTTATCCGAAAAGTCATGAACGCTAGTTTTTTTTTATTTAATACAATCATCATTTTCGCAATTGAGAGTTACACTATTCATCGAAAAGCACTCAAGCATAGGTTTGATTGACAACTTTTTGTGAATAAATAGGCTATTTGTTGCTCAATAGCCCCGGCAGGAGTCTACCGTCTGGACACAAATATTTTTATGTTAAAATGGCACGCAGATTAGGCAGATTATCGCCGATTTTTGGTTGTATATTAAAAATATTATTTATAAACTTAATGTTTTTTCAACACATTTTTTCAAAAGACAACAAATGTATTGGTTTAAATCCGTTCAATCTGTGTCATCTGTGGTCTATCAAAAGATGTGTCCAGACGGTAGGCT